>CAYMVZ010000013.1:0-35137 GCA_964394335.1 uncultured Nitrospinota bacterium | reverse complement strand
CGATAAACCCAATATGAAGTCCTGATACTGCCATTAAATGGGCGGTTCCAGACCTAATAAATGCTTCCCTGTCTTTTTTTGATAATCCCCCTCTATCCCCCAGGACCATTGCTCTGATTATAGTTGAATTTTCTTGCGGTAAAAAAGATTCTAAAGATGTCAACACACTGTCTTTAAAATAATAAATCTTTTCTAATAGCCAAAAACCGTTGTTCCTGTTAATCAAATCAATTTTTTCCCCCTTACTTACAGATCCTATAACGTAGATACCCCTGTTTTTCATATAAGATTCATAATCAAAGGCTCCTTCATTTTTAAAATTTCGTGGCACGCGCAAACGAACAGCATTAATTTTTATCCTGTCTCCATATTTAAAAGGTAAATTGTTTTCATAAACTGTTATTCTAACCTTGCCTGAGACTTTTATAGTTTTATCCTTACTCGTTAATGTTTCTGATTTCAAATAGAGGCTGGTTTTTCTGGTGAACTTTTCTGGCGGCAGCACAATTATGCCGGTTAGAGACGCTTTTTGATTAGATGAAATATGGATTGTTAAATGATCTCGGGGTAGATTATCAAATGACTGGAATCGAAAAGCAAAAATTGTTAAAAGGAGAATTAATACAAGAGGTCGTTTGTTAGCTGGAATGGGTTTTGACACAAGTTAATCATACAAAATCTTGATAATTTAATCAATTTAATAATAATATGGTTATTATAACAAATATTGTTTTGTAAAGAAAATCTATAAATCCTACTCACTTCCTTTTATTTTCTTTTCCCAGTCCAAAGGCTTTATGTAGCACCCGAACGGCTAATTCCGTGTATTTATTTTCTATAACGCAGGAGATTTTGATTTCCGATGTACTGATCATCAGAATATTAATATTCTCTTTTGCCAGCACCCGAAACATTTTCGCGGCAATCCCTGAATGGCTCCTCATCCCCGCGCCAATGATAGAGATTTTAGACATATTTTTGTCTATCTTCACATCTTTCGCCCCGATTTCCTTTCCAACGTCTTTGGCCAATTCCAAACCTTTTTTGGCATCGTTTTTAGGCACTGTAAATGAAATATCAGTCAATCCCTCATGGCTGATATTCTGAATTATCATATCAATAACAATATTTGCATCAGCCACAACATTAAATATTTTAGAAGCAATTCCCGGTTTATCCGGCACCCCTATTATTGATACTTTAGCTTGATCCTTATCATAAGTAATGCCAGATACTTCAATTTCTTCCATATCAGAATCCTCCTTCGTTACTAAGGTTCCATCACCTTTTTTAAAAGACGATTTCACATATACAGGGACATTGTATTTCTTAGCAAATTGAACCGCGCGAATCTCAAGAATTTTCGCTCCGGAGCTTGCCATCTCCATCATTTCCTCATAGGAAACTTTATTTAATTTTCTTGCTTTAGGCTCGACATTAGGATCTGTAGTGAATACCCCTTCAACATCAGAATATATTTCGCAAAGATCTGCATTTAGAGCAGAGGCCAGAGCCACTGCGGAAGTATCAGAACCTCCACGCCCCAGAGTTGTAACGTTTTCTTTTTCATCGATTCCCTGGAATCCCGCGACGATAACTATCAAACCTTCTTTAAGAGATCCATGAATCTTATGCGCCTCAATCTTCTTAATTCGTGCCTTCGTATGAGCGCTGTCCGTTAGAATCCCAACCTGTCTGCCTGTATACGAAGCCGCTTTATATCCAAGTTTTTGAATAGCCATCGCAAGAAGTGAGCATGATACTCTTTCTCCTGAAGAGAGAAGCATATCCATTTCACGTTTTCCCGGCTCAGCAGAAATTTCATAAGCCATCTCTAAAAGTTTGTCTGTTTCACCTCCCATAGCGGATGCAACAACAACAATATCCACATCATCCTTTTTTGATGAAACTATTTTTTTGGCCACTTCTTTAATCCGCTCGATGCTCCCTACTGAAGTACCTCCATATTTTTGCACAATTAGTCCCATAGCAGTTGCTCAAATTATACTAAATCCAAAATCTCAAATTAGAAATAAATTCCAACACTCAAAAAGTTGAGGAACTTAGAACCATGATTGTCATTCCCGCATGTGTTTAGTGGGAATCCAGTCGGAAACAGATGGCAATTACCTCAACTTATTTAGAATTTGCCAATTTCATACCTAACCACGTACAAAATACTCCATTATTTCAAATCCTTTTTCAAAGTTTTTTGAACCCTCTTTAATCAAATCTTCGCTAAATGCAATAGTTTTGTCTCCATTCATATTCGGAGAATAAACAGCGAAAGGCACTTTTTCAGCCGTATGGGTCATAAGACTCAGGGGTGTGGGATGATCTGAAGTTAAAAGAACTTTATATTTTTTATAGCCGCTTATTCCCTTAAGAACTTTTCCGACAACTTTTGAGTCAAAATCTTCAATAGCTTTAATTTTATTTTCAAAACTTCCCTCATGCGAAGTTTCGTCAGCGGCTTCAAGATGTATGTAAACGAAATTTTTTTCTTCAAGAATTTTTAACGCGCTTTTAACTTTACCCTCATAATTCGTATCGATATACCCTGTGGCTCCCGGCACCTTAATCGCGTCAAGTCCGGCATAAATACCGATCCCTTTTAAAAGGTCCACGGCTGAGATTACAGCTCCTTCAAGGTCGTACATCTTTTTCAGATTCGGCATGGCAGGTTTTTTTCCGCTGCCCCAGAGCCATATACAATTCGCCGGTCTTTTCCCCTCCCCTGCCCTTTTGAGATTCACAGCATGGTTTTTTAAAAGCATTTGCGAATAGTTCAGCAGTTCAATAATTTCGTCGCGCCTGGATAAAACAGAATCTTTTATCCCTTTTCCCGTTAAATCGTGTGGTGGAGGCAAATCCATTTTTTCTTTTCCACCTTTCCAAACCAGGAGATGACGGTAACTAACACCGGGATAAAAAGTGTAATTTTCATTCCCTAATTTACTATTAAGGAAATTGATTAATTCTTTTGCTTCTTCAGAAGAAATATGTCCGGCGGAGTAATCCTCCATAACAAGATCATTCATAACCGGTTTAAGAGTCACCAGGTTACAACGGAAAGCTATATCCCCGGAATCCAGGTCAACACCCATGCTTGCCGCTTCCAAAGGAGAACGCCCTGTATAATAAACTTCAGGATTATATCCAAATATAGACAGGTTCGATACATCGCTTCCCGGAGGAAATCCATCTGGAATAGTTTTTATTCCACCCGTGATTCCGCTCTTTGCTAAAAAGTCCATATTAGGTGTATTAGCAATTTGTAACGGGGTTTTATTATCATGATCAGGCAGAGGGTGGTCCGGCATCCCATCTCCCAATAAAACAATATATTTCATTAAAATCTCCTAAATACTTGAGTCGTAAAATTCTTATAAATTTAATTGTAGCACATTTTATTATGTATAATAGACGGAATTTGATAGGGTCGATTTTAAGTTTAGAAAATCTTCGCCCAAATAATTTTTAAATATTATGAGCATTTGTGCTATTTCAACTTGCTGGCGTGCTGGTCTAACTAATGACGCGAAAGAATTAATAGAAACAATGAAAGAAACCGGCATTAGTTCGCTGGAACTGGAATTTCGGATTTCCAGCGAAACCTTTGAAGAAATAAAGAAAAATTTTACAGCCTGGGGAATAAAAATTGTCAGTTTGCACGCTGTTTGCCCTTCTCCTCAGGGCAGGATAAGAGGAGCCGAACAGTATTTAATAAGCGATATAGAGGAAGAAAACAGGGTGCGCGGAGTAGATCAAGTCAAACAGACCTTGCGAAATGTCGCGGATGTTGGGGCACAGGCTATTATAGTCCATTGTGGACGTGTACCGGAAGATGAACCGATCAATATAATGAAACAATTTTACGACGACGGAAAAATTCAATCGAAGGAAGCAGAAATATCTTTGCAAGAGATATCACAAAACCGTACAGCAAAAAAAGGAAAAAATTTCGAGGCTTTGCTCAAGAGTCTTGATGAAATTAACGCTGAAGCAGAAAAATTTGATATAAATGTGGGACTGGAAAATAGATACTACTTCTTTGAATTCCCCGACATGAATGAACTCAAAACCATCTTCAGCCGATTTAAAGGCGGTAAACTTGCTTACTGGCACGATACCGGCCACGCGCAAGTAAATGAAACACTGTTTGGAATTTCACAACGTGGCCAGGGGCCAGAACCAAATGGAGCTGCCGCACCAGTGACTAATAAAAACTTTGCTGAAAAAACAAAGTTTCGCAAGTTAATATCACAGGAGAATCTATTGAAAACATTTCACGATCATTTAATAGGTATCCATTTGCACGATGTACTCAATGGATACACCGATCATAATGCTCCCGGATGCGGCACAGTAGATTTTGATATGGTAAAATCTTATTTAAAACCGGAAACTATCCGCGTCATGGAAATCAACCAGGAGGTAAGTCCTGCCGACGCAAAAAAGGGAATTGCTTTTTTGAGAGATAAGGGAATATTTTAAGACAATCTATTCTTATAATCTTCATACCTGAATTCTCTGACAACTTGTATCTGTCCGGTCTTTGAATTGCAAATAGCTATAGATGGAAGGCGAATGCCGTTAAAGGTGTTGTTTTTAACCATCGTGTAATGAGCCATATCGAGAAAAATTAATTTTGTTCCAACCTGTAGAGGCTCCGGGAAAGAATAATCTCCTATCACGTCTCCGGCCAGACAGGTAACTCCGGTAAGTTTGTATACATGTTGGTTATTCTTTGCTGGTTGCTCGTTACCGGTTGAAGAGGCGCCAAGTATTTTAGGTTTATACGGCATTTCTATTACATCCGGCATATGGGCGGCGGCTGATGTATCGAGAATTGCAATATCCATTTCATTATGTATGATATCCAGCACTGATGCTGCCAGCACTCCGGAGTTCAGCACAACTGCTTCTCCCGGTTCCATGTAAACCTCCACTTGATAACGTTCCTTGAAATTAATAATCAGTTCGCAAAGTTTATCAATCTCATAATCTTCTCTGGTAATATGATGACCTCCTCCAAAGTTTATCCACTTCATCTGTTTGATGTAACACCCAAAGTTCTCCTCAAGAACTTTCAAAGTACGCTCAAGGGCATCAACGTTAAGTCCAGAAAGATTGTGAAAATGCAATCCTGATATACCTTCTAAATCCTCATTTTGAAACAGTTCGGCGATTACGCCCAGGCGGGAATGTTTGCCGCACGGATCGTAAATGGGATATCTTACTTCGGAATGCTGGGGATTAATTCGAATACCGCATTCAATATTTTTCTTTTTATATTTGGAGATTACTGGCTTGAATCGGCGCCATTGTGAAAAAGAATTAAAACTGATGTGGTCCGCGTACGGCAAAAAACTTTCAAATTCATCATCTTTATAAGCAGGCGAATACACATGCACCTCTCCGCCGAACTCTTCAAAACCCAGCCGTGCCTCGTCCAAAGAGCTAACAGCAGCCCCTTTTAGATATTCGCGAATAACAGGGAACAAACTGAACATTGCGAAACCCTTGAGTGCCAGTATTATTTTACAGCCGCTTTTTTCCTGAGCAGATCTTAAAATCTTCAGGTTTCTCTCTAATGCGTCTTCATCGCAAATATAACAAGGAGTTGGTATTCCGTTTAAATCTATTTTCATATTTTGTAATATTTTTACCGCAGAGAACGCTGAGTAAATAAAAAAATTTACAATTCCTTCTCTATCCAGGGCAATCCATAAAGATTCAATTTTTCCATAAAGGGTGCGGGATCAAATTCTTCCACATTAAACACACCTTTTGCTCGCCAAACATTAGTTACCATAAGCATAGCCCCTATCATTGCCGGTACACCAGTCGTATAAGAAACTGCCTGAGCCTTAACTTCTTCATAACATGCCTCATGATTAGAAATATTATAGATATATATTTTTTTATTCTCTCCATCTTTAATTCCTTCAATCAGGCATCCGATGCAAGTCTTGCCTTTATAAATAGCCCCTAAAGAAGCGGGATCAGGGAGGACAGCTTTAAGGAATTTCAATGGGACTATTTTCATACCCTCAAATTCGACTGGATCGATTCTGGTCATGCCCACGTTTTGAAGTACTTTCAAATGATTCAGATAGCTACTCGAAAAGGTCATCCAAAAACGGATACGTTTAATTTCAGGTAAATTTTTTACAAGCGATTCCATTTCTTCATGATACATCAAATAAGCCTCCCTCGGACCAATCGAGGGAAAATCGAATGTTTTGTGTACAGACAGAGGATCTCTTTCTTTCCATTCGCCATTTTCATAAAACTTTCCTTTAGCAGTCACCTCACGGATGTTGATCTCGGGATTGAAGTTTGTCGCAAAGGCATAACCATGATCCCCGGCATTGCAATCGAGAATATCAATATAATGAATTTCATCAAAATGTTCTTTTTTGGCATGAGCGCAAAAAATGTTGGTTACTCCAGGATCAAAGCCGCAGCCTAATAAAGCCAAGATCCCCTTTTCTTTGAAACGATCATGATAATCCCATTGCCATTTGTAACAGAATTTAGGATCATCAGGCGGCTCATAATTAGCGGTATCGAGATAATCAACACCGGTTTCTAAACAGGCTTCCATAATAGAAATATCCTGGTATGGCAGGGCAACGTTAATAACGATATCGGGTTTGAAACTATTAATCAGTCCGGTTACTTCATTTCGATTATCCGCGTCTACCCGTGCAATCTCCATGGACCTGCCAATCTGTTTTTTTATTCTTTCACATTTTTCTAATGTCCGACTGGCTAAGCATATTTCAGAAAACACTTCGGGTATTTTAGCGCATTTATACGCCACAACTGCACCAACACCGCCTGCCCCTATGATAAGTACTCTGCTAATTTTCTACCTCTTAAAATAATTTAACAGATTTTAACAAATATTAAAATATTTGCATTGTATTACGGATTCGAAATCCATAACAAGGTAAATCATAATCCGATCCCGGAGGGGCAGGTATAGGAATAAGCCCTGAATGCATAATTTTACTGACAACAGCATTTCTCTTGTCGGCCCCAAAAGCATGCAATTATTGACTGATTTAAAGTGCCAACAGTGTCATTCCCGAATGTTCCCCGCTTAATGCATACGAGGACAAGTTCTATCGGGCAACCAGAATCAAAGCTCGGCCTGGATTTCGCTTCGCCCTGCTAAGCGTAGCTTCGCAGATTCGCTCACGAAGAGTACCTGTGAAGACTTGAATTCCGATAAGTGCATTTGGGAATGACAAGACAGGACACAGCCTATTAACTCTGGCCTGGCCCTCAAGGCCAGGCTTTAAATACTGAAATAAATAATTTGACATGCACGTCTCAATACTTTATTTTAACTAACTTTTTGTCAGGAAATATTATATACTACTAACTTAATTTTAAAATCTTGCCACGAAGATAGTAAATGGGAATAAGATGGATTGTCTGTCAGTGAACAGATTTTGTTGCAACTGACCCCTCTACCCTTCCCCTTTAGAAAGGAATTGATGGTAAAACTAAATTTTGAAAAAATGAATGGATTAATTCCTGTGATTGCTCAGGATTTTGAATCAGGGGAAGTCCTGATGCTTGCGTTTATGAATCAAGAAGCGTGGGATAAAACACTTGAAACAGGGAGAGCCTGCTATTACAGTCGCTCAAGAAATAAATTATGGTTAAAGGGCGAGCAAAGCGGGCATGTTCAAAATGTAAAGGAAATTTATGTGGATTGCGATGAAGATACCCTTATTTTAAAAGTCGAGCAGGTAGGCGGTGCTGCATGTCATACAGGTTATAAAAGCTGTTTTTATAGGAAATTAAACGGAGAATTAAAAATCATTGGAGAAAAAATATTTGATCCTGAGAAGGTTTACAAATGACATAAAGCGGCAAGTTGCCGCAGCCATATAGGGCTTCCGCCCTGGAAAACCATCAAAAGAACTTCTTCAAAAAACAAGTTTTTACAGATAGTATAATTAAAGTGCTGTCCTTTGTGTCATTCCCGACTTGATCGGGAATCCATGCAAGATTTCTGCTTTCGCGGAAATGACAGAACGAGTGTTTTTTTAAATTTTTGTTTTTACTGATTTATTGTGCTTACTATATATTTATGAGTAATAATGTTCTGAAATTAGGAATTCCAAAAGGAAGTTTGCAGGAAGCAACGGCAAGGCTATTTGCAAAAGCAGGCTATAACCTTATTTTCAGCAGCCGCTCTTATACACCGGTCATTGATGACAGCGAAATAGAATGTTTGCTCATCAGAGCCCAGGAAATGGCACGTTATGTTGAGCAGGGTGTCCTGGACGCGGGTTTGACGGGAAAAGACTGGATTGTAGAAAACAATGCGTCTGTAGAAGAGATAGCGGATATGGTTTATTCCAAAGTAAGTTCAAAACCTGTTCGCTGGGTCCTTGCGGTTCCTAACAGCTCAGATATTCATTCGGCAAAAGATCTTGAAGGAAAAAGAATTGCCACAGAGGCAGTAAACCTGACATCCGGCTATTTAAAAAAACATGGGGTAAACGCGCATGTTGAATTTTCATGGGGAGCTACAGAAGTAAAAGCCCCAAACCTTGTGGATGCCATCGTGGAAGTTACCGAAACAGGAAGTTCTTTAAGAGCCAATGGCCTGAGAATTGTGGATACGGTGTTGCAGTCCAACACAAAATTTATCGTTAATAAAGATTCTTACAAAGACCCTTGGAAAAAGAAAAAAGTAGATATAATTGTTATGCTACTCAAAGGAGCTTTGGCGGCTGAAGGAAGGGTTGGTCTTATGATGAATGTAAAGAAAAAGAACCTGGATAATGTTCTCAAAATCTTACCCGCTCTTCAGAAACCTACCATCTCGGAACTGAGCAATCAAGATTGGGTGGATATAAACACTATCATTGAAGAAAAAGAGGTCAGAGAAATTATTCCTAAATTAAAAGAGTCTGGCGCTTCTGGCATTGTAGAATACCCTTTAAATAAAATCATCTACTAATGGCCGATAAATCGGATCAAAAAAAATCCCTTAAGAAAGACAAAAACTCTTCTGATAAAGTAACACCTCAGAAACCTGAAGAAACTGGGAACAAGGAAGACCTTTCAGAAGAAGTAATGTCTGACATCCCTGGGAGGGAACAAACAAAGACCCGGGAATTAAAATTCTCCACTTTTTTTAAGACCATCCTCTTGTTACTGCTTATTGGTGTCCTGTCCTGGACAATCTACTATTCACACAACACAATCCAGAATAATTTGCTGATAAATAACAAAATAAAAGAGACCGTCGAGGAAATTTCTCGTATTCAAGCAGAACAGAATAAAATCAAAGAGGCTGTTAAGTCTTTTGAAGATAATGACATTAATCCTATTCGAGAAGAACAGGGTAAAATCAAAGAGGCGATTAAGTCTTTTAAAAATAATAGCACTGCCATGGAGGAATTTTTAAACAGTGTAAATGATCTCAAAAATCAAATTTCAGTTTTACAAAATGAGGTAAAAGTTTTACAGGTTGAAATAAGTAAGAAACCGGATTTCCTCCCTCCCCGGCAGGTTGAAGTTGACCTTCCCTCCCAAAAGAGTCAGGCGGAATTATTAGAAATTAAAAAAGAAACAGAGACAAAAATTGAAAAAGCCGAAGTTGAGGAAAAACCGGAAGTAAAAGAAAAATCAAACAAAGATATCAGGAATGAGGTTATAAATTCAATAGAGGATACTGCGGAAACTATTTATCAAAAAACAGGTGACGCTTTTAAGTGGATGAAAGAGAAAGTTTTTTAAATAACTACAAAACAGACAAAAGTCCTGAAAAAATTGTATTGGTTCTTTATGTGATCTTCGTGGTTAGTAACAGTCTTATAAATATTCATCTTTTCCTTCTTTTTTAAGCTGCTCAACCAGATTTTTAATTTCCTGACACCTCTCTTTCGGGCATATCAATAGAACATCTTTTGTATCAACAACAACCATGTCTTTAAGACCGATTGCAGCAATCATTCGTTCATTGCCCTCAATAATAGAATTGTTCGTGTCGATCAAGATATGTTTTTTTGAGACAACATTACCGGAGTTATTTACCGGCAAATGATTTTCAAGGGCTTGCCAGCTTCCAATATCGCTCCAGTTGACTTGAGAAAGAATTACTTCCGCGCGATTTGTTTTTTCCATAACCCCGAAATCTATGGATTCGGATTGAAAGGACGAAAAGATTTTATTAATCGCTTCTTTTTTATTGTTTTTTCCAAGCGATTCCTTGATTTTCATGAGCCCTTGATGTAATGCCGGCAAATATTTTTCAATTTCTTCTAAAATAGCGGATGCTTTCCAGACAAATGTCCCTGAATTCCAATAAAAGTTTCCGCTTTCGACAAACGCCTCCGCCTGTTTAATATCAGGTTTCTCTCTGAATTTTTCAATTTGGCATATTTCATATTCGGTTTCAGGTATCAGGCTTCTTTTCTTGCCGCATTGAATGTATCCATAACCGGTCTCAGGGTAAGATGGTTTAATTCCAAAGGCAATAAGTGTTTCTTTTTCCGCAGCTATCGTCGCAGCTATTTTTAACTCGTTACAAAATTGCCTGTCATCCTTAATCCAATGGTCGGAAGGAAGCACAACCATAATCCCCTCCCTGTCTTTTTGCTCTACAATTAACGCAGCAAGACCTATACAGGGCGCAGTATTTCTTCCAACCGGTTCCAGGACAATATTTTCAGAAGGAATGGATGGGAGTTGACTTTGAACCGTATTCGCGTGAAGAAAATTCGTCACAACTATAGTATTTTGATAAGGAACTAAAGACTCAATCCTGTTAATAGTTGATTGAATCATGGTTTTATCACCTGTGATTCTCAAAAACTGTTTTGGTAATTTTTTTCTGCTTTTGGGCCAGAACCGAATTCCTGTTCCCCCGGCCATTATTACAGCGAATATTTGATTTTTCATAAGCCATCAAGTTAGCATAGCAAACTAAAAACCGCAAGATTGACACTGTTGACAAAGTATAGTTGTTGCCATAAAATTAGAAAATAATGTTTGGTCCGCCAATTTACACTAAAAAGATTAAGTATCCTGAATATATATATGAAGAGTACAAAAAAACAGCAAAATATCATCATGCGGCATATGCCTACCTTTTAATTGGCATTGTGTATCTGGCAGTTTTTTATGTCACCATGCCGTCTCATGATTTTGCCGGCATCTTAGAGGATCTATTTGCAGAAAATATTCCGGGAATAGATAATGTCGTTTCTAAATCAGACAGCATAAGTTACGATGATATAGTCACTTTTATTGGGGTTTTCGCTGGAACCTTATTTTTGGGGCTAACCTATTTCATATATAATGAATATCGCACCCTCGTAATTATATTAGCTGTCTTTTATTTTATTCGCTTTTTGATTGCAGGCGTTGCTCTTCTTGGTGAAGATGCGTTTGACTCTGTTGAATATGTTTTACCCTTAATCGGTATGACCTTTTATATGTTAGCAAGAGCTTCATGGAATTTAAGACCCTGATAAAAGGTCTTAGGAATTTACCGTACCCCAAGGGCACTTCCTTCGGGCGCAAGAATGTGGAGATCGCGGAGAAATACTTAAAGGAGAATTTATGGAAGATTTTTCGAACAATGATGGAATTAGCTGGTGTGAAGAGGCAAAGGAAAGAGTAATGAATGCCCCGGACTTTGTCCGCGCGGGAATTAAGAAATTAATGGTTATCAGGGCAAAAGAAAGAGGGATGAAAGAGATTACCTCCGAATTATTATCAGAGATAAGGGATGAATCCATGAAATTTGCCTCGCGTCGCATGAAAAATATGGGGTTTGAAGAATTGCAAATGAAAGCATTTGATAAAGCCAAGGAAAAAATGAAAAACTTTAGAAAAAAAGAAGTCATAGGGGACATTCAGTCCTTTTTAGAAAAACGGACGGGAAAGAATCAGTCGATACTGAAGAAATTTGAAAAGTATTTCAATGAAACAAAGTCTAAAAAGAACGGATTAACCTGGACACAGGAGGCCAAAGACCGTCTTGAAAAAGCTCCTCCTTTTGTGAGGGGCATGGCGCAGAAAGCCATAGAAGATCAAGCGAAAAAAAAGGGATGCAAAGAAGTAACTGGTGAACTTATAAGCGAAGTTATGGACAACCTCATCCCGGCTTCTGTTAAAGAAATGATGAAAAAAAGAAAAAAAACAGGGGAATAGTTGTCCCCTTTTTGTTGTTAACCGCCCGTATGGGCTTTTCAGGAGGTAATATGGAATTAAAATCTGATGCTTTTGATGACGGAGATAATATTTCTACCACGTATATTATGAAAGAGATAGGAGGAGAGAACATTTCCCTGCCTTTTGATTGGAGCAATGCCCCTGCAGAAACGAAGTCTTTTGCCTTTTCAATAGTTGACCCGCATCCTGTTGCCAACAACTGGGTTCATTGGTTTGTCATCAATATTCCCACAGGTACGAACAGCCTTGAGGAAGACGCGTCAGGAAAAAACATGCCCGCGGGAAGTATGGAACTCAATAACACCTATGGCAGTGTCGGTTATGGCGGACCGCAGCCTCCGGCAGGAAGCGGTGATCATCCTTATGTTTGCACTGTCTATGCGTTGAGTGTGGATAAATTGAACCTCGAAGCAAATGTTTCTCTTTCAGATTTTAAAAAGGCTTTGGAAGGTAAGATACTCGCCCAGGCAGCTACCACAGGAACTTATGGCAGGTAAACAAAGCAACTGAAATCGCAATGCGACGGAACCGCGGTCAAAACCATTAACCACGAAGCGCATAGCGCTACAGAGCCACAACCAAAGTGAATTTACCGCAAAGACGCAGAGGTCGCCAAGAAAGAGCTAAACAGCGTCTAAAAAAACAGAATTTCCAACACACCCCGGGTGTCTAAGAACTGTCATTCTCGCATACCTTTAGCGGGAATCTAAGTGAAACCTACTTCTGGATGCCCGATTAAAACATTCGGGCATGACAGTTATGTGCCTTTCGCAGTTTTCGGACAGCCTGAATTCTATCTCCAAATTTCCCCTTAAAAAAACTTGTCGGAGCAAAGTCAAAGGAGGGGGAATAACTCACAATTAAAAGGGGGTGTCACAATCTTTGCAAAATAAAAACGCTATTTTATAAGTTTGTAGTGTAGAGGGTAAAAAATTCTGCCACTAAGTATTTTTTACTTTAATTTTCAGGTCATTCTTCCAGAGTTTCTCCGCTTTTTTGATTTTCAGACCTGTTATTTTCTTAAAGCTATCTTCAAAATCATTCTCTTTGCCTGTTTTTAGAATTTCAATAATCCGCTTTTCCCTTATATCAGGGATTTCACCCAGAGCTTCGCTCTCAAAGAGAAATTTAACAAATGAAGCAGTGATTAAAAAAACCATTAAATTAGGATGTGCTCTTTGCTGAGAAAGGATAGACATTATGGATACCATTTCAGTCCACTTTTGAAACTCTGTATTGTTAAGCAGTTTTATGATTTTAATATAATAACCATAGTTAATACTGTTTAGCGCGAATTTATCAAAATCTTCTTTTGGAAAGTTAAAAAGAGGGAAGGAGGATTTTGAAATGTAATGCGCGTAATAAGTGGAAAATCCGTAGAGGAAGTATTTTGGGAGTTCCGGGTTCAGGCGTTTCATGCAAAGAGTAATGAGCTGAAAGACATCACAGGGGTAATTAGAAATTACCCAGTCATGACCCGCGAGGTTTGATTTAAATCCTAATTCATGAAGCGATTTTTCATCGTCATAGACAATATAACTAACATCAAGCTCTTCATATATATTAAGATATTTTTTAATGTTTATTAACTCTGAGAACCCGCTTTCCGCGTTCATTTGGTCTAAAGTTTTTTTTAAGAAAGAGTCGAAATAAAATGTAATGTCCCCTGTTTTGATTTTTCTCCATTTATTTGATTCAGCCAAACATTTTAAGTATTCTCCCTTATTGGAAATCTTCCAGCTTTCCCCGTCCTTTTTCATCGACACCCAGGTAGAGTTATCCGATCGTTCTTCTGGTTCGCCTGATGTGTCCCTGTACTTGTATTTTAATTTCGCCATCTTTTTTTTAGGGATTAGCTCAAATTCATCGGGAAAAACTTCATGTTTTTCTATAAAATTTTTAAACGCTTCTATTTCAAACTCAAATCGGTCATCGGGTTTGCAGAAGTATTTTTGATAATCCTCTGAGCCATTGTTTTTCAGATTATTTACAAATTCCGTGAATAAATTATTAATTTTCTCCATCTTTGTATAATATGAAAAATCGGTTTAAAAGCAAGCTCAATCTTTTGAAACTAATTTGCCGTACCCCAAGGGCACTTCCTTCGGGCGCAAGGACGCGAAGAGATGAATAGGATACGAGGTGGAAAGGTGTCAAGTCCACGCCTTGCATAAGTCGCTTTGCTTTGCATAAGGCGCTGTACAAAAACAAAACAGCGGCTAAATTTGTATTGCACTTTAAAGGACTTCAATCTAAAATCAAATTATGACTTCAAAAACCGAATCAAAAGAATTGCTTAGCCCTTTTCAGTTGGGTGATCTGGAACTCAAAAATCGGGTTGTTTTGGCACCCATGACAAGGGCTCGATCAGGTGCGGAACGAATACCGAATGATTTGATGGCTGAATACTATTCCCAAAGATCGTCGGCAGGTCTTCTAATTACTGAGGCAACTGTTATCTCCAAACAAGCTATCGGTTGGCTCAATTCGCCGGGAATTTACTCGGACGAGCAGGCTGAAGCCTGGAAAAAGGTAACTTGCGCGGTGCACGACAAAGGATCGAAAATTTTTCTGCAATTATGGCATTGCGGCCGGGCTTCTCACAGCGCTTTCCATGGAGGGAATTTACCCGTTGCGCCATCAGCAGTGAGATTAAATGGGGAATACATACATACTCCGATAGGCAAGAAAGATTATGAAACTCCAAGGGCACTTAATACCGAAGAAATTTCTGGGATTGTGGAAGACTATAAACAAGCGGCAAGAAGGGCCAAAGATGCAGGGTTCGATGGGATAGAGATCCATGCAGCCAATGGCTACCTCATTGATCAGTTCCTGCAATCTAAAACCAATAAACGGACAGACCCTTATGGTGGGAGTTTGGAAAACCGGTATCGTTTTCTCCATGAAATAGTGAGTGCGGTGACGGAAATCTGGCCAGGCAATAGGGTCGGTGTCCGGCATAGCCCCAATGGAAATTTTAATGACATGGGTTCTGATGATTACCGGGAAACCTTTACCTATGCTGCCAGTCAACAGGATGAAGTGGGTTTGGCCTACCTGCACGTTGTAGACGGTCTGACATTTGGTTTCCATGACCTTGGAGACCCCATGAAATTAAGCGAATTTAGGCAGGTTTTTTCTGGCCCGATAATGGGAAACTGTGGATACACGCAAGAGACAGCGGAGACTACGATTAAAGAAAAAAGAGCGGATCTGATAGCATTTGGGCGGCCTTTTATCAGCAATCCGGATCTTGTAGAGCGATTTAGTAATGCCTGGCCCCTGGCTCCCGACGCCGATATGGGTATATGGTTTTCATTCGAAAGGGAAGGATATACTGATTTTAAATTTTATAATAACGGATAGTGATCATTAAAGAATTGTAGAGAAATGGGGGAGTTGCCTTCTAAATGATTATCAAATCTCTGCATGGCTGCATATACTTAAAACAGTAGTTAGCTATCAATGAATCAGGTGTCAGGGGTCGGGGGTCAGGGATTAAATACAGCGATAAGCAGTCAGCATTCAGCTATCAGTTTACACACACCGCCACAGCGTGCCACCCCTCTCAAGTGGGGAATTTTCGCCACTTTTTCTAATTAAGACCCCATTTTCTTCAAATGTGATTGGATAAAACAGTGTGGGATTAATTATGGCAGGACGTATGAAGCCTACTATCTTGAAATTAATTAACGGTACAATTTTTATTGTAATTCTCGTGACATATTCCACTGCTTCAGGCCAGAGTTTGGGGACCTGGTCCCTCAGTGCACCGGCCCCAACTAAGAGAACCGAGGTGGCCGTTGCTGCTATAGGGAAAAAAATTTATGTTGCAGGTGGCTTTAGTAGCCTGGGCGTTACCTCACGAGTAGAAGAATACGATATGAGCACAGATCGCTGGCGGGAATTGTCCCCCATGCCCAGGCGTTTACATCATGCCGGCATCGGGGTGGTGAAGGGAAAACTTTACATTGTTGGAGGTTTTGGAGGAATCTTTTCCTGGACACCATCCAACGCCATCTATGAGTATGACCCTGTCACCGATCGCTGGAAGACCAGGAGTCCAATGCCTACTGCTCGAGGGGCCCTTGCGGTTGGTGTCCATCAGGGCAACTTGTATGCTATAGGAGGATACGCTAATGGCCAAAACGTTTCCGCGAATGAATGGTATGATCCACATGAAAATAGATGGGAATCCAGGGCTCCTCTGCCGACAGCCAGGGATCATCTTGCGGTGGCGGTTGTTGGAGACACCATCTTTGCCATAGGAGGAAGGTTCAAGTCCTCTTATGCCCATAATCTGGACACCCATGAAGCCTACGATATCAAAAAGGACCAATGGATTAAAAAGCCTCCGCTGCCTACTCCACGCAGTGGCATTGCCGCCGCGACATTGCGGGGTAGGATATTTATTTTTGGAGGAGAGGCTCCAAATGGGACATTTAACCTGAATGAGGCATATGACCCACGCACGGAAGAATGGACATCCATGGCGCCTATGCCCACATCACGCCACGGATTGGGGGCAACCGTCATAGGAGATAGGATCTATGTAATAGGTGGAGGTCCAAAGCCAGGTGGGTCTTACAGCAATGTCAACGAGGTATTTAATTTGCCGGATTAACCACCTCCCGGTCGTTAGTAAGTAAAAAAAGCTGCCACATCTCTAAATCAGTTGCCAGGGGTTGGGGCTCAGGAACTAATTAACAATATGCACTGCCACTGTCATTGCACTTCAAAGGCGTATAGGATTTATTGAAACTCCCCGTGGCAAGACCACAAGGATAAAATTACAAGTTCTTTTAAAAATCATGACCAATATCTTTCAATTTAAAGCGGCTTCCATCGATTCAAAAGAAATCTCCATAGAAAGTTATAAAGGAAAAACTATTCTTGTAGTGAATACTGCCAGCAAATGCGGTTTTACTCCTCAATATAAGGGACTTCAAAAGATATACGAAAAATATAAAGACAAGAATTTTGTCATACTCGCTTTCCCATGCAACCAGTTTGCCGGACAAGAGCCTTGCAATGACAAAGAGATAAAGGAATTTTGCTCTTTGAATTATGGTGTAACTTTTCCCATGTTTTCCAGGGTGGACGTTAATGGGGAAAATGCTCATCCTTTGTTTAAGTATTTAAAAAACGAGTTGCCGGGGATTATGGGAGAGAGAATAAAATGGAACTTTACAAAGTTTCTCATTGATAAAGAAGGTAATCCAAGGAAAAGATTTGCCCCTACCACCAAACCAGAAAACCTTTGCAAAGATATTGAACTTTTGATCTGAACAAAAACTTCTCAATTCTTTTGTGTCATAATTGTTGGCTCTTGAGTCGCAATCCAAAAAAATAATGATTTTTTAAAAAGGATTATTGAACAGAGACACCCTAATCAATTTATTAGTTTCCCGGATTCATCATAATCTTTTTTATTTATTACTTCACCGTTTTTATAGTTTATCTCTAACTTTAACTTCCCATTTTCGTAATATCCTCTGCGAATTCCTTCCGCCTCCCCGTTTTTGTAGTTTTCTTCATCTAATAACTGTCCATTTTCATCATAAATCTTTGCAATTCCTTCCAGCTTACCGTTTTTGTAGTATGTTTCTGATTTTAATTTGCCGTCCGGGTAGAATTCTTTTTTAACTTCCGCAGAACTTAAAAGGGGATTACTTAAAACAAAGACTACCAGCAGCATTAATAAAACTTTTATTTTAACCATATGTGCCACCTCCATGTTAATTCCTGAATCTTTCATTATGGATTCTTAAAAGGTATTTTGACATTTTATTTATGTTTGATGTTATGAATTAATGCTTTTAGTTGAAGTCTTTTTTATCTCATTAAGAAAATTATTTGTCAATTGTAGACTTGGTCTCTCACTAAATTGCGGAGAACTAACCCCTAAAGGTTAGGAAGTAGACACGATTAAGCGCTATATCTATAAACTTTTAGAAAGTTACCCTATAATCCAAAAATTTTTCTAACTTGTCGATGTAAATTTCTGATTATAGTTCTCTTCCGAGTTACTTCTAATCTATTTTTTTTCGAGTCCGATAAGGATATCAAAGCAATTTTTTCTCTGTTAGAAGGAGGTAAAAAAATGTACGGAATAAATCTTTCCTCATCACATCCTATTATAGAGTTAGTTGTACTTGCTCTAATCCCTGTTCTACTCTGGGCTCTCTACAAAGTTGAAAAATGGCGTGAAATGAATAAATTATCCAGGCAAATAAACGATGCTGACCGGATAATAGTTTGATGCATTGAATTATAAAAATACACATCTTCACACAACTTGAACGACATACATGTCGTTACCGTATTTCTTTTTGGTTTCACATCTTCATTAGCACTTATCAAACAGTTCTGTTTTGTAGAAATTAAAAGCTTGCAATGGGAATAATGAAGCGAGCAGCGGTCAGCATTGCACTCCAAAATTCCACATTCTCTAAATATCCGGACAAATTATTTTTTTGCAATTAAAGAAAAGTCATCTATACTTGGACAAACAATGAATTATTTAGTTAGAATAACTGTATTTTTAGCAGCAATACTGCTCTCATCAGGCATTATAACTTCGGTAAACGCGCAGGAAGATTCTTTTCTGACCACTCTTGAAATGGACGGGTTCGCGGATGTTATTGAGAATAACCGGGCAGAAGCCAAAGAAAACGCTGTAAATGATGCCATAAGAAGGGCCGTAGAAAAAACTGTAGAATCAATGCTGTCCCCTCAGGTGCTGCTAAATAATTATACATGGGTAAGTAGTATCTATTCTAATAGTGAAGATTATATTCATAGTTACAGTTTTCTTTCTGAATCATTTGATGAAGAATATAATATTTATTCTGTTACGTTAAAAATAACTCTCTATCCCGCCTACATTAAGTCCCTGCTCGCTTCACAAGATACTTTAAATGATAACATTGATACGCGAGAGAAGGTCTTGATTATTATAAGGGAGCGCGGATTGTTCTCTTCTAATGAGAAAGATTTCTGGGAATACATTCCCATATCAGAAATGTTTTTTGTTCAAAAATTTGAATCAGAAGGTTTAGGAGTTGTCGATCGGGATACCTTGATGGATAAGGTGGATATTGCCCTTATACAAAAATCAATGAAAGGGGATGTCCAGGCTGCTATTCGGGCCGGTTTGCTGAGCAGTGCACAAATCGTAATAACTGGCAATGCCGTGGCCAGAGAAAGAGGAAGTAATCCTGAAAATCCTAATATACGCAACTATCAGGCAAACATAAGCCTTAAAGCTTATCAAACTAAAACCGGGAAAATATTGGGGGCAAGAAGCGAATTTGTAACAATATCAAATGATAATAAGGAAGTAGGTGAACTTAACGCGTTTATGGCCGCGGGAAAGAAAATTTATAACAGCTTTATATCCAACATTATACCTAAAGATTAGAAACCATAACGCGGCAAGCCTCAACTGAATCTTTTTGTGTCTTCGTGGCTGAGCTTTGCATAAGGCACTGTAAAAATAACAACCAAACAGTGCCTAATAAATCTAAGGGTTCGTTAAAAAAACTTGCTCAGTCCCAAATTAAATTTATGCAATCAAGCGACAATAAAAACTACTTTTACATCATCGGAATAATTGTTTTTTGCATTATTCTTTATGCAACGCGTCAAATTTTAGCTCCTTTTGTTATAGCCTTTATTATTGCCTATGCTCTGGATCCTCTCGTTGACAAGCTGGAAGAATGGAAATTACCGAGAACTATGGCAATTGTTTTTTTCCTTTTATCCATTCTCATTATACTTACGTTAACAGGGATGATTATCTTTCCCGTTATAAAACTGCAGGTAGAAAAACTTGTCGGCGATATGCCAGACTATACAGTAACTATTCAGCAATGGTTTTCACCCATTTTCGAGAGTGTAATTAAAGAAGATCCAGCCCGAATTAAAGAATCTATCAGCAACCTGATGGAGAAAATCGGCAATATCCCTCCAAAACTCTTAGCGTCCACATCTTCTTTATTGTGGTCCGGTGTTTCCGGTATGTTAAATTTCATCATTACCCTGATTAACCTGATTATTATTCCTATTTCATGTTTTTATTTATTAAAAGACATAGACCCTATTAAAGAAAAAATTAAAGCTCTTATCCCGGCAAGATATGAGAAAACTGTTTTTGACCTGACGCAGGAAACCAATGAAGTATTGGGTGGTTTTATCAGGGGACAGTTAACCGTGGCTATCATCCTTGCAGTTTTTTACAGCATTGGTTTGTCAATTATCGGTACGCCAATGAGCATAGTTATAGGCATTATCGCGGGTTTGGCTAATATAGTCCCTTATTTAGGCTTATTGGTTGGATTGGTCCCGGCAATTCTTCTCACTGTTTTACAGTTTCATGATGCGGCACATCTGCTGGGCGTGCTCCTTGTGTTTGGTATTGCCCAGGCAATGGAAGGAATGGTGATCACACCGCGCATTGTCGGGGATAAAATCGGGCTGCACCCTGTTGTTATTATGCTGGCTATTCTTGCGGGAGGCCAGTTTTTTGGATTTTTAGGGATATTGCTGGCAGTTCCGGTTGCGGCAGTATTAAATGTGTTTCTGAAAAAAGGGATCGAGCGTTACAAAGAATCAACTCTTTTTCTTCAGGAATGAATTACTGTTAATTGAATTTTTTTTGACCACCCTGTAGAAAAGCTCGTTAAAGGTGGCGTTGAGCTTCAGTGTGTCCGAAAACGGTAGATAGTAAGCAAAAGAACGGATCTTTACACAACCAATAATTTCCCCAAGCTCACACCACCCCTGCGCTTCGCCTGTAAATTAAGACTTAGCGCTTCAGGCTGACCGAAAACTGCCTGTACCTGTCATTTCGAGCGGAGCGAGAAATCTTAAGCCATTGATCATACAAAAATTCAAGATTTCTCCTTTCAGTCAAAATGACAAATTCTACCGTTTTCGGACAACCTGATTAAGGGGAGGTGATAGATAAATACTTTTTTCCGTAAACAGACAATGACCTGCTAAATATTTTCCAGAATTTTTTCTACAGCTTTATCGACTGACAACACTGAAGTATCTATCTTTACATCTGCCGCGGCTTTATACTTTGCTTCCCGCTCTTTTAAAACCTTCTCCTGCTCTTCCCTGAAGCTCATCCCTTCTTTTAAAGTCGGACGGTTGGCGTCTCCCTCAATTCTCGAAATAATAGTATCAATATCCGCTTTTAATAAAAAACACTTTCCAATTTGTTTCAGGTTTTTGACGTTTTCATCCCTCAGGATTACCCCGCCGCCACAATCTATTATACAATTACCTATATTTGATGCTTCTTTGACCACTTCTGACTCGAGGTCCCTAAAAAAATCCCATCCCTGCTTTTCCACAATTTCAGGGATGCTCATTCCAGCTTTTTTTACTATGAGCTCATCCAGAGTAATTAATAGCCGCTTCAACTTTTTAGCCAGTACTCTGCCTACTGTGCTTTTCCCGGTGCCTCTATATCCGATCAGTACAATGTTCATATCTTTTAAGTTATCTGGTGACAGGGATCAGTTGTCAGAAAAATCCTTAAAATCTGCGTTTATCTGCCTCCTTGAAGTGATTCTAACTTTTTAAAGAACTCAGGGAAAGATTTATTTACACAGCCCGGGTTTTTGATTTTGATGCCGTGAATTTTAAGTCCTGCCAGGGCAAAGCTCATGGCCATGCGGTGATCATCATAGGTTTCAATTTCAGCGGCTTGCAACTTACCCGGTATAATAACTAATCCATCATCCAATTCCCTGACCTCTGCTCCAAGCCTGGACAACTCTGCAGCAAGGGCCTTTATGCGGTCAGTTTCCTTAATTCTCAGATTTGATGCTCCTGTGATCCGCGTTTCCCCCCGGGCAAAAAGTGATGTTACAGCTAAAGTCTGGACAGCATCCGGCATTTCGTTCATATTGACATTGATTCCTGTTAAATCGGCTCCTGCGACTTCTATAAAATTTTCTCCTGTAATAACAGTACATCCCATTTTTTTTAAAATATCTACAAACTTAATATCTCCCTGCATGGTACCGGGATTTAAGTTTTCGATCCTGACTTTTCCGCCGGTAATAGCTGCCGCCGCAAAAAAGTAAGTAGCGCTGGTCATATCCGTCTCTATTGTATATTTTCTCGCTTTATAACCATTCCTTGATTGAATAAAAAAAGATGAATAGGAATTGTTTTCAACATTTACTCCAAATACCTTCATTAGGTCAATAGTTAAATCTATATATGGCCTGGAAGTCAATTCCCCGTTTACTTTAATTAAGACGTCTTTTTTTGCGTAAGGTGAAGATAGCAGTATTGAGGTAAAATACTGACTGCTCTTATCTCCATTCATCTCAGTTTCTCCTCCATCAATACCCCCGCCTTTAATTTTTACAGGTGGACACCCGTTTTCAGTTAGAGAAATCATTTCAGCACCTAACGGAGAAAGCCCGTCAATGAGGTCGTTTAAAGGCCGCTGTCGCATTCTCCAGTTTCCATCGATTATGGTCTCACCCTGACAGAGAGCAGCAAACGAGCATAAAAACCTCATCGTTGTTCCGGCGTTTCCAACAAAAATGTTTTTTTCAGAATTTCCGGGTAAACCGTTACAACCATTAACTATTACTTTAGCTTCTTCGTGTATTATATTGATTTTAAAACTATTTAATGCACTAATCATGTAGCGTGTATCGTCGCAATCCAAGCAGTTGTAAATATGGCTTTCCCCGTCAGCAAGAGCGGCAATCAGCAAGGCACGGTTAGAATAGCTTTTTGATGAAGGGATAGTTACAACAGCCTCAAGCTTAGAAATGGGTTGAATCTCTATCATCACAAAACCACGAATTTCACAAATGGCTCTAATTTAATCATCTTTTTTTGTTCTTATATTTATTCGCGAAATTCGTGCAATTAGTGTTTTCTTTAAGACTGTAGTTTATCCAGCACAATTTCTTTCATAAGCTCTTTAGGTGCCTTCTCGCCTGTCCAGAGCTGAAACTGATCCACGGCCTGATTTACAAAAAGTTCTATTCCCTCTATTGTAACGCAGCCTGTGTCTTCAGCTTCTTTTAGAAGCCTTGTTTTTAATGGGTTATAGACAGCATCAAAAACTATCATTTCTTTTTTTAATTTTTCTTTTGAAAAAGGCGTTTTATCAATATGAGGGTGCATCCCCACCGGTGAGCAGTTAATCAAAATATCAAGATCAGAACCAATGGATTCAAGGGAGCTTGTCCTGCACCTTAGGTCAGCGGCTAAAGCATCTGCTTTTTGAGTATCCACATCAAAAATGTAAACACCGGCCCCTTTCTCCATTATCCCAAACCCTATCGCCCGGGCAACGCCACCCGCACCAATCATAAGAACCTTTTTTCCTTTTAAATCAGTCTTTTCCTCCAAAGCCTTTACCGCCCCCGAACAATCCGTATTGCAGCCAAAGAGTTTTCCCTCTCTTATTTGCAATGTATTTACCGCGCCTATTTTCTCTGCCGTTCTATCAATCTCATCCAGCAGGGGAATCACCTGCTCTTTGAACGGCATGGTTACACTCATCCCTTTAAAATACTTCCTGTAACCACTGATAAATGATGAGAGATTATCTACCAGGAAAGGAAGGTAAATGTTATTAAGCTTCTTGCTGGCAAATGATCTGTTATGAATAAGGTATCCCATACTTTCTTTTACAGGGTTACCTATAAGGCCATAAATATTTGCATCGCTGCTTAGGCCATTAACACGATAAATATTTTTTAAAATATCAACCGGAATCTGGCCGGGAGCAGACTCCTTTCCCCTGCTTAATGAAGCAAATGTCAAATAACTGCCAAAGATGGGCGATAATATTCTGCTGATTTCTCCATACTCGCCCATACAAAAGGCAATAATATTGATTTTTTTTTCTTTTGCCTGTTCAATAATGTCAAAAATCTTTAAATTGTCCTCTATAGAGTTGGCCATCACGACTATTTTGATAAGCTCACACCCTTTTTGAATCATCCTGTCAAATGTTATCTGAAGGTCTTCAGGAACCTGTTGAAAATTGTGATAAGAAAGGATTAAACGGGTTTCATCTTGTTTCGTTTTAAGTTCCTCGATCAGAGGTTCCGGCGTAGATAGTTCAATATCGACATAATCGGCGCCCGCGGCAATCGCATTGAGGAGAAGCTCTACCCTCCCCTTCTCGTCTCCGTCATATAGTCCCCCTTCAGATTTTTCCCTGCAGGTCACAATGACCTGTTTTTTAGTGGCGTCCAATAAAGCTTTGATATCCGGATTTTTTAAATAATCTACACGCAGTTCAATAATATCCGCTACATTTTCAGCTTTTTTAATCTCATTTATCGCTTCCGTGACAGTTTTTGATGTAATAGGAACACAGATCATATATTTATATTAACCACTCAAAAGTTACTAAAGTTTTTATTGTAGCAAATAAAGGTTTAGAATTCCAAACCCGCGCTGAAGACTCTTCGTTTTTTTGTTGAAAAATATTTCTAAAAGATTAAGATTTATGGTGTAATAAGCTCTAGTATGAAAAATTTTAAATTCGGATGCCACAGTTTTCTTAACTCGAAACCGATTCTGATTCCTCTTATTGAGAAAAATATAAGTAATCTCGAAATTATACAGGAATCTCCAGCCGATCTGGCTTTAATGTTAAGGCGGGAAAAGCTGGATTTATCATTTGTACCTTCCATTGAATACGCAAAAAATTCAGGTTATCTCCTTGTAAATAATATTTCAATTTCTTCCTGTGGAACCGTCGGTACGGTGTTGCTCATCAGTAAAAAAAAAATGGAAGATATAAAAACAGTAGCGACAGATAATCGATCCCTTTCTTCCATTACATTATTAAAAATTCTATTTAAAGAAAAATATAATCGGCTCCCATTTTTCCAGCAGACAGATCCGGATTACGAAAAGATGCTATCCTCAAATGACGCTGCCATGCTCATAGGGGATACTACATTTTCATTGAAAAGAAACGGAAAAACTATTTATGACCTCAGCGAGGAGTGGTTTCAGCTTACCGGCAAACCATTTGTTCACGCGGTTTTATGCGCTCGAAAAGAAGCACAGGTAGATCAAAATATCATAAAGACGATTTTAAAATCACGTGACGAGGGATTGGCTTCTATTGAGCAGATCAGCAAATATGAAGCCCGAGCATTAGCAATTACAAAAGAAAAGTGCGCGGATTACCTGAAAAACAAAATTCGTTACACCCTCGGGCAGGATGAGCAGGAAGGGCTTAATGAATTTTTTTCATTAGCAAACAAACATGGATTTATCAAGTCAAAACCGGAATTGAATTTTATTGATGACGGTAAATAGTAGTTAAATGTCCCAATATTTTCTATTCTAAACACTTTCATTTCTTCCCCTAGGAAAACTAACAACGAAACTGGATCCATGACCTGTTCCATCACTCTTTGCTAAAATTTTCGCGCCATACTTGTTTACAATTCCATTTGAGAATGGAAAAATCCGCAATTGCGATTTTACTTTTTTCATGCCATTAAAAGAAACGCCCAATAATTCCCTATACATAAATTTGATTGATGAAAATGCAATTATATGAATCGTTTTTGAGTTCATATTATCTAACTAAATAGTTTATTTTATATTTTTTCTTTAAAGCGCTGGTACGCTAAATGATCTATACGCTTCCTAAACACTTTCACCATGTCTAAAAAAAATAAAAACGAGTTATTGAAAGATATTAAGTCTGCTGCTATTTCAGAAATGATCTCCCACGAATTTTATTCCAAATCATCAACCTCAGTAAAATTGATAAGCGGAATGCATGCCTTTCAGGAAATGATGTGGGAAGAGGAAAAGCATGTAAATAGATTGAAAGAAGAATATAAAAATCTGGGAGGAAGCGGCGACATTAAATATGATCCTCAAAAATATGGCGGATTAGCGCTGCCTAAACTTGATGTGGATGCGGTCATAGCGCTTAATGTCGCACGCAATGAAGAGACTTCAAGTATTAAAATGTATAATGAGTTTTTGAAAAAACATAAAGAGACAAAGTCAGCTGAATTATTTAAGCAGCTGCTTAGAGATGAAAAGAAACACCTTGATCAATGGAATGAAATTGCCAAAAGTATTCTTAGCAGTGATACTGTAAATAATGAAGCTAATGAAGAGGTTTATAGATTCTCAAAGGAGGATTTAAATATAATACAAATAGCTCTGGCGGCTGAGAGATCTGCTTATGACTTCTATAAAAATGCCGGTGGAAAGATGGATACTATAGATGGAGCTCACGCATTTCAACATATGGCATGGGAAGAAGGAATTCATGTAAAGAGGCTTGAAGATGAGTATTACAGATTAGTAAATAAAAAGCCACCAATAGAGAAACCTGTTCAAAAACATACGACTAAGTTTAAAAAAAAATCGGACGCGCTTGTAGCTCTGGAGTTATCCATTAAAGAAGAAAAAGCAAGTTTACAAAGATACCTGGATCTTGAAGAAAAATGTACAAATACAAGGCTTAAAGAAGTAATCTGGGAACTCATTGAAAATGAATGGGATCATATAAGCCAATGGAGAAATACCCGCAAATCCATTAAAGAAAATGACGTCCCGCTTTTTTAGTAATTGAAACTCCCTACGGCAAAGCCCCGCTGAGCGTGGCAAAGCTGAGCTTAGTTCTCTCCTGGCCGGTTTAGGTGGTAATATCCATCCAACGTTTGTATTCTCATGTCAGGAATAGCTTTTCCCATTGCAAAGTGATATATAACTTCATATCCTTCCCTTAATTGCAGGAACCGGTTGACATCATCGTCGAAAAAAGCGCCGATTCCAGTAGAGTTATAGTTTAAAGACTCTGAGCCAAGGTACAAAGCCTGTCCGATTCTACCAACTTCAAAATGTATCGCTCTATATCCTATTTCTCCCAGCAGTGAAAATGCCAGTGAAAAATTGGCGATCATGGCAAAACATACTGATGAGTCTGATGCAATTTCCTGGGACAGACTGAGACTACTTGCTGTAGATTCAATATTGCCATTTTGTAGTAAAAAAAGTTGATGTTCTGATTTATCATATAAATAAAGTCCTCTTTCCAAACCTTTGATTCGATGTACAAAAAGGTATAAGTCTATTAATGACGATGTGTTCAGGTCATAATCCATCTTTGGTCCTAAAAAGGCTTTTTTTAGGATCAAAGACAGAGCATCTAATTCCATTTCTGTTTTCTGATCGTAAGCCTGTGCTGATCGGCGACTTCTCACCATAGTAAAAAAGTTCTTGACTTTACTTGATGAAGGGCTGTTCAGGCTCCCTGCGGCAAGACCACTGGGAACAGGCTCGCTAAGCATTTTAAAGGGTATTGTCTTTAACGGATTAATTTTTGTTGAAAGAAAACTTTTTGAAGGGTTAATTTGTTTATGAGAATTCAATTCTTCAAAACTAACATTGAGACTTTTTATTTCTTCAATCAGGGGATAAGTGACTTCTGTCTCAGAAAGAGCATTTGCTTTTCCCATGAAAAGCCTTTCACATTTATTAAGCTTATGAGGACTTGAAGTATTTCCGAGTCCAATGACAATTAGAGGAAACTCATCGCCACTTTGAAGGCCCAACAGTTTTTTCAAATTTATGCTATCTATTTTTACAAATACTTTGAAATCTAATTTCATCTGTTCAAGAACATATTGGATAGAACCAATGGCATGTCCGGCGTCATGAAAACAGTATCGCAATGCTCTTCTTTGATATTTCCATGCCTGACGCCAGGCGATAACATTAATAACAAGAAAAGCGCTAAACTTTTCAACCGTTTTATCAATTCCTACAGAACCCCAGTCATTTAGCTCCAATGGTTTCATGCAACGCATTTCTAACAAGTGCTCAAAGACATTATAATGATAGATACCAGGTTTTAACCCTTCTACATTGCAGGCAATAAGGTGGGTTTCTTCAGGATGCAAATTCCCCGCAGAAGGGTTAACTCGAAGGTGCCAGCTTGAATCAACATATTTCTTCCAGGCTGAAATGGAGAGGGAATAGTAAAAAATGTGAGAAAGAACTTTTTTTGTGATCAGCTGATTTTTTTCAATAGGCGGAGGCTCAAAGAAGTTCCCAGAAAAACTTTTCTCACCATGGTCTAATGGAATTCGCTCTGTTTCCTGGTAGATACGAAAGGGGTTTGGTTGGTTTTCCCAATCAAGGTAGTGGGGCTCAGAGTATAAAGTGGCTACGGAATGTTTCGTTAGTTCATGGTATCGGTAAGAATGATAATCTTTTAATTTTTTCACTTGCTCTCAATCTTCTCCCGCTACTCATAGCCATTATTATTTCTAAATCAATTTAATTTGTTATAGCCGGACACTTGCGGCTATTGTCTATTATTTTCTGAAGAGAAAGTATGTGCTCTTTTTTACTATCAATTATTCCCTTAACAATCTTTTTAGATTCATCATGAACCATAGAGTTAAGAGTTTCCTCAAACTTATTAATTGATCTTTCTTCAATCTCTAAAGCTTCTTTGAGTAATTCAACTGATTTTGCCATATTATATCTCCTAAAATGAGTGAGTGAAAGAAGGTTTAAAATGGATTTGACTCTATTATATTAGATACAATTATGTCAAAAAGATTCATTTTTTTAATAAAACAAGAAAAAGGGGAAAAGTTAGCTCTGGAGATACACTTTAAAAAGTTTCCCTTTCGTTTTTGATTTTAAGGAGCCTCTCATAAAGTTGTGACTTCGAGTGAACGAGAAATTTTTGAAGCTCCCCGCCGCAAACAGCAGGGAATGCGCTCGCTAAACACTTTCACGAACTAACATCAATGCAATCAATTATTTATAAGATTACTCCCTTTTTTCGAAATGACATGAGCTTGGTTAATCAGAGGTTATTATAAGCGTAGTTTCAAAAAATAAATCTTTCTTGAAATGGTAGATGCCAGGTAGTAAACCTTCTACATTGCAGGCAATAAGGTGGATTTCTTCAGGATACAAATTTCCCGCAGAAAGGTTAACTCGAAGATGCCAGCTCGAATCAGTATATTTCTTCCAGGCTGAAATGGAAAGGGAATAATAAAAAATGAGAGAAAGAACTTTTATTGAGATGAACTGATTTTTTTCTATAGACGAAGGCTAAAAAAATTCTCAGAAAAACTTTTTTTCATCATGCACTAAGAAGGTAGTGAAGTTCAGAGAATAAAGTGGCTACGGAATGTTTTATTAGTTCATGGTATCGATAAGAATGATAATCTTTAAATTCCTTCATTCTCAGGCCATTTTTACCGGCTCACAAAGATTTTTATCGCTTTTTGCTGTTCTGCCACAAGCAAAACAGATAAACTGTGGATTCTTGGAAAGTTTGGCAACCGTTTTCAGATTTCTAAGGTTCACAATGTGGCAAAGGTGCCTGTCATGATCGGGATGTTCATCAAAAAGACTGAACTTTCTACTTGAGATATTCTCAATGCTCTTCTTTTTTGGATCATTCCCTGCCTTTTTTTTCATTTTTAAACCCTCCTTAGATGATGCAAAGAAAGTGTAAAAGTGGATACTCTATATAGTATTAGATGAATTTATATTAAAAAGATTCATCTTTTTTGCAATATTTTAGGATAAACGAAAAAACCAACTTTAAAAAGATTCCTTTTCGTCTTTCGCTATAAGCGTAGATTGAAGCTCCCCACAGCAAGCCACGGGGAATGCGTTCGCTAAGCATTTTCAAAAAATAAATCTTTTTTGAAATGAAAAAGTCTAAAATTTTAGTTCTGTTTTTCTCCTGACTCCATTTTGCTAAGGGGGCCGGGGATTTTTCCTTGATTTTTATGCTAGGTTCAGACGTTATTCTATAGGAGAAGCAATATATAAAACGCGTTTCGTTAGTCATTCCCAATTTAATTGGGAATCTATTTTTGATTTCCCCGGATGTTTATCCCGCTAAAAAAAGGGGCAAGAATGAAACCTTAATTTTGTTTTTTATAATCGCGTTAAGAAGGGAGAGTTGCAGTTATGGCTTTTTTGATGAAAATGGCAGAATTGCAAAGTAATGTTTGTAACACCCTTAAGATAGCTGATGAGGCTATGAGTTTATTTGAAAAAGAAGGCATCGGACAGGAAGATCTGAAAGAAAAATTAACTCAAGTTTCAGTTAATCTCAAAGAGGCAGAAAAGGAAATTGCGAAGTTTCTCATAGATAAACAGTCAGTCATTGAAGAAACAGAGTTTTTATCAGAAGCTTTTCGTATAGAATATGGAACTATACTCAAATACAGGCAATATGCCGCTTTGATTGAAAATAAAGAAATTGCGTCGCGCTTTATAAATTTTGGGAAAAGTGAGACAAAACATGCAAATGAATTAATTAAATTAATATTTGAAAGGGGAGGAAGTCCACAACATATTTTTAAGGAAGAAAAACCAAGTGAAAGTTTAAAAAAAGAAGGGATTATGACAGCGTTAATCAAAGCAGAGAAAGAGACAATTGCCTTTTATGAAAATGGGTTGAAAAAATTTGGAGAAGCAGAATTCTCCTGGTTGATAGGGAATATAAAAATGGAAGAAGCAGAACACCTGAAAGAACTCAAGAAATTAGAAAAAGAGTTTGACGAAAAAGAAATCGTTGTGCGGTATAATCCTAAATACAAATGGATTGATCCCTATATGGGTGAAGTGGGTGATAGAGCCTGGATAGAGTGATAATGTAATGTTGAAAATTATCTAGCTCGCAACGTTAGTTCTTTATTATTGAAATGTTGTGATAAAGAAGCAAATATACTCCTGAGAATATAGAGGAAATACGCATTAAAGAGCCTTTAGAAATAACCGGCGAGGAAGAAATTTTAATGTGTACCTGTATGCAATCCGGACACTGGCCGTTTTGTGACGCAACTCACCATTCATTGGGGAGTACTACCAATTCCAAAAGAGTAAAACTGGATAAGAACAAAACCTATCACCTCTGTCAATGTTACAAAACTAAAAACCCACCTTTTTGTGATGGATCACACAAGAATGATTGATTAAAATAGCGAGGCCTTTTGGCAAAGTCTGTCCTGAGAACTGCGACAAGCTCAGCACAAGTTTTATCGAAGGGCTCAGGGTGACATAATAACTGTCATGAAGCGTCAGTTCATTATCGGGTGCTTTGCTCAAAATGACAACTTTCTTTTTGCATTTCTTAATTTTTCTTGATTTTAAATTTACCATGCATTATTCTATAGAATTCTATTTTATAACAGAGGGTATAAAGTAATGATAAAAATTCAGGAAGGGGATTTTCTCGTGGATACCGAGGTTAGAAACCTTCGATCTCAATATAGCAATACGGGTGGAGTGGTGACTTTTATCGGTACAGCAAGGGAGTCTTCTAAAGGAAAACAAATTAAAGAATTATTTTTCGAATCTTATGAAGAAATGGCCCTTAAAAAACTCGAAGCCTTGAGAGAAGAAGCCATAAAAAATTTTGATATTTTTGATCTTGCGGTTATACATCGTATAGGCGAAATTCAAATAGCGGATGACATTGTGCTGATAATTGCCATAGCCGAACACCGGAAAGCAGCCTTTAAAGCATGTGAATGGGCAATAGATGAATTAAAACGAACTGTTCCTATATGGAAAAAAGAGATCACCACAGACGGTGATGTTTGGGTCGAAGATCATCCATGATATTAGTCAAAGAAGCCCAAAAAATAATTTTAGAAAAACTCCAGCCTCTTGAACCTGAAAAAATCCCTTTGCTAAATGCAGTCGGATCTGTTTTGCAGGAAGATATTTACGCGAAAAGGGATAATCCGCCGGCTGATAATTCCGCTATGGACGGGTATGCACTTCGTTTTAATGATATTTCTTCACTTGATCAAAATTATCCCGCCTCCTTAAAAGTTGTTGAAGATATTCCAGCTGGACAAAAGCCCTCAAAATCTATCCATTCCGGTGAAGCGTCAAGAATTATGACCGGAGCCCTGGTACCTGACGGAGCCGATACGGTGGTAATGGTTGAAGACACTGAGAAAAAAAACGGCTCTGTTTTGATCTTGAAACCACAAAAAGGAGGAAGCCACGTTCGAAAAAAGGGAGAAGACTTTAAAAAAGGCGATCTTCTTCTTTCAAAAGGAAACCTTGTAACTCCATCGAACATCGCTATTATTGCCACAGCAGGATGCGCAAAATTATCCGTTACCCGAAAACCTGTAGTAGCCATTTTATCTACCGGCGATGAATTAGTTGATGTAGACGCTAAAGCTGAAGATCATCAAATCGTTAACAGCAATAGCTATCTCCTCGCGTCCCAGGTTTTGGAAAGCGGGGCTAAACCCATGATATTAGGAATTGTTCGGGATAGGAAAGATGATATAAAAGAAAAACTGAAATCTGCGGACAAGGCGGATATAATCATCACATCAGGCGGAGTTTCCGTAGGGGATTATGATTTTGTTAAAGACGCCATTCAGGATTTGGGAAGCGAAATCGTTTTCTGGAAGATCGCGATGAAACCAGGAAAACCGTTGACATTTTCCATGCTAAGCAAGCGTCCTCTTTTCGGTCTTCCCGGCAACCCTGTTTCTTCTTTTGTTTCTTTCGAACAGTTTGTAAGACCCGCTATCCGTAAAATGAGTGGACATGCCGACCTGTTCCGCAAAACCATCCGCGCCACCCTGACTGAAAATATTAAGAAAAAAAACGATGGACGGAGACATTTCCTGAGATCAGCTTTAACTTATAATAACGGAAGTTACTCAGTCACTGTATTGAGCGGACAGGGTTCCAACATGCTCGCTTCATTAGCTTCCGCGAATTCTCTTCTTATCGTTCCTGAATCAGAAACAGAGTTGAAATCAGGCCAACAGGTTGAAGTGCAGGTTTTGAGGAATTAATTAATAGCCTAAGGTATTTCAGCAAAGCTGTTATCAGCGAGCACAAAGCGATATTCAGTAGATTTTTCCTGAGAACTTTTCAGTAGAACATTTCTACCCAAAAGACTGTTAGAAACCCGGTTCTTCAAATTTAATATTGTCCCATTTTCCATGATCACGCTCTGTTCGACCTTACTATTTTTTATTACCGTATTGCTGCCTATGGAAGTATAATATCCGATAAATGAGTCGACTATTTTACAATTTTCCCCAATTGCTGTCGGCCCACATATATCAGAGTTTATAATTTCAGTGCCTTCTCCAATGAACACATTTCCGGTAATTTTTGAATTTTCACCAATACTTCCTTTTATACCAGGTTCAATATGGTCCAGCATAAATCGATTTGCTTCTAAAATTTCTTCAGGCCGACCGGTATCTTTCCACCATTCCTGAACAATATGAGGTTGCACTACATAATCTTTCTCTATCAAATACTGAATAGCGTCCGTAATTTCCAGCTCATTCCTTTTAGAAGGTTTAATATTGTCAATGGCCGTAAAAATATTTTTATCAAATAAATACGCCCCGACTATTGCCAGATCAGTTGGTGGGTTTTCCGGTTTTTCCATAACCCGGGTAATACGTCCCTCATTCAGTTCCGCTATGCCAAACTGGGAAGGGTTATCTACATGATATAACAAAATTAACGCATTGGGTTTGTTTTGATTGAAGCTGTTAACAAAGCCTGTCAAACCTTCTTTAAGTAGATTATCTCCCAAATACATAACAAACGGACTTTTTCCAACAAACCTCTGCGCCACCTTGGCCGCATGCGCGAGGCCCTTGGGATCTTTTTGAAAAATATAGGTAATTTTTAATCCCCACTGGCTTCCATCACGAACCGCGTCTTTTATATCCTCGTTTTTTTCTCCAATGATCAAACCGACTTCATTAATCCCGGCATCCCGCATCATCTCAAGAGCGTAAAAAAGTATCGGTTTATTGGCAACAGGAATTAAATGTTTGGACGTGGACCATGTTAAGGGACGAAGCCTTTTTCCCAGACCCGCACATAAAACAATCGCTTTCATAAAATAACCTTTTCAATGAAACAATAAATGGAATTAATTTGTAGCATAACCAAAAAGCTTAAGCAATTTAAAACCTTACATAATTTTTACTAATGACTATGTCATTTCAATTTCAGTTCAAAGAGTGTAGATTCAGAAATCGCTAAAAAATGAAAATATATTAACCGCCTGATTCAGTATGCTTCATTTAATTATTTCCAATCCAATCTCATTATTTAAGGCAGCCAGTAATTCTTTAGTTTCTGAAAAAAAGGAAGGGGAGAGAGACAATTCAATGATAGCTTCTTTTGGATCAATAGTAGTAACGACCCCAAAGTTTTCATAAGATTCGAATAGAGCATCCACGTAAGCTATATCTTCTTTACGAATTCGGCATCTTATGTGGATATCCGCCATTTCTTTTTTTTCGCAGTATGTCATATTTTTCAACCGGCGCGTCAAATTGAATGATTACTTCTTCATTAGGCTGAACGACTTCTTTTTTTATCACACCTTCGGCATCGAGAATTGAATCAATCTTAAGAGATACCGGTTTTCCTCTCTTTCCAACCCATTCTACATCATCACCAGATAGAAATTTATTTCTAATGTCGACCAAAGCCCTGTTCTGAGAAAGAGCTTCTTTAACAATCCCCAAAAAATCATATGTCTGAATTGCGTTAGAAGAAGTTGAAATATCATCATCCGCTTTTCCATTCAAAAAACCGTTTGTAAAAGTGCGATTGCTTGTTTTGGAAAGCTCTTTTTCCCATTCCGGATTGTATAAATAGTTTTCCCTGTCTTTCCAGTAAGCATCAATTGCTTCACGATAAATTTTAGTTACCACACTATTATAGTAAATACTTTTCATCCGTCCTTCTATTTTAAAGGAGGTGGCACCCGATTGCATGAGTTCCGGAATAAATTTGATTAAACACAAATCCTTAGAGCTGAAGAAATAAGTACCTCTTTCATCCTGCTCAACAGGAAAGTACTCCCCTGCCCTTT
>CAYMVZ010000012.1:0-35697 GCA_964394335.1 uncultured Nitrospinota bacterium | reverse complement strand
GTTCTTCTTCTACCGCTCCAAGCCTGTCAGGGCTGCTTAAATCAATAGCAAGAAGAACGTCAGCAGACTTAAAAATATCATGGTGTAACTCTCTGTTATAAACACAAAAATTACCTTTTTTATCGAGGAAAGAATAAGTAACCGGGGGAGAATCCTGATTGATAAGAGAGACTTCTTTCCCAAAGTTCTTTAACAGATGAAAGAAGGCAATTTCAGACCCTAACCCATCGCCATCCGGGTTTATATGAGTAGTAATAACAAACTTTTGTTTTTCTTTTATTACTTTAATTAAGTCTTCAAACATAGAATTAAAAAAAACAACTAATATTTTAAATTCGATTTTGTATTATTTCTATATAGCTCAGTTTTTTTCTCTATTACAAACAATACCACACCTGTTGACCTCAATCTATGCAAAAATAATTTTATCCATGAGATGTTATAAAGGGTTATTTTTTTCATTGATGTTTGTAATTGCCGATTAAAAAAAGCTATAATATTTTTGATTATTAGTAATACCTCTTTGAAAACACCTTACACTCAATATTGAAAAGTATCACAAAATATTATCCTTTAATCCTCTTGATCTCTGCTCTGGCTGTTCGCGGTATTTATTTTTACCAATTCCAGAACAATCCTTTTTTTGATTATCTTCCCGATGGATTTGATCAGTCTGTTTATTTTAAAGGTGCTGAAGCTTTTGCTAAAGGCGATGTTTTAGCGTTGGCCCCTGAACAAAATCTATTTTCTCCGTTGTATCAATATTTTTTAGGGGTAATCTTTTGGCTGTTTGGAGCCAGTTTCAATATAGTTTGGCTAGCACAATTTTTTCTTGGAACTCTTTCCACGCTGTTAATTTATTTTATAGGCAACCACTACTTTAAACCAGCAGTTAGTTTCATTGCGGCCTTGTTGTTCACATTTTATGGGGTCAACTGGCTATACGAGTCCACGCTTTATCGTGCTGTTTTTATTACCTTTCTTGAACTAACGTCGTGTTATTTATTGATTCGATTTGCAAATAGACAATGCATATCTTTTATGTTTTTGAGCGCAGTTTTTTTGTCCTTGGTTATTCAATCTAGAACAAGTTACTTGTTGATACTTCCTTTTGCTTTTTTGTATCTCTGGAAAAAAGTTTTTTGTCAAAAAAATATAGGGAAAAAATATTTTACCGGTTTTCTTGTAATATTTATTTTGACCTCCACCCCTTTACTGGTATGGGTTAAAGTTGTTCGTGGAAAGTGGGGTTTATATGACCAGACAGGAGCTGAAAATTTACTGATATCAAACAGGATAGATCATGACCCTCGGATTTATCCACCACAAGAGATCTATTTCGAATATACAAAGAATGTGCCACTAAAAATTTTACCAATAATACATTATATTAGCGAAACTGCGTCTAAACACCCTGTTCGTTTTCTCCAAGTGTATCTAAAAAAAATATATTATTATTTTAATAACTACGAACCTCCTAATGCTTTTAATTTTTACCTTTCCCAGGAATTTTCTCCAATTCTTAAATGGGGTTCCATTCCCTATGCTTTATACGGATCCTTGGGGATTATCGGCTTTGCATTATTGCGAAAAAACAGAAGGGATTGGACTCTTTTACACGCTTACTTTGTCGCTAATATTTTAATCTATTTACCTTTCTTGATTTTGTCTCGGTATCGCCTTTCAATAGTACCTTTCCTGTCTTTATTTGCAGCTTATACTTTATGGGTTGTATTCCAAAAAATAAAGAACCAACAATGGTTTTCATTGTCTGTGTTATGCATTGGTTTTATTCTTTTAAATTTTATTGTAAAAACGAACCCTTTGCCAAATGGGAAAATTAGAATAGTCGATTATATGAATGTGGGAATTGCTTTTTTAAAAAACTCAAATGAAAAAGATGACCATTATTCTTATGAGTATTTTAAAAAGGCTTGGGACGACTACAGAAGATTAAATCCTGTATTACCAAAGCCAGAGATGTTGCTTTCACTTTTTAGTTCTTATTATGCAAAAGAGGGGGAAAAGTATCGTCAAAAAAACGACCTGTTAAAAGAAACAGAGTCATTTAAAAAGGCTTTACTATACAATTATTCATCTGAGAGAATACATTACAACTATGCGGTAGCTTTATACAATAGTAAAAAATATAAAGAAGCTTTTTTGGAAACTCTACGTTCTATTGTTCAAAATTCTACTTTTGATTACTCACCTCATTTGCTATTAGGAACGATTTATTATGATTCTCTTCAAACGCCATTATGGGCCTATTACCATTGGGAAAAAGCCTATGAATTAATGTCTGATAGTGAAAAGAAGAAAAAACTGTTTCTCCAAATTAAAAACTTGCAAGATAAAATAATGCGACAAAATCCTGATTTTCAATCATATTCCAGTAATTTTTCAAAAAATATTCTAAGTGTTTTAGAGAAGAAAACAGGGCCCTTTTTCTTTTTTCAGCCAGAACTAACTCTCCCAGAAATGTTTTTAAAATGGTCTTCCACTGACACAGAAAAATATCTAATTTCTCTATACCAGCATCTTATCTTATACCCTGAAAAAAATGCCGCAATTATTTATTATCAATTAGGGATGCTATATTGGAAAAAAATTGAAGATGAACCTGTTGCTTATTATTACTTCAAGAAATCCTGGGATAGAGGAATCAAGTTTCAGGATTTTGCTGATGTACTAAACGTAATGCAAGAAAGGCTAGAGACCCAGGACATTTTATAAGGTTTTAAATATGCTTTTTTATTATTAATCTCAGTCTTTCCTGCCTGTAACAAACAATTCTAAAGTAAAAGTAAAAACACGCGATAATAAAAAAGGTTCACACACCATTTTTTACAACAAATATTAGAAAGAAGAAAGCCCTAATGCCGTTAGCACTTTTTTAAATTTTGATAATTAGCAGATAAAGTATTGAGATATTTAAGATTCTTTCAACTTACGAATTAACTTTTTAATTGATTCTGCAGAATTTTGGTCAGGATCTAATTCTAAAGATTTTTGAAGATGATAAACTGCTTTCACAGGATAATAAAAATCCTTTCTTGCGTACAATATACCAATGTTTTTGTGAAATAAGGGATCCTTCATATTAAGTGATAGAGCTAATAGATATTCATTTAGTGCCAAACCAGGTTTGTTTTTATACGAATAAGCATTGCCAAGATTAATTAAAGTTTGTGTGTGCTTCGGGTTAAGCTTCTTTGATTTTTTATATTCTTTAATAGCCTTTTCAAAACGTCCTGATTTACTAAAAATATTTCCAATTTGAAAAAAACCTTTCCAGTCTTCTCCAGCAAGCGATAAATAGTTTTTATAAGATTCTAAAGACTTATCAAACAATTCCATCTCTTGATAAAGGTTTCCCAGGCTAAAGTAAATTTGAGATACCTGCGGCGCCAGGTTTCGGGCAGATGATAATGCTTTTTCCCCTTCGTTGAATTGACCAGATCTCATATAAACAAGACCTAAGTTATAAAATGTTTCCCATTGAACCGGATTAAGCTTTATTGACGCTGTGAATTCGCTGAGCGCTTCAGAAAGCCGGCCCTGCTTTGTGTAAACTTTTCCAAGATTGTTATGTGAATAAAAATTGTTTGGATCAATTTTCAGGCTTTTATTATATGCAGCAGCCGCTTTTTTTATATTTCCTATGTTGAGATAGGCATTGCCTAAATTTCCGTATTCATTTGCCGCATTTGTTTTGGAAATATCCGGAACGGTATTAAACATAAAGAGTAAAATGATAAAAGTAGTTACAGAAAGAATTATTTTTTTATATCTTTTGAACACGCACCAGGCACATACCTTATCTAAAAAACACCCTGCAAAAATCGCAAAGTATGGAACAACCGGGATCCTGAATCTGCTAATAATATAAAATAAAACAACTGACACTGTCATGCCAATCATGTAGGTATATAGAAGTCGAAGTCGCTTAAAATTATCAACATTTAATAAAAACCCCATCAATCCAAGAGAAGAAAAAAAGGCAAAATTAGAAAAAGGAGTTTTTAGCAAGAATGAAAACTCCTGAAAAATATAGAAGTTGTAGTTTGAAGCATACTCATATGAATTGAAAAAATAATAAAACTTTCTCAGGTAAAGTGAAATCATTTCAACAGGATGACCAATAAGGTTTTGAAGAAGTATAAAAACGGCTTGCTTATAATTTAATGCAGTGTCTCCAGAATGTCGAAAGTCAGGCAGGTAATCAGTTCCGGTGTAACCGGGGTTATTCCCCATTAAAATTGCTGTCAGACCGCTTGCGTCAAAAAAAACAAATTTTCCATGCACAATATAAGCCTGTATCAGTAAAGGAATAAAGAGCAGTAAAACAATAAAGCTTAAGGATAGATATTTTTTTAGATTTTTTCTATCGGTGCAATAAAAAGAAACGAAAAATAATAAAGCGAAAACTAATATGACATTTGGGCGGCTTTGAATAAAGAGTGAGATAGCAAAACCCGTGATCACAATTTCTAATAAATTACTTTTTTCCTCCAGTTGAATTAAAAGATAAAGAGACAAAACACCAAGGAATGTTATAAAGGAGGCTCTTAAAAGAATTCCCTCGTACATTAATTCCGGACCGTATAAAGCATATAAAGTTGAGCTTATAAGCGCAGCACGTTCATTAAACAGTTTCGACGTTATTAAAAACACCAGCAAAACAGTGATTGTTCCTAAAAAAAATTGAACTCCCCATACCACAGGAAGATTTCTTCCTGCTAAAATATAAATAAAACCAAGAAAATATTTATAAAGGGGTGAATAATTATCATTGGCGGAGGTAGCTAAAAGATCGCCGGAAGCAAAGTTTTGAGCACCGGCATCAAAGTTGATTGCGTCAGATGTGTCATGGATGAAGTGAAAAAAAGGATTCTCATTGAAATGGTAAAAATAAAGTATCCTTATGGAAACCGATATGAAGAAAATTAAAAACAGGCTAATTTTTTTATTCTCAATAAACCCAAAAAATTTCATGCTTAATTATAAAAAAATACAATAACATTTAAATCTCAGGTCATCCAATCAGGATCTTATGGAAATATGTTCTCTTTGCAAATCAGCAAGAAAATTCTGAGGTGCTTCTACCGTTATTTTTTTAATTAACTTGAAAGTGTTTAACAAGCATATTCCTCAAAGCTTGCTACGGGGAATATGCAATTGCAGTTTAAAAAAATTTTAGATAGCACTTCTTGGCAAATAAATAGCATTAAAGTACTATAAGAAAAAATTTAACCAATACTATAAAAGTTGGATTTCATTCCATTAAAAATTGAACATTTTAATTGTGATGGAATGGCCATTGAAGAAAAATTACACCGGGTTCAATAAAAAATTCATAAATGATGAAAATCGTTTTAACAAAAATTTATAATTTGTCTGATCATATTCAGCCTCCCCTGGGTTTAGGGTAATTAGCGAATTCTGTCCGGCCAAAGCATGATGTTGTCATACTTGACTCGCTAAAGGAAAATATTAAAAGAGATGATTTTATTAGCTATGTAAAAGAAACTTCTCCTGATGTGGTAGGTTTTCAAGTGTATACTTATGATATTCCACTTTTGAAAGATTACCTAAAAATAGCCAAGAAAGCTAATAAAATAACAATTGTAGGAGGACCCCACCCCTCTGCCGCACCTCATGAAACTATGACATTATTTCAAGAAGATCTGGATTTTGCATTTGCGGGAGAAGCTGAGATTGGATTTCCTCTTTTACTTGAAAGGTTGGAAAATAGTAATCATGAATTTTAAGATATCCCGGGACTCATATGGAAGGAAGGCAGTAAAATCATTATTAATTCACCTTCTTACAATCAAAATGTAGACCAGTTTTCCGTAGCCTGGGACTTGATTTGTCCTAACGAATACCCCGAAGCTCAACATGGTGCCTTTTTTGAAAGGTTTCCTATTGCGCCGATTATAGCCAGCAGGGGATGTCCTTTTTTATGTACATTCTGTGCCGCACATTTTGTGGTAGGAAGAAAAATAAGGAAACGCAGCATTGAAAATATTTTTGAAGAAATTAATCTTCTTTATGAAAAGTATCATATAAGAGAATTTCATCTCGTTGATGATAACTTCACATTAAATAAAAAATTTGTAAAAAGCTTCTGTAAAAAACTATTAGAATCAAACCTTGATATTTCATGGGCCACTCCTAATGGCGTGAGGTTGGATTCTCTGGATAAAGAATGTCTTGAAATGATGAAAGAATCAGGGCTGTATCTAATCTCGGTTGGAATTGAATCAGGTTCTGACAGAGTGCTTGAATTAATGAAGAAAGAATTAACGGTGAAAAAAATATTAAGTGGAGTGAACGTGATTAAGGAATCAGGAATAGATATCGCCGGTATTTTTATGTTTGGATATCCCGGTGAAACGATTGAAGAAATGAAAAAGACAATCGAATTATCCTTGAAATTACCTCTAATTAGAGCGAACTATTTTACCTTTTTACCTTTACCAGGAACTGAAATCTTCAATGATTTGAGAAAAAATAACGAGTTGGAAAAAGTAGATTGGGATCACTTTTACTTTATGAATGCGGTATATTCATCCAATGGGATCACAAGAAAACATTTAAAGAAAATTCAGAGGCAAGCTTTTCTGAAATTCTATTGCAGACCCGATATTATTTGGAAAAACCTTATTAAAATAAAAAATTACAGACATTTTAAATTCCTACTTAAAAGATTTTATCATTGGATAATAATGAGTTAATGCAAGTGCTAAACTAAGAATAGAGGTAGAGAAAGGCTAAATATGCTTATAAATATCAATGAATATAGTACTATTTGGTTTTCGTAAAGACTTGACCAACTGAAATCCTTTATTTTTATTGAGGAATATCTTTCGTTCAAAATCGCGAGAATTGCATATGAAATATACATCAGAAAGGCTGTTGAGATGAAACTCAAAGTTTTTTTTGTATTTATTTTTTGCTACTATTTTTGAAGCATTCGAAGGTAAAAGCACATGTTCAAATACCCAGAAAGCCGTATATACCGTTATATTCGGATAATCTGATAGATAAACATGCACTGAATCTGCCGGGTTACCCCAGTTGGAAGTAGTAAAAATTGTAATTTTCTTGTCACTCGATACCTTCTTGAAATAATCCAGAGCCTCCGGGATTCCATATCCGGAAAACTCATTATTAATATACTGGTCATAATCTCTTCCAACAAATGAAACCTCCTCGGGTTTGGTGAGTAATTTGCTGTCAAAAGCAATCGCTGGATAAAGGACGATTATTAATATGGGGGTAATGGTTAAATAAAGAGATTTTTCTGGAACCAGCTTTTTAATATAATCTATTCCATAATATAGAGCCAGTGCAGCCCAAAGTAAAATAGGCGTTCCGCAGAATAAGTAGTATCTTGAAAAACCTCCTCCTCCAATACCTAAAATGGATATAAAAGGAATGAAAAAAAATAAGAATAATATAAAATAATTTTTGTTGAATGCTATGAATTGGAAAATAAAAAATATCCCTGCCAGAAAAAGTACAGGAAGCGTTAAATAGGTAATAAAATAACTAACAGGATCACCAAAGTGAAAAAAAATGTTTTTGGGTATTTCAAATAATATATCGGCAATACTTGACTGAGCCAAACTGGTCTGGGTTGGGATTAAAATGGATTTTATAGAAAACTTTGTAGAAGTTAATAAGAATAAGTGTATATAGGGTAAGGCAGCAATGAGTAATCCAAGTAAATATGATTGTAACAATGAGTTCCATGGGATAAAGGCACTTTTTTTTAAAAAAATAAATTTCAACATGAGAGGTAGAAACACAAATAAAATGGCTGTGGATTTTGCCAGCAGACTTAATCCAATAATAAATCCCAATGTTCCAAAACACCTGACTTTGATTTTTTCCCCTTGCTGAAATATGATTAGAGACAGCAAGAGCATCCATATAAAAAAACAGTTCAGAAGACTATCTTGATGAGCCATGCGATCATAAAATAAGAAGTATGGACTGACAGTATATAAAAATGCTGATATACAACCTACGTTCACAGAATGAAGTCTGAGCCCAATTAAGTAGATTCCAATCAAAGAAAAGAAACCGGCTACAACTGAAACAGATCTTGCTGCCCATAAAGGATCCTCAAAAATTTTTAGGAATAGGGCAATCAAGCACATGAGAAGAGGTTTTTTGCTCTCTATTTGTACGGGAAACCAAATATTGTGTATATCTTCCTTAATCATTTTTGCCCAGCTAATATAAATAGCCTCGTCATTAAAAATTGGAAGGATGGTTAAATGAGCCAGGCGGGTCATTAAAAATAACAGAACGATTGCTAAGAAAAGAAAGTTAATGGAAGGTCTATTCTTGATTAGCGTTATCCGCTTAATAGAAGACATTAAAAAAAATTACAGATGAGTCTGTTGCATTTTTATGCTTTTAAAAAGCATTAAACGGAGGAGTTAGCTTCCCGAGTTTTATCGATGAGTCAAACTTCGCACAGGAAAACAGGAGACCCAGGTTATTTTGTAAATTTTCCTTCAGCTAACAAAAAAACATTCGCTGGCGGGGGTTCGACAGTCCATGTCTGTGCCACGATCAAGATGATCAGCTATTTCAGCGGAGATACCCACCATACGGGCAAACAGAAAAATTAGGAAAACTATTTCACTCATTTCTTTTTGAGTTATTTCCTTGGAGGAATACTGTTTCCACATAAGTTTTAAAGCGATGACCGCAATTACCGCGTCGATATTTACACAGAAAACCTTTGGCGAAGCGCCAACTTCATAAAGGGACCAGACCAGTTTATGATAAAAATCTAAAAAGATGTTATAAATTCCTTTGCTTTCAAACTGCTTAGAAATATAATCTTCCCGCGGGTCCAGGTTTACTTTTTTATCTTTAAACACAGGGTGGTTTGTGCAGGGTATTTTATCATAGTTCAATATCCCTCTTGCTTTTGCCTGGGTTTTATATTCCTTATAAGCCGCGGCCACCATATCAGCCATTTTTTTTAAGTTCACTTTATGTTTTTTATTTCCCGGCGTATCTATTTTTACTCCTTCAAGCTTTTCCAACAGGAACTGCACAGCTTCAAACCCGTTTCCACCGTGAGCAAGCCCGGCATTTGTCATAAAACCGACATAAGCTAATGAAATATCATTTCTCGCGCTTACGCTCTCTTTTGCACCTTTGGAACTGATAGTTCCCGGTCCGTTTGTGATGGTTAGAGCCAGTAGGGAATTGAACTCTGCTAATTCTGAGACTGATGGTTTACGGTTGAACAGGATTTGAAAGCACGTTTCCGTAAAGGATTTTTTTAGCAGGTTAACGTCGCTTATAGTAGTGATACGTTTCCAGTAAATGTTAGTCTCCGGTTTAATCACACTCAACCCTACCATAGAAGCCTGAATAGAGAAGTGAACAGGCAGGTTTTCCGCTGTTTCCCTGGAAATTCGTTTGCCGGATAATGCACCCCATCCAAAACTCAGCAATATGGAGCAAATCAAAAACTCCAGCTCGCACTTTAGAGATTTTTTCTTTGATTTTAAATTCTCCAATATTTTTATGGTTGTTTTGTCAATGCCGTTCTTGTTTTTAAGGCCATTTAATTCCTTTAATAGTAAAGATACAATTTCATTTTCCTTATTCTGCTTTTTTGTTCCTAAAATGCTAATAAGTTTTTTTGCCGCGCCATTTGTATCATAATTTGCGGCATTGACATCGGATTCCCCACTTTCAGCAAATAATGAAATGAGTTTACCGGTTATGTCCTTAAAGGTCTTGAACTTTGCGTTATTTCCTAAAAGAGCGATCACAGAAGCAAGGTAGGCATTTGGTGTACAGTTATTATCTTTTCCTTGAGTAACTACAGGCAGTAAGTTTGAGTTTAGAGCTATGAAATAATTTAAAATAATATTGAGCAATTTTTGCTGTTCTTTCTTTAATGTGGTTTTTGTCAGGGCGAAAAAGATATTTGCTTCAAAAGAATACCTGGTCAAATCAAGTATAGAACGACCATGCAGCTCAGTAATTTGAGTTTTTCTGTCCATTTTACTGGCACCGCTTTTGTTTCTCATTGAACCTCTGAGATAGCTGGCACCGATTTGTTTATTAACAACTTCTATTTCATCACAATAAGGTTTTATAGCTTTTACCACAGGAATTGAAAGCTTTTTAGGAAGTTTCAAGCCTACATCATTTGCAAACCAGGGTTTTAAAGAAAGATCGCCAATCGGTTGAAAATCTGAAGATATCCCATGTTTACGCATAACCAGTTTCAATGCTTCAGGAATATATTGAATGCTGGTAACCCTGATTCCTTTTTTTGACACCTTTGCTTTATCTGGATTGTATGCCTCCATCCTAAAGTAACTATCAAACCATTCTTCTTTCGCGATAGCATCATCACCGGAACCCCCTATTGCCCCTGCGTGACCGCAGGCTCGTGTGATGTCTTTCTTCCACCGACCGGTAATACAGGCAACAATCGGTTTTGTGAATTTGAATTTTTTTTCTCGAATCCAGTCCAATGCCTGCTTTTCATAATAGCCGCCTGGCTCTATATAAAGCACAACGGCCTTGGTACGCGGATCATTCTCAGCACAATATAAAAACTCGGGCAATGCGAAATGGACATAAATATCTTTACCTGAGCTAACAACGGTAGTGAGCCCGAATCCGGCAGTTTTCAAATATTCGGATATAGTTGTACAGAAATTTCCAGAATTACTGTGGATTGCGATGGAACCTTTTTTCAAGCTTTCCGCTGGATGACTCCCTCCTAAAGCGCCACCAACACGCACTCTGTCCCAGGCATTAGCTATCCCGAGAGAGTTAGCTCCTACAACATCGACTTTTTCATGTTGGCAAAGCGCCCTGATCATTCTAGAGTCTTTGACAGATATTTTTTCAGTAATGATTACGATAGTTTTTAAACTTTTATTATTAGCCAGCAGCTCCGCCACCGCGAAATAAACGGCAGTAGGAGGCAGGTATATAACCCCGGTATCAAAATGATAGTTCTTACAAACTTCCTTGACACCTCCAAAGACAGGAATATTACCTAATTTAGTTTCGAGTTGTCCCGGCCGACCGTATTGCACTCCGGCAACAATATTGCCACCACTATATTCGTGCGAAATAGGAGATACTTTAGAGCTTTCTCCACCTAAAATATTCATTACGCATACACGGGTATTCTTATTGACAAGCTGTTTCAAAGAATCAATGCCAACGTAATAGTCAAAAGGGTTTTTATTGTTATTTCCGCTCATTGAAGTATTATCTCTCCTATCTCTTTAGCTTTAAAAATTGTTTTTTCCCTTCCTTTGCCCACCACTTGTCTATTTCAAGGGCATAGTAAAGAGTTTGCATCATGCTGCTGTTATGGGCAAAAATGCGATAGGGTAGTCCCATAGAGTTTAAGGTATCATGGGCATAAGCCATTCCTTTAATTAGATTGGGTCCACCACGGCCAATTACAATATAACAGGGATGCAGCCCATGCTCAGCCGTGTGATCTTTTAATGCGTCAAAAATAGCTTTAAATGTTACAAAAATGTCAGTATTGTTAGCTTTTCCGCCTATTACTAAAAGTACACTGGTTTGTTTCAGCCAGTACTTATAAACTATTCTTGCAATACTGTACATTTTTTCGTAAGGGGGGTTCCCGCCGAAATCACTGGAAATAGAGGTGCGTTCGGCAAGAATTTCAGTTGCAGCGCTGTTTGCGCCGCCGCCGAACATAAACGGCGTGATGGTTCCTTTAGGATTAATTTCTACCACATCACTTTGTCCCTGGTAAGTTCTTAATGTATTAATCTCTGCCTCGAAATCAGTAATCTCGGTGTCAAATATTTCCTGCGGAAAGCCAAGCCGTTTAAATGCGGGATTGTCTTGATCAAATGCAGCTTTAATATCGCAAGCGACAGGTAAGGGCCTCTTACCCAACTTACTCATCCGAATCGGGTTTAACTCCAAAGTTGTAAGGCCAAAATTATTATAAAGTTCCCACAATTTCGGAAGTTGCTGAACCAAGGGACTAATACAATTTTTGGGACATCCCAATTCAACTAAAGCGTCATTGATATGAAATGCCTTTATTCCGGTAATCGGGTCGAAATCAACCGTTTTTTTCTTATCTTCCGGTAATTCCTCAATATCCACACCACCGTAGGGCGTTATTGTGAAGGTAGGTCTTCTATGGATTGTGGAAGCCGTTATATTGAAATAAACTTCCACATCAGATGGAATAAACTCTTCAAAAGTTACACCATTTGCGTGAACAACCTGATTGTTATTTCGGTGCCTGGCAAAAAAAAGTTCTCTCTTGGCTTCGAGGGCATCGGTAACATGATCCACTATCCTTATCAGGCCGGCTTTCCCTTTTTTTCCGATACCGCCCATAAAACAGGGTTTTATGACAATTTTTCCTCTTTTTTCGATAAGATTCTTAATTTCTTCAACTGACGCCTCTTCATCCAATAAAGCAGTCGTAGGGAACTCGACCAAGTCTAACAATTTTTTTCCAAATTTTAACCCTGTTAATTGCATTCAATTTTTCCTAAAAAAGGATATAATACTAGAACAGGACTTTGCATTATAACAAAACAAAAAAAGAATTACAATTAGTTTTTTAAAAAAAAATAATTAAATGGACCAATATTTTAGTTGATTTTAAAATTTGGATATGTTATTCCTCACTATTCAACTCAAGAAAGGGAGGTTCCATGACTAAGCTCGACATTATTAATGAAGTATCGGAAAAGATTGGATTGCCGAGAAATGTATCTGAGAAAGCGATTGAATCTATTATTGCTCTTATCAAAGAGACCTTGGCAAAAGGAGAACCGGTTATTTTGAGAAAGTTTGGTTCTTTCCATGTAAAAGAAAAAAGAGAAAGGATTGGGAGAAATCCCAAAACAGGAGAAGAGGCTACTATTTCATCCCGTCGTGTGGTGAGATTTAAGTCAGGCAAATACTTCAAACAGATTGTGGATTCCGGCGTTTCTTAATCTACATGAGAATATAGTTATTATAAAATAAGCATTGCGTCTCCATAACTGTAAAATCTGTACTTTCTTTCAATAGCTTCCCTGTATGCTTTTTGTGCTAATTTTTTGCCTGCAAAGGCATAAACCAGCATCAGTAGAGTTGATCCGGGTAAATGAAAATTAGTTAAAAGCGCGTTTACAAATCGAAAATTAAATCCTGGGTATATAAATAAGTCTGTCCTGCCTCTCAATGGGGTTACAGAGTCTCCTTCAATATCAATGCTTTCAATGGTTCTTGATGGTGTAGTTCCTGCGGCAATAATCCTCCTTTTTTCTGAGACTGCTTTTTTTATTTTTTTTGCAGAAGGGGCATCAATTTCAAAATATTCAGGATCCATGGTGTGTTGTTCAATGAACTCGGTTTTTACAGGTTTGAATGTTCCGGTGCCCACATGAAGAGTTACTTCTACTACTTCCACTCCCTTTTTCCTTAACCTGTTGAGGATATCCTCAGTAAAATGAAGTCCTGCTGTAGGTGCGGCAATAGCACCGCTCTTAGACGCATATACGGTTTGATAACGCTCTTTATCCAGTGTTGATGAAGGCTTGCCTTGATTTCGTTTAATGTAGGGGGGCAGGGGAGTTAGCCCGACCTTATCTAAAATGTTTTTAGCACTTTCTTCGCTGTTAAATTGAATGAGCCGTTGCGTTCCGTCTTCTTTATCTCTCAGTTTGCTTTTATCTTCCCCGACAATCACAGCGGAAAACCCACTGAGACTGAAAGTGATTTCTGTATTTTCTTTTAGCTTGCCGGAACTTTTAATCATAGCTTCCCAGATTCCCGGTTCAGTCTCTTGCGTTAGCAAAATCTCTACCTTCCCGCCGGTATTTTTTTTCTTACCGATCAATTTTGCGGGAAAAACCTTTGTATTATTAAGCACAAGCAGATCCCCTTTATAGAAATAATTTGGGAAGTTATAAAAAGTGTTGTGGTTAATAGAGCTGTTTTTTCTGTCCAGTATCATTAGGCGAGAATTGTCTCGAGAGGGCAAGGGATGTTGGGCAATTAAACTTTTTGGTAAGTCATAATAAAACTCAGAAAGTTTCATAAAAAACCTTTGACAGCTAAAAAAACGTCGTTGTAAAAAAATTGTTATGCTGAGCCTGTCGAAGCATAAAGCAATTTTATAAGTTTGTAGGTAACATCTCAAAAAGTTGAGGAGATCACCCTTCCTGTCATTCCCGAGTGTTCCTATCGGGAATCCAGTAGCCAAGCTGATCCCTGGATTCCCGATAAAGGCATTCGGGAATGACAAACATAGGGACCCTGACTTACCCCGACTTATTGAGATCTTACGTTTATTGTAGTACAGAATTGTACGGCTTAAAAAAAATTTAATTTTCCCTTTTCTAAGGAGGAATTTTTGTGTCGCCCTTACAGGGCTTGAAAGGCATTTTTGTCGATTATTGGCAATAAGGAATTATTTTATGGAAGCGATTTTTTGTTTGAGCAGATGATCCGCGAGGACAAGGGCAAGCATGGATTCTGCTATGGGGACAATGCGGGGACAAATGCAGGGATCATGGCGGCCTTCAACCCTTATCTTTTCAGGCCTGCCTTTCCGATTCACAGTGAGCTGCTCTTTAGCAATTGAAGCGGTTGGTTTGACGGCTAATCGCACAATAATGTCGTTTCCATTAGAAATCCCACCAACTATGCCACCGGCATGATTGGTTTTTGTTGAAATTCTTTTGGATTTTACAATCAGCTCATCATTAGCTTCCGAACCTTTCATGGAAGAAACGGCAAAGCCGTTTCCTATCTCAATGCCTTTTACACTCCCCAGGCTCATCATTGCTTTTGCTATATCTGCGTCTAATTTGTCAAATACCGGTTCCCCTAAACCAGGCGGGACTTTTTTCGCGATTACTTCAACAATTCCGCCTAAAGAATCGCCGACTTTTTTTGCCTGATGAATTTCGTTGACCATTTTTTGTGCTGCTTTTTTATCGGCACACCTCACAGGATTTTTTTCTATTTCTTTTTGGGAGAATTTTTCTGCCTTAATTAACCCTATTTGAACTGTATGACCGGTGATAGCAATTTCACTTTTTTGAAGTATTTTTTTTGCAACAGCTCCGCAGGCTACTCTTGCTGTAGTTTCACGAGCGCTGGATCTCCCACCACCGCGATAATCCCGGATACCGTATTTGGCCAAATAGGTAAAATCCGCATGACCCGGCCTGAAAAGGTTCTTTATCTTCTCATATTTAGACGAGTCCACGTCCTGATTTTTTATCAGGAGGGAAATAGGTTGGCCTGTTGTAATACCATCAAATAAGCCAGCTAAAATTTCTACTTTATCCGGTTCTTTTCTTGATGTAGTAATCGAGCTCTGCCCCGGGCTTCTCCTGTTTAATTCATTTTGAATTTCCTCTTTTTTTAATGGAATACCAGCAGGGCATCCGTCGATGACTACTCCTATTGCTGGCCCATGGGATTCACCCCAGGTGGTTATTCGAAAAGCATCGCCAAAACTATTTCCAGCCATAATATCTCCAAAAAAATATTAGACAGGATCTACAGGATAAAAATTTTTTAAAAAATAAATCCAGTATACCCTCTTCATCTTGTCAGAAAATATCTCACATTTTGAATCTAAATTGAAGGGTTTTCCATGCTGTATCAATATATTGAAACAAATTTTTTGTAGAATCTCCCCTGGTACGATCTTCAAAAACTATGGGTATTTCCTTTATTCTAAATTTTTTTAGATGGCAGGCATATAAAATCTCTTCAACAATAGAAGGTCCTTTGGATACCATTTTTTCAAGTCCAATGGATTCTAATGCCTTTCGTCTAAAACACCTGTAACCTGATGTGCAGTCCTTGACATTGATACGCATAATTATTCTGATATACAAATTGGCAAACCATGTAATAAATTCTCTCAAAATGCTTCGACCGAGTTCTTTTCCGCCTTCAATATTTCTTGATCCGATAACAATATCAGAATTTTGAATTTCCTTTAAAAATGTCGGTATATATTTTGGATGATGAGAATAGTCGCTATCCATCTCAATTATATAATCCGCTCCTTTTTTTAACGCGTGTTGAAATCCGACAATACCTGCTGTCCCCCTCCCTTTATCATTTTTTCGACATATCAGGTCTACCCTGAAGTTGCTACTGAAAGAGGACTCTACCAGTTGGCTTGTTCCATCCGGTGAATTATCGTCAACCACAACAACTGAAATATCGTTATCAAGAGAAAGGATATCATTAATTAAATTTTTTATATTTTCTCTTTCATTATAGGTTGGGATCATTACCATTGTTTTCATAAATGTGATCCATTTCGTAGCTTACCGCGAAGAACACTTAGGCCGCAGAATATTTCTTTCAACGTGCTCAGCGATCTCTGCGGTAAGAGTATTTTTTATCATTTCTAATTTTTTCTACCAATTGCATTGTTTTTTCATAAACAGTATCTACGGATATCATTTTCATGCAATGGTTCTCGATATTACAAGCCCCTTTATAACATGGTGCGCATTCTATTGGAGAAAAAATGGTTTCTCCTTTTCCGTAAAGATCAATTTCCTGTGGGCATGTGGGTCCAAACAGGGCCAGAACATGTTTTTCATGAGCAATGGCCAAATGCATGGGAAGGGTATCACCGCAAATCACCAAATCACATTTCTTTATTAATGATGAAAATTGCTGGAGAGAGTTATAATTTCCAGCTTCATGTAATGGTCCACTCACTTTATTTTTCATTTCCTTATTAATTTCGATTTCAGATTTTCCACCCATGAGCAATACCTTAAGGCCAGTCTGCTTGTTCAACCGTTCAATAATCTCAACATATCCCTCAGTTGTCCATGCTTTGTTGGCAAATACTGATCCTGCTCCAGCATTGATTCCTATAATGAAATCTTTGGAGATAAAATTAAGTTTTTTAAATAGCTTATTTGCAAAATCATCATTTTCCTTGGAACAGGGCAATTGATACTTTTCTCCTTTATAACTTAAACCGACTGCTTCAAAGATAATTTTTTGATAGGTTTTTTTATTTTCGAAGAATTTAAGCTGATCGGAAATACCCAATTGGAAGGCGTATTCAGCTTCTTTGGTAAAAGGACGGATATTGCCGTATTTGGTCAAACCAAATCCTACTTTTTTGTTTGCGGTTATTTTTTCGGCTAAAGCAGCCGCTCTGACCTCTTTTTCCAAACAAATCAACAGGTTAAATTCTTCAACGATTAATGTAAGGGTAGAGTTTATTGAAAAATGCAGGATACGGTCAATTTGTTTATTGTTTTTTAATAAGTCATTTGAGGCTGGGTCGACTAACCATGTAACATGACTTTCAGGATGTTTTTTTTTCAGTCCTTCAATCAGTGGTGTTGTACGTAGAACGTCTCCCATAGCTCCAAGTTTGATAATTAAGATATTGAATCCTATGGGATTGTATTTGTCGCAGCCTTCACATCGTCGTTTAAATAAGCAAGGCTTTTCACCGGTGAAATAGCGGCAGTCAAAATAAAATTTCATGACTAATGGTTATAACATGGAAACGGGAAATGGAGAAAAAATTTTTTGAAGGAATTGGGAAAGATAGAAGATGAGATGTTAACTGCTTTTTTTGCCGTCAACCATTTCTCTTAATTCTTTTCCGGTCTTAAAGAAAGGGACCTGTTTGGCTGGGACCTCGACTTTAGCTCCTGATTTAGGGTTTCTTCCTATCCTCGGATTCCTGCGTCTAACACGAAAACTGCCGAAACCTCTCAACTCGACTTTATGTCTGTTAGCTAAAGCATTTGTAATACTATCCAAGATGGTATTCACAACTAATTCGGTTTGTTTTTTTGTCAGACCGATTTTGTCAGAAATTTTTTCAACCAGATCAGCTTTTGTCATATTTTCCTGCTTTCACCTGATGATGTTAAACTGCGATGGGTAAAAATATCACAACAATCCTTTCTATGTCAAGTACTTTAAAACAAAAAAATTGCAGCAGCAACAACAGTTGTAAATCCCTTTTTTTTGACAACGGTAGACTGGGTGATATTGGTTGTATGAACAATTTTATCGCTTATTTTGAAGACTTCTTTTTTTTCGTCCCAGTTTTTATCTTCATCGAACTCAATACCCAAAGTAGAGGCAAGCATAGCTGCCGCCAGGTCTTCAGCATAATCACCGGCGATTTTTTCCGATTCCCCGTAAGCTTTATGTTCGCTCAGATAACCGTATGTCCTTTTATTGGTTGGCACGGCGCACCCGATAGAAGCGGCTAACAACCTGTGCTTTTCATTACTACTGCAGCGAGCCATCACGCAGAAAGTTACCATCCCCGGCACCAATTGTCTAAGACCCTCTTTTTTACTGATGATTTTACAGCCAGGAGGAAAAATACTGGAAATATGTACAAGGTTGCATTTTTCAATCCCTGAGCTCCTTAAGGCAAGCTCGAACGAACGTAACTCTTCACGGTGAGTACCATGACCCTTTGTAAAAAACATATATTTTGGGACGAATTTCATTTTATCTCTTTATAAGCATTTTTTCATAAATTTATTTACAATTGGCCTTCTTCTATCTTTTCCAAAAGCTTTTGGTGTAATTTTTATTCCCGGTGGACCCTGTCGTCTTTTATATTCACTTTTATCTACTAAATCAAGAACTTTCAGTGTTAAATTTTTTTCAAATTTATTGGAAACAATCTGGTTGAGAGTTTTATCCTCCTCTACATAGGCATGCAGAATAGCATCGAGTATATCATATGGAGGTAAAGAATCCTGATCTCTTTGGTTCGGGCGCAGTTCTGCTGAAGGAGGTTTTTTTATTACATTATCTGGAATAATTATTTTGCTTTTTATTCGGTTGACATAGTTTGACAGCCGGTAAACCATAGTTTTCGGGACGTCTTTTAGTAATGAAAAACCTCCTGCCGTATCTCCATAGAGAGTGCAGTACCCCACACTGATTTCACTTTTATTTCCCGTTGTCAGAACCAGCCATCCGAATTTATTGGAAAGCGCCATTAGCAAATTACCCCTGATTCTGGCCTGGATATTTTCTTCAGTAATATCTTCTTTTTTTCCTTTAAAGGTTTGAGACAGGATGTCTTTATAGGCTTTCATTGCCTTTTCAATAGGTAGAGTTAAAATCTCAATGCCTAAATTGCGTGATAGGATGTTGGCATCATTTACGCTTTCTTTAGATGTGTAAGGTGACGGCATGGTTACACCTATTACTTTTTGTATTCCTAAAGCTTCGACTGCTATAGCCGCTGTCAAAGAAGAATCAATGCCGCCGCTTAGCCCAACGGTAACTTTATCAAACTCACTTTTTCTTACGTAATCCCGCGTTCCTAAGACCAGGGCTTTAAAAATTTCTTCAAGAGGTTTGAGAGCAATATTTTTTCTTTTCTGAATGCTCTTACACTTTTTATCCTTTATCAAATTTTTGATAAAAACAACGTTTGAGTAATGCTTTTTGCCGGTATTTTTTGACCTGGAATTAGGCTTAACATTTAAATCATAAAGGATATAATCTTCTTCAAACTGATTTCCCGCGGCCAATAACTTGCCTTTTTTATCCATCAACAAGCTATGGCCGTCAAATATCAACTCATCCTGACCTCCCACCAGGTTGTTACAAGCCATAAAAGCATTGTTTTTAAAGGCTCTTTCCGAAAACATTTTAACCCTTTCCTTTCCTTTTTCGGAATGATAAGGCGATGCGGATATATTAAAGATTAACGCTGCTCTGCCATCTTTGCATTGTTTTGAAACAGGTCCTTCCTCACTCCAGATATCCTCGCAAATATTTACGCCGAAAATGATTTCACCATATTTATAAACGGGATATCTTGTTCCAGGCATAAAATATCTCTTTTCATCAAAAACTCCGTAGTTTGGAAGAAGCGTCTTATGGTATACATCAACCAATTTTCGGTTTGATATAACAGCCGCTGCGTTATAAGTAAATTTATTATGGTCTACAAAGCCTATTATAGTTGTTATGTTTTTAACATGAGAAATAATTTTCCTTAGAAACTTTTTATTGGCTTTTAAAAAATCTTTATTAAAAAGTAAATCTTCCGGCGGATATCCCGAAATAGCCAGTTCAGGAAAAGTAATAATATCCACTTCATCAGAAATTCCACGATTAATAAAATGAATTATTTTTTTGGAATTTTCCTCAAAGTCACCTAAGGTCATATTGACCTGTGCCTGTGCGATTCTTAAAATGCCCATTGAAAAGCGCGTTTAAAAGTATAATAAATAAAATGAAGAACTCAAAAAGGCAAACATCTTTCATTAGCTTAAAGATGTTTCTTGAGGTAGATAAATATGCCTCGTTCAGGAATAATGGAATGATGGAGTATTAGCGTTACCTTTTAATCTTGAAAGATACTTTTACTTTCACCTGGTATTCGGAAACTTTCCCGTCAGCGATGTGCCCGCGCTGTTCAACTACTTCCAGCCAGGAGAGGTTTTTTAGTGTTTTTGCAGCCTCTTTAACAGCGTTGTTAACTGCATCTTCAAAGCTTTCTTTAGAAGTTCCTACTAATTCAATTAATTTATAAGTGCCACCGGACATTTATATCTCCTTTTGAAAAATTTGTTAATAAAACATTAATATGATGCATCTATAAACTAATGTCAACCCTGATATTGTATAAATATCTATCTAAATTTTTTTTTAACAATTGTTTTGTTTTAGAATATTTGTTATTATTTTTTTATGCAACACAAAGAATTTAAAAAATTTCAGGCTTCTTCGTTGTATTGTCCGAAGTGCAAACAGGCGACAGAGACGAGGGAGAGGTTACTGTTGATTCTTCCGGACGGAAATCTCTTTGATTATTCTTGTTCTTTATGTGGTACTTCTGTCGGGAAAAAGAAGGACAGCCAAGCCGAAAATAAAAATATTGTTCTATCGACAAGTTAAGACCAGCTTTCAGCAGTCAGCCTTCAGCTAAAAAAAACAGAAGCTTAAATTTTCACTTAGCAATGCCAAATCTTAGACACAAAAAACTCAATTGGTTGAGGGTTTTCTGATAGCCGATAGCTGACCACTGACAGCAGTTTTTCAATGCCCTTTCCCCTCCATCATTGCGTAAATATGAAATATAGCGGGGAATGTTGCGTCCATACCTTCTTTTACGCCATTGGTAGAGCCGGGAAAGTTGATGATCACTGTTTTTCCATTTATTCCTACTAAGCCCCTTGAAAACATGGCATATGGCGTCCTTTTTTGTCCGTAAGCCTTGATCGTCTCTGCAATACCGGGTAGTTCTCTTTTAATAACTTCACTTGTTGCTTCAACAGTAACATCTCTTGGCCCCGGACCAGTGCCTCCGGTAGTAATAACCATATGCATTCCATCAGCACAGTAACTTTCAATTTTCTTTTTGATTAATTCTTTTTCATCCGGGAGTACTTCATAATCGATGTCCATGACATTAAAATTTTTAAGAGTTTCTACAATAACCTTTCCTGACTTATCTTCCCTTGTTCCCTTGTGAGTACTGTCTGAAGTAACGATAACAGCAGCTTTAAACCCGTCGGGCAAAGTCACCTTAAAGTCGCTTTTGCCGCCCCGTTTTTTCAAGAGTTTTACAGATGTAATTTCAATATCATCATCTATCGGCTTTAAAATGTCGTAAATGGTAAGTGCGGCAACACTTGCGCCGGTTAATGCTTCCATTTCCATTCCGGTTTTTGCTGATGCTGTTACGACAACTTCAATATTAATTTCATTTCCCTTAATTTTAAAATCAACGTCCACACTTTCTATAAGGAGTGGATGGCAGTGGGGGATAAGGAAGGGGGTTTTTTTTACCGCTAAAAAAGCGGCAGCCTTTGCGTAAGGCAGGGGGTCTCCTTTTGGAACGGTCCCGTTTTGAATGGCCTGAATGGAGTGAGGGGAGCACTTGACGGTTGAACCGGCAGTTGCTATACGCAATGTTTCATTTTTAAATGTAACGTCCTTCATTGTTGTCAGCTCCTTATAAATTTTGTATTTTTATCAAAATTTGATATTTTAGCATTAAAGTAACTAAAGTGTAAAGTGAACAAAAAATTAAACAAAAATTAAGATTTAATTATGAAACCTCTAAAACAGGACATGACAGGCGTAATTCTGGCCGGTGGAGAAAATAGAAGGTTTGGTTCTCAAAAAGCCCTGGCCAAGATTAATGGCAAAAGAGTAATTGAAAGAATAATAACTGAGATGAAAGAAGTTTTTAGTAATAATATTATAATTGTAAATGATGAAGAACTCTACAGAGAGTTTAATTTAAAAACATATCCGGATTTAGTAAAAGGAAAAGGTCCACTGGTAGGTATATATACGGCGCTCCACCATTCTTCTAAGGATATTTTTGTTACAGCCTGTGATATGCCGTTTGTGAGTGCAAGCGTAATTAGAAAAATAGTTGACAGACTTAAAGGTTATGACGCCGTAATACCTAAACACAGTGGAAAATTACACTTTCTGCACGCCGCTTATTCCTTAAAGTGTTTTGATATCTTAAAAAAAAAATTGGCTGGAGGCTTCCTGGGGTTGAAAGATATTGTGGAAGATCTAAACTGCAATATTATAGAGGAATTCAAATTTGAAGACGACCATTTATCTCCATTTTTTAATATGAATACGCCTCATGATTTTTCCTTAGTTAAAGATCATTTAAATGATCTTTGATATCACAACAATTAAAATGATAAACAATTTCTGTTCTTCCTTTCAATAGCAGTTTATGAAAAATACTTTTTGTATGAACTTTAAGAGTATTTGGGCTGATGAATAGTTTGTCGGTTATATTTTTGTAATTACCTCCTGAAACTATCATTTTAAGGATTTCGTACTCTCTTGGTGTTAATAAGTTTTTTGTAGCAGTAAAGTTCAAATTTTTCTGAAGCAGCGGCAACTCTCCTTCTCTTTTCTTACTTGCGTTTTTGATTGTGTTTAGTAAAGCATCTTCTTTGACCGGTTTGATCAAATAGTCGACAGCCCCTAATTTAAATGATTTAATAATAGAGTCGGGGTCTATCAAAACACTTATAACAGCTACAATAACATCAAGCTTGTTTTTATCAATAAATTCCAGTATTTCAAAACCATGTCCATCAGGCAGGTTTAAATCAAGAAATGCCATAAAAAAAGCCTGCTTTTTTAGAATAGCTGTGGTTTTTTTTAATGTATCAACTATTGTACAGTTGAATTTGTTATCTTGAAGCAATGCTTCCAAATGCTTGGCTTGACTAATGCTATCTTCAATTATTAAAAAATTCTTTTTCATGGTTCAGATTAGCTTTTCTTGCAGGACTTTAACCATTGATCTTCTAATAAAGCTATTGAGAAAAGGGGGCTCCCTCTCTCCTTCAATATGTAGTTTTATGTAAAGCGCGTACTTGTTCGCTATTATAGAAATGTTGAATGAATTGAAACTTCTAATTTTAGGTATTACAGCGAATATGGCCTAAAAGCAAATAACCCTTTGCGTAATTGTTTGGATTAGGGTGCAAATATCATTATAAATGTACTGGGTAACAAATACAAATATCTTACACCGATTGCAAAAGACTAAGATAGGACAACCCTCCCATTTGCAAGGACTACATTTCTGTCGAAAAAAGACATAACAACAATAACAGGTTTAGGCACGAATTACGGTCTCAACTGATTCTTAATCCTATCAAGGATCAAGGAACTTCAGTCGTCCTTCTGATCCCTGCCTTTAAATAAGCCACAAATATTTTCTCTTATTAAAGAGATCATTAAAACTTAACTGGGGTAAATAAAAATTCGTTGACAAGGGTTATTCCTTTTTGTATATTACGCTAATAAATCAAATGCCTTAAGATTAAAAAGACTGAAATTATTAACTTTGGTTCACTTAATACCTTAATAATAAATTTATGTTTTTTGTTATAGAAAATTTTTAAGCGGTGTACTGAGCGGTAGTCCTATTTGATTTCGGCAAAGCTGAGCTTAGCGCGGTCTTCCCTGGCCTCAACTCTTCGGACGTTTTAAAAAGAAAATCGTCCAATTCGGTTCTCCCTGCCGAATTGCGGTTACGGCTGCTGGCCGGTTTAGGCGCTTCAAATTCAAGGTCACTTATAATGAAAACATCAGAATCAAAGCATAAAACAAAAAAAAAGAAAAGAACCAGCCCACATAGAAGATATGAAAATGATTATTCGATAAATGGCAGGATATGGATATCCGAAAAAGAGGAGACCTTCCTTGGGTATGGAAGGGTTGTTCTTTTAGAAAGAATAAAGGATTACGGTTCGATAACTAAAGCGGCCAAATCAATGGGGATGTCATATCGGAATGCGTGGGAACTTGTGGCTTCTATGAACAAACTATCGGAAAAACCATTGGTGGATCGTTTTACCGGAGGAAAGGGCGGGGGTGGAACCATTCTCACCAAACATGGTGAAAAAGCGATTACTTTGTTTTGGAAACTCCGCTCTGATTTGTTGAGTTTTTTTGAAAAAAGGAAAAAGGAGTTGTCTGTCTTATATGAAAAGAAATTTTAATAATTTTGTTTGTTTTTCAGGAATAATTATTTTTGTCGTCACCTGTTTTTTTTGGGTTAGCAGTGCTGCTAAAGGAAAGGACGCAATTCTTGTTGCCGCAGCTTCAAACCTTAAATTTGCTATGGATGATATCATCCGGCTTTTTGAAAAAAAGAATCCTGACATTAAGGTTAAAACTGTTTACGGATCGTCCGGTAATTTTTTTAATCAGATAATCAATGGAGCCCCTTTTGATCTCTATTTTTCCGCTGATATAAGATATCCTGAGGAATTGGAAAAAAGAGGCCTTGGCAAAGAGGTTACAGTTTATGCTTTTGGAAGAATGGTTGTGATGGTGCCGGTTGATTCCGGAATAGAAATTCAAAAATTAGGTATAAAATCACTGCTTCATCCAGCAGTAAAAAAAATTGCTATTGCTAACCCTGCCCATGCACCTTATGGCAAGGCGGCAGTGGCCTTTTTGAAAAGTAAAAATATTTATAAAACGCTTAAAGAAAAACTCGTGTTGGGAGAAAATATATCACAAGCCGCACAGTTTGTAGAATCTGGAGCAGCAGAGGCAGGAATTATTGCTCTTTCTCTTGCTATAAAAGCAAAAGAATTCGGACGCGTTTCATACATGGAAATTCCTGCCGAAACTTATCCCACCTTAGAACAGGGATTTACTATATTGACAAGAACTAAAAAATCTTCATTGGTCAAAGAATTTTCTAATTTTCTGCAAAGTAAGGAAGGAAGAACTATTTTAATTCACAATGGTTTTAATCTTCCGGTGGAAGCAGGCAGTAAGCAGCAGGCAGCTGGCAATGGATAAATAGAACTACAAATAAAAAATGAACAATCAACAGCGAATAAAATCTTTTTGTTACCAACTGTTTATTGTCAACTGGCACCTTTGCACTGTCTGTTGTGGAGGTAAGCCTGGCAGTACTAATAAGGTTGATGGGAGTAAATAATGAACTGGGAAGCAATAATACTTACGGCAAAGCTTGCCACAATTGTCTCAGCTATTCTCTTTTTGATAGGCATACCTTTGGCTTACTGGATAAGTTTTTCAAAGTTGAAATTCAGATTTCTGGTTGAAGCGGTTGTCGCACTACCCCTTGTTCTTCCTCCCACGGTATTGGGTTACTATGTCCTTGTCGCAATCAGTCCAAATAGTTTTCTCGGTCGGGTATATACGGAATTATTCGGGACCACGCTTCCTTTTTCTTTTCAGGGCCTTGTCATTGCCTCTGTATTATATAGCCTTCCATTTGCTGTTCAGCCCTTTATTACCTCATTCGATTCAGTTGATAAGAGGTTTATTGAAGCATCCTGGACTCTTGGGGCGTCTAAATTAAAAACTTTTTTGACAATTATTTTACCACTTTCTATACCGGGAGTTGTTACCGGACTGGTACTCTCTTTCGCGCATACGCTGGGAGAGTTTGGCGTTGTATTAATGGTAGGCGGGAATATCCCCGGTGTTACTCGGACAGTGTCTATAGATATTTATGATAAAGTTCAAGCGTTAAATTATCAAGACGCCGGACAGACTTCTTTATTTCTTCTTATAGTTTCTTTTACAGTGCTTTCAGTGGTTTATTTGATCAACAGGAGAGATTTGGTCTTATGGCACCAGAAATACTAATAAATATAAAAAAGCAGCTCAATGGAGACAAAAAAATAAGTACAATGTTGATGATACCTGCTGATTCGTCTTGGACTGTTATCTTTGGTTCGTCTGGCGCGGGCAAAAGCACAATCCTGAGAACCTTAGCAGGACTCGATAGATCGGATAAAGGGTTAATAAAATTTGGAGGGGAAACATGGGAAGATACGGAAAATCAAATTTTTATTCCTCCTCAGAAAAGGCCGGTTGGTTTGCTCTTTCAAGATTTTGCACTCTTTCCTCACATGACGGTAGAAAATAATATTATCTATAATCTTCCTTTACCTAAAGAGGAAAAACTAAAAAGATTCCGGGAACTTGTCAGTCTTTTTAATCTTCAAGGACTTGAAAAAAGAAAACCCTGCTCTTTATCAGGAGGTGAGAAGCAGAAGGTAGCCATTGCGAGGACAGTTATCCGGATGCCTAAATTGCTGCTTCTTGATGAACCATTATCATCCCTTGACTTGCCGACACGTGAGATACTGCAAAGAGAACTTAAGAAAATTTTAAAAAAACTGCATATTCCTACAATATTTGTCACCCATGACAGGACAGAGGCTATTATCATGGGAGATCGCATTGCAGTAATGAGTGATGGCAAGGTTGTTCAAATGGGGGAAGTTAATGAGGTATTTACCAAACCTGACGATCCTTCAGTTGCCGCTATCGTAGGAATGGAAAATGTTCTGATAGGTGAAATAGTTGACAGATCAGAAGGATTGCTTGATATAAAAGTTGGTAAAAGCAGCTTTGTTGCGCTGGATACAGGAGTAATGGGACCGAAAGTAGCTGTTTGTGTTCGTGCGGAAGAAATTATTATTGAAAAGGGGAATGTTCCTGAAAGCAGCGCTAGAAATCGATTTTTCGGCAGGATTATTGATATCTCTCCACAGGGTGTTACAATAAAATTGACCTTGGATTGTGGTTTTCCACTGGTTGTTTTAATAACAAAACGTTCATTTATAGATCTGTCCATACAAAAAGGATCAAAACTTTCTGCAAGCATAAAAGCGCAGGCAATACATGTTTTTCAACATGATTGAAAAGACTTGCAAAATCTGAAAGATCAAGAGTATTATTGCATTAATCGTAATAGATCTTTAGTTGTTGGTTCAAGGCAGAGGCTTGAACCAACTGGATTGGACTTGAACGACCAGAAGTAGTAATAATATAAACATTTAGAGATAAATCATAATGGAAAATTCTAAGAACGAGAAAATCCTTTTAGTTGAAGATGAAGAGTATCAATTGAAGAGTCTGGAAGTATTTTTAAGCAATGAAACCACGTATGAGATTTTTTCTGCAGGCAACGGCAAAGAGGCTATAGAGATAATAAATAGTAAAGATATAGACCTTATTTTAACTGACCTTAAAATGCCGGAAATAGGCGGTATTGAGCTAATGGAATACGTTAGAAACAAATCTTTAGATACCCCTGTCATTGCCATGACCGCTTTTGCGTCTTTAAACTCAGCCATAGAGGCGTTAAGACTCGGAGTTTATGATTATCTGATTAAACCTTACGATTTTGATATGGTACTCATTGTGATCAACAGGGCGATAGAGAGAATAAGGCTGATAAAAAAAGCCAAAGAAGCTCAAAAATTAAGTATCATTGCCGAGGCTGCTCTCACATTAAACCATGAGATTAACCATTCGCTGACAGGCATTATTGGGAATTTAGAACTTTTGCTTCATGATTTTCCTGATGATAAAGAAGAAGTAAAAAAAGCGATAAAAAATGCTCTTCAAAATTCTCATAAGATTGCTGAGGTGGTCAGGAAATTCCAGAAAGTCAGAAAATATGTTACGATTGAGTATGTTCCCAAACAACCAATGCTGGATTTGGATAAAGCGTCTTCATCAAAATAAGTATTCAGCCGTCAGCGGTCAGCAATAGATGATAAAACAGCAATAGCTTCAACAGGGATGTTTTTTCTGTAAATTGATGGCTGTCTTCCTCTTATTCTGGAGTGCGACGCCTCCCGGCGTTGCAAGATTAATAATGCGAGAACACATTTTACTCCCCCAAAAGAATATATTTAATGATTAGATATTTTGATCTATTTATGGGCTAAACATTAGTCATAACTGAAAGCTGACGGCTAATAGCTCAACGCTTTAAATAGAAATAAAAATGAAAAATAAAATTGCTATATTAACTGTTGTCATGATTCTTAGCGTGGGAACTATTGTTTTCTTTTTTCAACGCCTTCAGCAGATTATGGAAAATCAAATTGCAGAGCAGGTGGTGAATGCCCAGGTGTTGTTAGCTGAAACAGGGGGAAATCAAATCAAGCAAATTTTTAAAATGGCCGGGGATGAACTTATTAATGCTGCACATGGTTTCCCAATGCAAAACTTGCTTTCTGCAATTGAAAAAAAAGATGAGAAGCAAATTGAGCTTTGGAAATCAGCTCTCACCAGTCAATTCCTTGCAACCTTAGAGGGCCATAGAATTCTAAGCCAGTTGCGGTTTATTGATTTAAGTGGGCAGGAAATTATCCGAGTGGAAAGAAAAAAAGGCGGCAGTATTAACCCCGTTAAAATTCTGCAGGATAAGTCTAAAGAGATTTATTTTTCCAAAGCTCTGAGTATGGATTCCAATCAGTTTTATGTGTCTCCTATTACGTTGAACAGAGAATTTGGAAAGGTAGAAATCCCGCATCGAGAGGTGATCCGATTAGCGATACCAGTCAAGCTCGTTAAGCAAAAAAAGGGAATAGTTATTATGGATATAGAGATGAATACAATTTATAGCATAGTAGGTAATCTTTCCGAACACGCCTGGCTATTTGATAGTTCCGGCAAATTGCTGACCTGTTCTCTTGCTTTGCCACAGGAATATCATGATAAGGCGATTAAAATGATTTTTCAGCAAAAAGAAGGTAGCTTTCACCTCCCTTTGGATTATTACCATGAAAGCGGAGAGAGATCACTTGTAGGGTTTCTACCGGTCAAAATTGTTAGTCAAAAATGGTATGTCGGTTCCGAACAGCCTTTTGAAGAAATCTCAAATATCATGTTAAAAAGTAACAGGATTAGAATTGCTTTGTTTGCAATAATTCTGATATTTATTATTAGTTTTTTAATTTATTTCTATAAGCTCTATACCGACCGGCAAAGAGTGGAATTAAAAGCTGAAATGGCGGAGGATCTGCTAAAGTTAAATAAACAATTAGAAAATAAATCAAATGAACTGGAAAGCGTGAATCGCTCCTTAGAAGAAATAGATAAAAAGAAAACTGATTTTTTAAATATGGTGGCCCACGACCTTCGAACCCCACTTACTTCTATTCGTTCTTATTCAGACCTGCTGTTGAGGTACGGGGATCGATCGAATAAGGGACAAGGTGAATTTGCTGGGATTATTAAAGAGGAAAGTGTAAGAATGAGCAACTTGATTGACAGTTTTCTTGATATTTCAAAAATTGAAGGCGGATTAACGGAATGTAACCTGGAAGAAATTCAGATCAAAGAAATAATTGATCATTTTGTAAAAGTGTTTCAGGGTTATGGAGAAACCCATAAAAGATCGATAAATAGTCAAGTAGAAAAAGAACTGCCCTGTGTATATGGAGATAGAAAAAGGCTGGGACAGCTCTTTTCTAATTTACTTAGTAACGCTGTTAAATTCACTCCACCGAAAGGTTCTATAAATGTTAATGCTTCCCTGACCACAATAATTAGTGAAAATGGTACTACGGTGCCACATGTTAAAGTATCGATAGCTGATACGGGGATAGGTATTCCAGCGGAATCATTAGACAAAATATTTGAAAAATTTGTGCAGTTAAATCATAGAAATGTTAAATCGATCAGGGGTACTGGCTTGGGGTTAGCCATATCCAAAGACATTATAGAACAGCATGGGGGAAAGATAAAAGTCGAAAGCGAGGTGGGGAAAGGATCAACATTTACTTTTACCCTCAAGGTTTCGGAGAAAAAGTCAGCAGTAAGCAAATAACAATTATCTGTTATTCTAAACATGCTCGATATTTGTGTGGTTTGATATCTCTGAATTGGTTGTGCATAAATCTTTTATATTCAAATGATGTACGTTATCGTTTCCTGTCAATCTGGCGAAGGTCTTTAATTCTTCTGTAGTAAGTTTTAAGAAATTCGTTAATCTTTTTGCCGATAATTCCACGTTAAATCTGGTTCTCAGCTCTGGATCCTGTGTTGTTATACCGACAGGACAACGTCCGGTATTACACAACCTGTATTGTTGACACCCGCAGGCTATGAGGGCCGTTGTCCCTATGGCAATAGCGTCCGCACCCAACGCAAGCGCTTTTATGAAATCGGATGAAATTCTGAGTCCTCCTGTAATGATAAGTGATATATCTTCTCCCTGCTTATCAAGATATTTTCTTGCCCGGTATAATGCGAAAATTGTTGGAATAGACGTTGCTTGTTTAACAACTTTCATGGCACTGCCGGTTGCTCCCGGTCTTCCGTCAATGGTGATGAAATCGGGTTTTGCAAATACTGCAACTTCTAAATCTTCCTCAATATTACCTGCAGCTATTTTTATCCCTATTGGCTTGCCTTTTGATTTTTCCCTGAGCCATGCCACTTTGTTTTTTAAGTCTTCCCTGTTTTTAATATCATTATAGGCAGCGGGACTTTCAATATCATCTCCCCGGGAAAAACCTCTTATTTCCGCGATTTCTTCAGTGACTTTTTCTCCAGGTAAAAAACCTCCCATACCCGGTTTTGCGGATTGGCCGATTTTAATTTCAATAGCGTCCACTTTTTGAAGGTTTTTATCTGTAACACTATATTTGTTCGGGACGTATTCAAAAATATATTTATGCGCAGCTTCATAGGATTCATTTAAGATTCCTCCTTCTCCAGAAGCCATTGCTGTTTTTGCGGCAGCGCTTCCTTTAGATAAAGCGATCTTTATCTCTCTGGACAAGGCTCCAAAAGACATGTGAGTTATATAAACAGGAGTTTCAATAACCAGTGGAGTTTTTGCTTTTGGTCCAATCACTGTGCGGGTAGTAACCTGTTTATTCCGGTTCAACGGGATTTTACTTAACTGCGCGCCTTTAATTAAAATGTCATCCCATGAAATGATATTTTTCTTTGTGCGCATGGGCTCTGCTATAGAGGCTGTCCCGGATTCCGCCATTTGATGAATATCGGCCATATGAACTTCCAAATCATCTGATTTACGTTTCCATTCCGATAAATAGTTGTTCTCTTTTTGTGGTTGATCAACACTTTCTTCAACTTCTTTAAAATTATCTGAAGATGCTTTGCATACGGGACATACGTCCGGAGGTCCATCCCCTTCGTGAACATAACCGCATATTGTACAAATATATTTTTTCATAATTTTCTCTTCATCGTTTTTTTTATTCTGTCTTTGTGCCTTTGTGGTTAACAATTTAAAAGATCAAGCAAACGACCGTCGGCAGAAGTTAAAGTGTCCCTTTAACTTCGTGCAATTTGTACAAACCTTCTTTTCCTTTAAGCTCAGTTTCAATTACTTTGCCTGTTTCAATTTTATCTTTGATGTGAGAAAAGGCTTTTTCAGAAATTAGGATGGAAGCTTGTGCCTCCTTGGTTGCAGACTCAATGCGGCTCGCCATGTTAACAGTGTCACCTATGGCAGTAAATTCGATTTTATCCGGATGCCCTAAATCACCAACAATCATTTCTCCGAAATGAATGCCAATTCCCATTTTATATTTATGCTCACAGTATTTCCCGGCGTACTGATTTAGAGAGTCCAGGTTCTTGATCATATCTAAAGCAGCTGATACCGCATTGAGACAAATTGTTTCAGGACTTGATTCAGACAGTCCAAACAAGGCCATGATCCCATCACCCATATATTTGTCTATATGACCATTATGTTTGAAAATGGCGTTACCCATACTGTAAAAATAGCGGTTCAGAAAATGGATAACATCATAGGGCAACTGGTTTTCTGAAAAAGCAGTATAGTTTCTAAGATCACTAAACAATACTGCCAGATGGGCTTCCCGTCCTGTTGATTGTGATGTTTTGCCTGCCAACTTGATATCGTGATCGTCCAAAACTAAGCGGCGCAACTTCACCGGCCCTTTAATTTTAGCCTGGCACGCTAACCGGATATTACATTCAAAACCTTTTGTCTTAGCTAAATTTGTTTCAAGTGAATTTCTAGGAAGAAGATTATTTGGATTTTCCAATATAATCACACGGCATGTTGAACAACGTGCTTTACCTTTGCAGATGTGCGCATGTTTAATTCCATGCTTCAATGACATTTCTAAGAGTGTGAGATTTAAATCTTCCTCCTCAACGGTTTTCTCATTTTCAAATATTACTTTTACCATAGAGATAACATTTTGCTCCTATGAAAATAAGGAAGCAAGGGATAAATTGCTTTAGCTCACGGATTGAACGGATGAGCTCGGATAAAAGAGGGGTAGGTATGGCGAGGATTTTATTAAAATTCCCCTATAAAAAGAGGGGCCTTGTCTTTAGCAAAGCGGTAGAGGATGGCGCCATCGGCGGCGGGGTGTGTTGTTTTTTTGCTTTTAAATCCGCAATCTGCAATCTGATATCCAAAATTTCAAGATTTTTTAAAATAAAATCATTAATTCAGCCTCTTTCCGATTGAGAAGAGGACGAATCGAAAATAAATTGAAAATTAACTTTATTCTATATAGCCCATGTCGATAAATAATAAATTTTCAACTATTGGTTTTTAGATGTGCACTTTTACAAGCATTGGAAAAACTGATTACGGCTACTTGTTTTTTGGTTTACCACCTAACTATCATTAAGAGATCTAATCCATCAAATATATCACTGATTTTAAATAACAAGAGTTATTTGAGGGTTTAATGATTTTCATTGCATGGTATTTCATAAGAGAAACAAATAAAGATATTTGTTTTATTGCACTTTATTAGGTCAAATACAGAAATTCAACATAAAGTGTTGTTAGGAAGTTTAGGAAATTTTCATAGGTAAGGGTTGACATTTTTTAATATATGAACTATATTCGATTTATAATCGAATATAGTTCATTTAAAGGAGTGTGGCTCGTGGGGAAAACAAGAAAGCTAATTTATATGGAAAGGCAACAGCGAATTCTCAGGAAAGCGTTGACCCTGGTTAGTAGTCAGGGATACTTATCATTTAAAGTTACCGACGCGGCTAAAGCTGCAAAAGTATCCATCGGCACCTTTTATTCCCACTTCGACAGCAAGGGGGATTTGATAGTCGCCCTGGCTGGTATGGCCTGGCGGGGGAGGTTGGATTTATTTAATGCCGTCTTCGCTAAGGAGGAATTGGAGGCCTCGGAGAGGATATTGGTAGCGGTATTCTGTGATTTTCTTTTCAGCGTGGACCACCCCATTTTGTTCGTCGCGGAACAATTGGCTATTACGTCTGAAGTGTGGCATGCGGCTTCTAACCGCCATACACATGTCATCCAGCTTACCCACGAAAAAATCATCTCATCAGTCGCTAATGGAGCGCGTCAGGCTATCAATAGTGGAGGATTCAAAACTTGGGAGGACCCAGCTGCCCAGGCCCAGTCTATGGACCAGGGATTATGGACATTGATGCTGGGTGCTTCCTATATTACTCATGCGGAGTCCACTATGAGTGAAGGAGAACTTAAACCGGTTATTCCGCAATTTCTCATAAACAATTGCATGGCCCTTTACACTGGATATGGATGGTTGTCCTCCAATCCCCGTGACGACATCCACCGGATCGCCAAATACTGCCAGGACTATGGTCATTATGAGCAGTTATTTTCTTCGAAAACTGGCGACCCGGAATGGGACAAATTCATGAGGCTTGCCCGAAAAGGAGTTAGTCATATGAATTCAGAACATAAAAAATTTTCACATTACTAAAGGTGTCTTTATCTTTGTTATAACCATCATCGCAAGCCCTTTTGTATATAACTTATTAACGGTAGCAACAGACAACGCTAACATTTTCTCATTAGTTAAAAACCTCTGCGTTGGATTTACAGAATTTTAAGTAAATGAAACTTAAACCTAAAAAAGAAAGGAGGGGTGATAATTTGACGCCGTCAATATTGCATAGGGATGATTTGCCATTAGGTGGCTTTGCAGGGCTCAGGGAACACCGTTTAGTTATGTCCCCAAAGCTTTTTGGGCAACATGTTAATCCAGGGACTTTTCCAGGCATTGGGAACTTTGTATATTTAGCCGATGCACGGTTTAATCCAAAAGGAGAGACGAGAATGCACGATCATCATGAGGTTGACGTTGTTTCTGTGATGATTGAAGGACGCATTGCTCATGAAGGTTCGTTGGGACATGGACAGGAATTAGTCGCCTATGACGTTCAGGTCCAACGAGCTGGTGCAGAAGGATTCTCCCATAACGAAGTTAACCCGGATGATAGCAAGAACAGAATGATTCAAATATGGGTTTTACCTGAAAAACCGGGTGAATGTGCAGCTTATAAACTTTACAAACTAGAAAATGGAGCAGTTGCCCGTGTTTATGGAGGCAGTAAAAAACAAACTTCAACTTTCCCAAGTCATACGACAGTTGAAGTTGCGTTACTTAATGGAGAGCAACAAGTAGAATTTGAAGATACCTCAGTGGTTTATATTACACAAGGGCAAGGGGTAATCAACGATAATGTGAATGCTACTGATGGTGACCTAATCACAGGAAATCATTTTAATTTCAAAGCAGGATCAGATGTACATCTTATAGTTGTACAACATAAAAATTAAAGGAGAATGCATTATGAAGGATAAAATTTTTTACGAACGTTTGACTCCAGACAATGCTGTAGTCGCAATGATTGATCATCAAACCGGTCTACTCGTCAATTGCAGGGACATGGATGCTGTCTTGCTAAAAAACAATATAGCCGGCCTTTGTAAAATGGCAAAAGTTTTAAATTTACCATCCCTTGTAACCGCCAGTATACCGGAAGGGCCAAATGGACCGGTGATGCCGGAAATAATTGAAATTTTAGGTGTAGATACTATTAAGCGGAAAGGTGAAATCAACGCATGGGATTCTCCTGAATTTAAGGAGACTATTAAAAAAACTGGTCGAAAAAAAATTATTATGGCTGGAATTGTAACGGATGTATGCTTGATGTTCCCGGCAATTTCAGCTGTTGCGGATGGATATGACGTATACGCAGTGATCGACGCCTCTGGAGCCTGGAACAAAACGATTCAAGAAGCAGCTATGCATCGCATGACACAAGCAGGGGTCAAAGTTTCTACCTGGGCATCAGTGTTAGCAGAAATTATGAATGACTGGCGCAGTTCCAAGGGTAATGAGCTAGGTCAGGTACTCGGTGAGCACCTCACTTCATATGGCTGGGTATTTAATAGTTTCTTCAGTAAGGGCAAAGCGTCATAAGAGCAAGCAGTGATTTATTGGAGAGAGATTTATTGATTAGGCGATCTCTTTATTTAATCAGAAGAATTCCTCGGAGCTCTGCTCCGGGGTATAAGGATGCAGTATA
>CAYMVZ010000011.1:0-36785 GCA_964394335.1 uncultured Nitrospinota bacterium | reverse complement strand
GGTTCCTGTTTGAAAGGCCAAAATTAAACTTGTTGACCGGAAGATCGTTATAATCCTCTCTCTTAATCATATCTCTATTTGGGTTGTCCGGATTTCCTTTAAACTCAGGAAACGGCTCAGTACCCATTGGGATTACTACAGGTTGTTTTTCCCCTTCTGCTTCTCCTCCTTCAGCTGTTTCTTCTTCCTCAGCTTCTTCTTCCTCTTCCTCCTCGTCTTCTAAAAATTCTTCATCAGCTTCTTCTGGCTCAGAGCCTTCCTCAGCAGTAGAAACTGCTTCACTAGCTGATTCCTCGGCTTCTTCTGACTCAGCTGCAGAAGCTTCTTCAACTTCTTCTCCCTCTGGTGCATCTGTAGCAGCAGCTTCCTCTGTATCTTTCGCCTCAGGAACAGAAACTGCCTCAGCTTCAGCTTTCTCAGCCTCTTCAGCCTCAGCTACGACAGCAAAAGGAGATGGCAAAATTATATGGGTTCCCACATAACAAAAGGATAAGAAAAATAAGGCGATAAAAATCAGGGATGATTTTTTGTACAAAAAGTTTTTTGCAATATTCACTAAAAAATACCTCCTTACAATAAGTAAAATTTCTTTCCTGTCAGAGTACAATGCAGCTATGCCAGATAGAAAACAAATTGCACTATCAGACTTTTTAAAATTTTTTGAGTCAAAAATCCTATTTCTTCAAACCAATCATCAATATGATACCGATAGCAAAAAAACCGATTACACCCACATACCAATCAATCAGCAAAATTAAAACTGAAGTAACAAGGCCAATGATGCCAATATACCAGTCAATATGCTTATCAATTAAGTCTCTCATCGCTTTCACTCCTCAAGTATAAAGATCTATGTTTTTCAAGAAACTATATTGAACCTAAAATGTTGCAATTTTAACTTTATAAAAACTTTGAGTCAAGGTTTTTACATAGGTTCGACAAATCTGTATAATCTAAATTTAAAACTATGGCAAAAAAATCTTTAATTACTTTAACTTCTGATTTTGGATACAGTGATCCTTTTGTCGGGATCATGCAGGGGGTAATGTTAGGGATAAACCCGTCTTTACGGTTTATCCACCTGACTCACGACATAGAAGCTCATAACATTTTGCAGGCAGTTTATGTTTTTGAAACCGCATATTCATATTTCCCTGCCGGCACTATTCATTTGATCGTGGTAGACCCAGGGGTTGGAAGCAAGAGGAAATTTCTTCTCGTGAAATCGGAGAAATATTGTTTTATTGCCCCTGACAACGGTGTTTTGTCCGCTGTTTTCCAAAAAGAAAAGGGACTTGAAATTTATCAAATAGACCCGGAAAAATTTGTTTCGGGAAAAATAAGCTCTACCTTTCATGGAAGGGACATCTTCGCGCCGGCAGCTGGTTTATTTTCTTTAAGCCATGATCCTGCAAAGTTGGCTCATAGAGTGGAGAACTGTAAAAAAATTGATCTACCGCTTCCCAAAAAAATTGATACACATAGTTTTTCAGGAGAGGTTATACATATTGACCGATTTGGTAACCTAATAACCAACTTTTCCGAACGGTTCATAAGTCAAAATATTAACCAGAAGCCGATAAAAATAAAAATCGGTCACTGCTTGATCACAAGTTTGAAATCATACTATTCTGAGGCTAATCCCCAAGAAGTTTCCGCCTTGATTAATAGCTGGAATAATATAGAAATATTCCTTCTTTCGGCAAACGTGGCTGATTTTTTAAAAGTTCGAGTGGGAGACGGGGTAGAAATAGAGACCGGTTAAGATCAGGCAGTACATATTCGCCACGCTTAGCGGGGCTTCGCTGCAACCAAAAAAGAATTTACCACAGCGAGCGCTGAGATCACAGAGTGGCCAGGGCCACTCTGCGGTGAAAAAAAATTCTTTAAGTAAAATTCCAGACTATCATTTCCCATAGATCGGAAAAGTTTTTCCCCACTTCTCTTACAACGGTTGGTTCAAAACCGCTGTGCATCATGCAGTTCGCGCAGCGTGGATCGTTTCCTGCTCCGTATTTTGACCAGTCTGTTTTTGCCATCAACTCTTTAAATGTTTTATAATGAGTATCCGTAATCAGGTAACAGGGGCTTTTCCAGCCCTGCGGATTATATGTTGGGTTGCCCCAGGGGGTGCACTCTAAATGCCGCTTTCCTTTTAAAAATTTCAGGTAAAGAGGGGTACTCATAATTGGGAGCTTTTTTGAAATACTGCTGATGACCTCAAACTGCTTGTTCGTTGTCTGTCTATCGAGGAATATTTTCTTACTCAAGACGTCATATTCAAACGCCGGTGCCGCTAAAATGCCATTAATATTAATATCCTTCAGGAAGTGAAATAATGTTTCAATTTCTTTTAAATCCGTATCTTTATAGATAGAAGTATTTGTGCAAACTCTAAAACCGGCCGCTCTGGCTTTTATTATACCGTTAATCGCCTTATCGAACACTCCCTTTTCACCTGAAATTTTATCGTGAGTTTCCGCCATCCCATCGAGGGAAACATTAATATGTAAGAATTTATTAGGTCGAAACTTTTTTAAAGACCTTTCCAGAAGCATTCCATTTGTGCATAGATAAATATGCTTTTTGCGTCGAACCAGTTCCTCAATAAGCTCTCCTATGTGCTGATAGAGAAGTGGTTCTCCGCCGGTAACGGAGACAACCGGCGCTCCGCAATCATCTACTGCCTTAAGGGCTGTTTCAAGCGGCATTATTTCGTTAATAGTGGATTCATATTCTTTTATCCTGCCGCAACCGGCACATTCTAAATTGCAGGCGTGAAGCGGTTCCAGCATCAGTACTAAAGGAAACTTTTCATTTCCTGAAACCCGCTGTTTAAAAAGGTATGAGGATAAAGATAAATTAAGACTTAATGGAAATCTCATTGGAGTTTTGATAAAAATTTTTCAAATGAAGCCAGGATATTTTCTTTTACAGAGATTGATTGTTTAATAATATTGCGGGTATTCCGCCTTACCCTGGAAGAATCGACTTTAAAAGCTTTAACAATTTTCTCTTCCAGTTCAAGGGTTTTCTGTATAGACCCTATTTCAGCTGTTAACTCATCGGCTAAATGTAATTTGAGGTCTTTTATCAATTGTTCTTTTGGACCAATATCTTTTTTCAAAGCAATTCTTAATTGCCGGATACCCGTTCTCTTCATCTTGCGGGAAGCAACTTCATGATCCCGCTTAATTTCGTATTTAAGAAGCCCGATTCCATTTTCAAGAACTGAAATAATTTTTTCATTATTTCTCTTCACTTCCTGTCGCGCTTTGTCCTCCTTTGATTGTGCAACAGTAAAAACCAACAAAGAGGACAACAGCAAAACAATGACAAATATAATGTAGTTACTTGGAATTTTATATATTTTCATTAGGCTGCACAACAAACATGCAAAGTTGAGCTCTGCAAAGTTTTCATAAAACTTATCAAAACAAACTCTATTCCTGTGGCCCTGATCACGCTGTGCAGTCTGTTCTTCTTATTTTTATTTAAAATACCTTGCTTTCCGTTCCCGATATAAGTCTTTTTATGTTACCTGTGTGCTTTAATATTATAATCACAGCGTTAATTGATGCCGCCGCAGTATAAGCCAAAGGAGTTGTTAATCCCCAGCATATTACAGGCAGGGCAATTGCGGCTAATATGGACGCAAGCGAGGCGTAACGAAACACAGCTAAAACTAAAAGCCACAATACCAATGATATTATAACCCCTGCAGGAATAATAACAATAAGCGCTCCAAGAGAAGTTGCCACGCCTTTTCCTCCTTTGAACCCGGCGAAGATCGGGAAAATATGTCCTAAAACAACGAGAACTGCTGTTGCCGCTATCCAAACCCCCTCTAAAACAAAAACAGCCAACAGGACAGGCATTACACCTTTTAATATATCTGCTATCAGAGCAAATGCCGCCTCTCTTTTCCCTACGGTGCGCAACACATTAGTCGCGCCGATATTCCCGCTTCCATGATTTCTTATGTCAATACCTTTTAATAATCTGGCTATTATGAGGCTGAAAGGAATGGAACCTAAAAGATAGGCCAATGTAAGAATCAGAATTATTTGCGGCATTGGATTTATGTTTCGAAGATGTGGGAAACAGTTATTTTATTGGGTAAATTTAATCTGTGCATTATCAGAAAATGTAATAGTGCCGTTTGGGGATATATTTTTATAAATTAAATTTCTCTTCCTTGATTTCCTCTTTCCTTCATAGGCCTTAAAATAATTTAAAACTTTTCGCACATAGGAAGATGTTTCTTTGAAAGGTGGTATAGTTCCATATTTTTTTACTTGATGCTCGCCGGCGTTATAAGCAGCTAATGCCAAGTGCCTGTTTCCTTTAAACTGTTTTAACAGATGCTTCAAGTGCCTGGTTCCACCGTCTATATTTTGATAAGGATCAAAAGGATCGACAACTTTTAAACGTAAAGCGGTTTTGGGCATAAGCTGCATAAGCCCTATCGCTCCTTTGGGAGACACGGCATCCGCTTTGAAATTAGATTCGGCGGCAATTATCGCTTTAATAAAATTTTCGTTTATTCCATATTTTTTTGAGGCTTCAAAAGTCTCATTAGAAAAATCATTTAAAGGATAGCCGTTTGTTTTGCCACGAATCAGGGAAGGTGTTTTAGTTCCGGATTTTTTTGTTTTATAACGCTTTATATAATTGGAGCCTTTATATGAATCGGTGATGAAATATGAGCCTTTTTTTTTGTACACATAAATTTCCGCCAAAGAAGGATTGGCCCAAAAAACGATCACACAAACCAATAAAAACCACTGAATATATCTGGAGTTTCCTACGACAAGACCGCGGGAAATGTGCTTGATAAACATTTTCAGTTTAAAAAATCCTTTAAAATTTTAATTTTGCTTTTTGACCTAAGTCGCTCTGTAGCTTTTTTTTCTATTTGCCGCACTCTTTCTCTTGATAAATGCATTTCTTTCGCAATTTCTTCCAAAGTAAAAGGGCCTTTTTGATCAAAACCAAATCGGCACCGCAATACCTTTTCTTCGCGTGGTGATAATTCCTTTAAAAACTCTTCTATCTTATATCTCAGGGAATCCAGTAATACATTATCATCGATGGAATTCGTATTCTTTGATTCAAGAAGTTCCAGATAATCAGTTTGATTTCCATTTTTCAGAAAGGCATTCAAAGATAAATGGGGCCTGTATGCTCTAAGAATTGATTCAATCTCCTCAACTGAAAGGCCGAGCTCTTTAGCCAAGTCTTCGGAAGTTGGGACCCTTTCATGTTCCTGGAGAAACGCCTTATTTTTTGCATTAATTTTACTAAGAAGGGCTGCCTGCTTGGCCGGCAACCTTACAGCGCCTGACTGCTCCGCTACGGCATGCCTTATCGCCTGGCGAATCCACCAACTTGCGTAAGTAATAAACTTTACGTTTCTGAAGGGGTCAAACCGGAGCGCCGCCTGTATAAGACCTATATTTCCTTCACTAATTAGATCCGCAAGAGAAACCCCGCATCCTTTATATACGTAAGCAACACTTACGACATACTTCAAATTTCTCTGCACCAATTCTTTGAGCGATTCCTGATCTCCTTTTTGGATTTTCTTCCCCAAAACATGCTCATCCTCCCTTTTTAGGAGAGGAATATTGCTTATTTCTTTAAAGTAGGCCTCAAGGGAACTTTCAAAAGTATAGATTCCTGAATATTGAGAGTGACGAGAGTTCCCCCTTTTTTTAGTATTTAAAAGCCTTTTCTTTACCATTTTTGCTCCCTATTTTCCCTTAAGAGAAGCTAATCTACTTCGAGCATCGGCTTTATAAATGCTATTGGGGAATTTTTGAAGAAGATTTTTATAAGCAATGTATGCTTTTTCTCTATTGCCTTCTTTTAAATAAGACTCTCCTAATAAAAAGATCGCTTCATCTAAAAATTTTTGTTTAGGGTAATTTTCCAGTAATTCATCCATTCTGCTAATAACAGATTGAAATGCTCCTATACCAAAATAGTATCGGCCAATATAAAGAATATTTCTGGCCAATTGTCTTCGACCAATTGCTTTTTTTTGCCTGGCAAGTTTCACATATTTTCCATCAGGAAAAGTATTAATTACCTTTTCGAAACCTTCCAGCGCCAAATGGGTATTGGTCTGGTCTTTTTTATAAGATTCCATTTGTTCAAAACTACACATTGCTTTAAAATAATATGCTTTAACTGTTTGTTGATTAGCCGGATATTGTTCAATAAATTGTTCAAAATGAAATTTTGCTTCTTCATAATCGCTATTTTCATACTGGCTTCTGGCTAATGCCATTAAAGATAAAGGACGAACCTTACTGTCGGGAAATTCATCCAGAATTTTTTTAAAAATTTCTATGGCTTCTATATAGTCTTGTTCGGTAAATTCTTCTATTCCCTTTTTGTACAGCTCTTCCACGGTCAAAATTTTATCTTGTTCAAAACCAGCACATCCCACAAGCCCCAAAGATAAAATTGTGAAAATCGCTATTAAACTTTCTTTGTACAATAGTTGACGGGTAAACATATTTTTTAACAGGATAAAACAAAATTATAGTAAGGATTTTCTAAAGTCAAGGTAAAACCCCTCGTGCAATTATAACGTAAAAAATAATTAAATAGTTGATTCTTTTTCATTAATTTGTTAGAAATAATCTATTTTAAAACGATACTTTTCTTATTACATTCAGGCGAAAAGATGAAAAAATTAATTTTATTGATTTTTATTTTTTTCTTTACAGGATGCTTTTGGAAAAATTCAGGCGAGCCGGAGAAACAAGCAGAGATACAGGAAACTGGCGTGGGGACTTTAAAAGTTCAAGTTTCTCCTCATGTTCCTTCCATGGTTTCAAAAAGATTAGGGGTTATACCTTTTACCGGAGTAGAAGAAGATCTCGGTTTATTTCTCTCTACCGCTATTGCGGATAACCTTGTGATTTCCGGTTTGCAGGTCATTGAGCCTAAATTTCTAGTGGCTCAATTGGAGAAATCACTGGCTGTTAAAGAATCATTTCATGACTCAATAACAGATGAATGGGAAGAATTTAAGAAGTTCTTTGAAATACAAGACCGCAGAATTTTAATCAGCAATCTAACGGAACTGAAGGAGCTGGATATAGTTGATTTTCTTTTAATAGGCCGTCTTAATATCAAAAAGAAGTGGTTTTTTTTCAAAAGCAACGAAATAAATACAGCTTATTTGGATATTGTCGATGTACAAAATGGAGTAATAATTTATAGCTTGATTTATAGTCGAGATGAGGAAGAAGAGACAACACCCCTTGAATTAAGTGAAAAATTTTCCAAGGCCCTTATTACGGCTATGCAATAAGTTTTTTCTTTTTATTTTTCGACAGTGTAACTGCGACCTCAAGAGCCGCTATTAAGCTCCCTGTCTCTGTAATTCCTTTCCCTGCAATGTCGAAAGCAGTCCCATGATCAACAGAAGTTCGGATAATTGGAAGTCCCAGGGTAACATTTACTCCTTTGCCAAATCCCTCCATTTTGACCGGGATCAGTCCCTGGTCATGGTACATCACAACCACAGCGTCAAACTCCCCTTTTTTGGCTTTTACAAATAAAGAATCCGCCGGGTGTGGGCCTGTCACGTCAATGCCATGCTCCTTCGCCTTCTGAATGGCTGGCAGTATCTCGTTTATTTCCTCGTTGCCAAAAATCCCGCTGTCTCCCGCGTGGGGGTTAAGTCCGGTAACAGCAATACGTGGTGTATTGATGCCAAAAAGTCTCAGGGAACGATTTGCTAAGGAAATCGTCTTAAAAATTCTGTCTTTTTTTATAAATTCATTTACCTTGCATATGGCTACATGCGTAGTCACCAGTACGACCCTGATTTTTCCGCCTATCAGCATCATAGCAACATCTTTAGTATCAGTAAGTTCGGCTAACATTTCAGTATGTCCCGCATACGATAAACCTGCTAAAGAAATGGCCTTTTTATTGATGGGGGCTGTTACAATAGCAGAAACCTTATCTGCCAATGCCAGCTCCACAGCTTTTTCAATATATTCATATGATGCCTTTCCTGATTCCTTGTTTGCCACTCCTTGTACTACACATCCATGAAACTTTGTTTTTTTGACAACGTTTTGTTTGCTATTCAGAGCGGTAGCTCTATTGGGTTGCGGCTTCTTGCCGCCCTTTGGAATATCCGGCGGGAGGTTTTTCATATTCAGGATATTAAGTTTTTCAGGGGAAAAATCAGCTTCTGAAATATCATCAACTGGATTTAAATTAATCGGTACGTTAAATTCCTTTCTTTTTTTTTGTAAAAAAGAATAATCCCCTATAACAACAACCTGCCAGGGCCTTTCTTTAAACTTTAAAAAACCTTTTAAAATAATCTCCGGCCCTATTCCACTAGGATCTCCCATTGTCAGGGCTATGAGAACGTTGTCATTTATTCTCATTATGGAAAGCCATGATATCGCTTTTGGAAAATATGGATTCTACATGTATTCCTAATTCTTCAATAGCTTCTTTGCCGCCTTCTTCTCTATCTATCAAAGCGATAGCAGAAACGACATTTATATTAGATTCTTTTGCCCTCTGAATTGCTTTTATTGTTGAACCCCCTGTGGTAATAACGTCTTCAATGATAATAACATTATCATTTTCATTCAGGTTTCCTTCTATCCAGAGCTTGAGACCATGTTTTTTCGGTTCTTTACGAATACAAAATGCTTTTATTGTCCGACCATTTTGATAGCTGATTAAGGAAGTCGCTATAGCAATGGGATCAGCGCCCATTGTAAGCCCGCCAATGGCGTCAATCCGGAAGTCTTTAATCCGTTCGAAAAAAATATTTCCAACGAGAACCAGCCCTTCCGAGCTTAGAGTGGTTGCCTTGCAATTAAAATAATATTGGCTTTTCAGTCCGGATGCCAGTAAAAAAACAGGTTCTTCGCTGTATTGAAAAGAATTTGTATAGATTAATTCTAATAATCTGCTGTAATCGTCGGTCATTTTTTCTTGAAAAGGGAAGCAAAATAGAATGAATGCCTATATATATTAGATTTTCGATCTATAATCAAACTAATTAACAATACTTGACAAAAACAGTTAGGTATTATATGATTCGTAAACTAAGAGTTTATTTAGTCTTAGAGTAATTTTGGCAAAATTAAATCCCCCCATTATTCCATTTGTAAAAGGAACGCTGGGGGGATTTATTAATAGTGACAAACATGAATAAAAACTTAAATGGTTCAGGAAAAAATGTAACTGATTTAATCGGTTCAACGCCATTAGTCAGGCTCAACCTAATTGCTGAGGGTAATATGGCGGCAATTTACGCTAAATTGGAATCTTTAAATCCCGGGGGCAGTGTTAAAGACCGAATTGCGTTAAGCATGATTGAAGACGCGGAACTAAAGGGCCTGATTAAAAAAGGGGATACTATTGTTGAGCCGACGAGTGGAAATACAGGTATTGGTTTGGCCATGATCGGGGCTGTAAAAGGCTATAAAGTTATGCTGGTAATGTCTGAAAGCATGAGCTATGAGAGAAGATTTCTCATTGAATGTTTTGGCGCAACCACGCATTTAAGCGGTCTAGAAAAAGGGATGCAAGGCGCAATTGATCAAGCAGAAGAAATTGTCAGCCAAAACCAGGGCTATTTTATGCCACAGCAATTTAATAATCCGGCTAATCCTGAAATACACCGGAAAACCACCGCAGTCGAAATTAAAGAAGCCATGACAGGGAAAACTATAGACGCTTTTGTTACGGGTGTCGGTACCGGAGGGACGATTACTGGTGTGGGAGAGGTTTTAAAAGCCAATAACTCTGAGATAAAGATTGTTGGAGTGGAGCCAATGTCATCTCCTGTCCTTTCCGGAGGAAAACCCGGTTACCATAAAATCCAGGGTATTGGCGCTGGTTTCGTCCCAAAGATTTTAAATGTCAATATAATGGATGAAATCATAGGGGTATCTGATGAAGATGCTTATAACATGTCCAAAAGATTAGCAAAAGAAGAAGGACTTATCGTTGGTATTTCTTCCGGAGCAGCCTGTTTCGCCGCAATGAAAGTAGCGGCTAAACTCGGAAGAGAAAAAAATGTAGTAACTTTATTCCCGGATACCGGGAATCGGTATATGACTCTGGAAAAAGGGTTCAAGTAGAAAAGAGGACAAAAGTCAACAGGAAGAATTATTTTTTATCACCGCAGAGTTTGCCATGAGCACTGAAGCAAACCATTTTTTTAATTTTCTCCGCGATCTCTGCGGTTAATTCATTTTTGCTTGCGGCGTAGCTGGACTATGAAATTTGTGGTTCCAACAATAATTATATTAAAGTAAGGGATAAAAAGATGAGTTTTGTTAAAGGATTAATTTGCAAAGAATGCAGAAAAATTTATCCCAAAGAAGCTCTGCATGTTTGTGAATTTTGTTTTGGTCCTCTGGAAGTGGACTATGACTATGAGGGAATTAAAAAGGTCATTTCCCGCAAGTCAATAGAAAATTCGCCACCAAATATGTGGAGATATAAAACACTGCTGCCTATTGACGGGGAGCCAACCGTAGGTATCCACTGCGGTTTTACTCCTTTAATAAAGACAAAAAACCTTGGAAAGGCTTTAGGGATTGAAAACCTGTATGTAAAAAATGACAGCGTTAATCATCCCACGTTTTCATTCAAAGACAGGGTGGTTGCTGTGGCTTTGTCTAAAGCCAGCGAATTAGGAATGGATACTATAGGATGCGCGTCAACGGGCAACCTGGCGAATTCCGTTGCGGCTCATGCCGCTGAAGCAGGACTTGAAAGTTATATTTTCATTCCATCCGATCTGGAACCGGGAAAGATTATGAGTACTTTAATTTACGGCGCGAGAGTTATTGGTGTGAACGGTTCTTATGATGATGTAAATAGGCTGTGCAGCGAAATAGCCGTGAATTTTAAATGGGCGTTTGTAAATATTAATATCCGTCCTTATTATGGAGATGGTTCCAAGACGTATGGTTATGAGATTGCGGAGCAATTAGGTTGGAAGACTCCTGACAATATTGTAGTCCCTGTTGCCGGAAGTTCCCTGATTACAAAAATCTGGAAGAGCTTTAAGGAGTTCAAAGATCTTGGGCTCATAGATAAAGTCAAAACAAAGATTTTTGCAGCACAGGCTACCGGTTGCGCTCCCGTAACAACCGCAATAAAAAATGGGACGGATATTATAAAACCGGTTAAACCAAATACAATTGCGAAATCTATTGCCATCGGGAATCCGGCAGATGGATATTACGGCGTAAAAACCACTGAAGAAAGCGGCGGATGGGGAGAAGATGTTAATGATACGGAAATTGTGGAAGGGATGAAACTGTTGGCCAGTACGGAAGGCATTTTTACTGAAACAGCCGGTGGCGTTGTGGTCTCTGTTACAAAAAAACTAATCAAACAGGGAAGAATTAAAAAAGACGAATTAACAGTTTTATCGATTACCGGTAACGGCCTTAAAACAAGGGAAGCTATAGAAAATAGTGTCGGGAAAATTTCTATTATTGAACCAAAATTGGGAGCGTTTAATAATTTAATGGAAAAAAACTGATTTACAAAAAAGTGTAATAAAATTTTTAATTAATAGGAGGAAATTTATGGCAGTTAAAGTCAGAATTCCATCGCCATTGCTAAAGTTGACGAATAATCAGGGAGAGGTCTCCGCGGAAGGAAACAATGTAAAAGAGATATTTGATGATCTCGAAAAAAATTATCCCGGTATCAAGGAGCGCGTATACGATGAAGAAGGGCAATTACGCAGGTTTATTAATATTTATATTAATGAAGAGGATATCAGATTTGTTGACGGAGAATCATCTTCGGTTAAGGATGGAGATGAAATATCAATTATTCCGGCAATTGCCGGGGGGTTGTTTTAATTTTATTAACCGGACGTTTTTTTAGGGAAAAATAAATGTTTGATTTTTCAGAAGAACAAATACTGAGATACAGCAGACATATAATACTGCCGGAAGTTGGCGGTAAAGGTCAATCAAAATTATTAGACGCTAAAGTGCTTTTGGTTGGAGCAGGAGGATTAGGCTCCCCTGCAGGCTTTTACCTGGCTGCGGCAGGCATAGGGAATATAGGAATCGTCGATTTCGATAATGTTGATCTCAGCAACTTGCAAAGACAGATTCTCCATTCCAAAGATAGTATTGGAATTAATAAAGCTGAATCAGCAAAATTGACCATGGAGAAACTTAACCCAGACGTCAAAATCCGACTGTTTAAAGAACGATTAAGCTCTCAAAACATCATGGGAATAATTAAAGATTACGATATCGTACTGGATGGGACGGATAATTTTCCGACCCGTTACTTAATCAATGATGCCTGTGTGTTTACAAACAAAACCAACGTTCACGGGAGTATCTTTAGATTTGAAGGGCAACTGACGATTTTTAAACCCAAAGAAGGACCCTGTTACCGCTGCTTGTACTCGGAACCTCCTCCGCCCGGAATGGTACCAAGCTGTCAGGAAGCAGGGGTGTTGGGTGTTTTGCCAGGCACTATTGGTGTGCTTCAAGCCGTAGAGACATTAAAATTGATTTTAAATATCGGAAAACCTTTGGTAGGCGCTCTTCTTTTATATGATTCATTGGCAGTAAGTTTTAGAAAACTGAAATTGAAAAGAGACCAGAACTGCCCTGTCTGCGGGGACAACCCAACCATAAAAGAACTTATTGATTACGAACAATTCTGTGGAGTTCTTTCACCATCACCATAGGTAAAAAAATGTATATGACTGATATCCAGAACTGTATAAATTGTGTAAATATTGATATAAAAGACTTTTCAAAATCACAATTAAAAAAAATTGGGAATACCCCTTTAATAAAAATTCAAAACCTGACAAAAGACTTAAAAAATATTGAGATTTATGCTAAAGCCGAATGCATGAACTTGGGGGGATCAGTAAAGAGCCGGCCAGCCCTTAAAATGATTGAGGATGGAGAAAAGGCAGGATTACTAACCAAGAAAAAAATTATTTTGGATTCAACTTCCGGGAACACCGGTATTTCGTATGCCCTCATAGGAAAGATAAAAGGGTATAAGGTGCTGCTGGTAATGCCAGAAAATATTTGCAGGGAAAGAAAAGCGAAAATGGCTGCATTGTATAATGCGGAAATTATCTATTCTGATCCGCTCGGAGGTTCTGATGGGGCTATTGTTAAAGCACAGGAGATTTACGAAGCAAACCCGGAGAAATATTTTATGCCTGATCAGTACAATAATCCATCAAATTGGAAATCCCATTATGAGACAACAGGTCCTGAAGTTTACAACCAGACGGGTAGGCGTATAACTCATTTTGTCGCGGGTATCGGAACAAGCGGCACTCTAATGGGTACAGGGCGGTTCTTAAAAGAACTCAATCCCTCTATTCAAATCATTTCGATTGAACCCCATGAATCTTTGCACGGTCTTGAAGGGCTAAAGCATATGGAAACCTCAATTATTCCAAACCTTTACGATGAATCATTCGCGGACGGCAAAATTTCAGTAAAAACAGAAGATGCCTACGCCATGGTTAGAAATCTGGAACATGAAGAAGGGCTGCAGGTAGGTAATTCTTCAGGCGCGGCAATCGCAGGTGCATTGGAATTAGCTAAAAGAATCGATCAAGGTGTAATTGTTACCATCTTCCCGGACAGCAGCGATAAGTGCTATGTTTCGGAACACTTATGAAAATTTCGACTAAAGGTTATTATTCAGTTAGAGCGATTATCGATATTGCTATCCACTCCCGGAACTCTCCCGTGCCTCTGTCGAGTATTTCAATTCGAGAGAATATTTCCCTGCATTATCTTGAACAGTTATTTATGAAACTGAGAAGGTCAAACCTGGTAAAAAGCGTTAGAGGCCCGGGTGGCGGATATGTGCTGGCAAAAAAGCCTGAGGAAATAAGCATAGGGGATGTATTGCAAAGCGTGGAAGAATCAGTTGTGCCAAAACAGGTCTGCGTAACCCATAGCAAAAACAAAAAAGTAAATGATCGCTGCGACAAGATTGACGAATGTGTTAGCCGATTAGTATGGCAAAAACTGAGCGATAAAATGACGGAAATATTAGACTCCATCTCATTGGAAAGCCTGTGCCATGAGCATGAAACACTGATAAATCAAAAGGGGTCAATAAAAAGCAAGCTTTGATCCATCACCCTTGTCTCTTAACCCTGCTTTTTTGATTTTTTAATTCCTTCCACTACTAACGTAATTTCTCCTTTCGGTTTTTTTGATTCTGAAATAGAGTCAACGTTTTTCAGTTCCGTATGGGTTGTCTCCTCATAAATCTTGGTTATTTCTCTTGCAATGACAACTTTCCTATTGCCGAAAACCAAATAGATTTCTTTTAAGGTTTTTTGAATTCTGTGGGGGGATTCGAAAAGAATCAGTGTGCGGGTTTCACTGGACAGTTCTTCCAACCGTTTTCTTTTTTTTCCCTTACCGCGCGGTAAAAACCCTTCAAAAATAAAACGGTCTGGCGGCAACCCTGAAACAATCAAAGATGCTAATACTGCTGAAGGACCTGGAATAGGGATCAGTTTTATATCATTCTCAAGGGCTTTTCTGACAAGGTAAAAACCCGGATCAGAAATACAGGGGGTTCCGGCGTCTGAAACCAGTCCAACATTTTGATTGGAAAGAAGAAAGCTCAATATTTTTTTTGAAACTTTGATTTTATTATAATCATGATAACTAATGATTTTGTTATGAATATCATAGTGCGAAAGAAGTTTTTTTGTGCGGCGTGTATCCTCAACCGCGATGATATCAACTTCTTTAAGAGTTTTCACCGCACGGTAAGTAATGTCATCCATGTTCCCTATAGGTGTACTGATAATAAATAACTTTCCCTTTTCCATAAAAGATTTTGTAATAGCTCAGCCGCTAAGACACGAAGGAGAGAAAAATAACCAGAACTTTATGAAGTAATAAATGATTAACCACGAATCTGCAAATCTAAATTCGCGATTAAAAGAAATCTTTCAAGTTGCTCAGGTGGAACATGCAAGCGCTAAGTGTTAATAATTTGGCGGAGAGGGAGGGATTCGAACCCTCGGTAGGGGATTAACCTACACACACTTAGCAGGCGTGCGCCTTAAGCCAACTCGGCCACCTCTCCTGGATTTGCTTCGCAAATACATTTAACTTAAAACCATTAAAATAAAAAATTAACATAACCTTTTCAGTTTTTTCGTAAAGATGAACGAAATCCACATAATTGTTTAACCAAACGTTCTGCTTCTTTTTCTATTTTCATATTAATTTCATCACTTATCATTTTGTAGTTTAGGGCTAAATCATAACCTGCAACGACTTCTCTGCACAATTTGCCAAAGTCTTTGCATCCCCATATACTTTAAGATTTTTAAATCTAAATGCGCTGCTTTGCAACTACTAATAACCTTTTATTTCATTGTTTACAAAAAAATTATTAGTTATTTGTTAATCAGTAAAAATTGCGGCGCAATTTTATACGGAGGGAGTAGGATTCGAACCCACGGAACTTTCGTTCAACGGTTTTCAAGACCGCCGCCTTCAACCACTCGGCCATCCCTCCTTAATTTGCTTCGCAAATATTAATTACATTTTAACTTAAAACTATCAATAAAAAAAGTTGTTGGTTAATTAGTTATTAGTATTTATAAAAAATTATTATGCGATTTTTTCTAGACCATCCATATAGTTACGAAGAGCTTCCGGAATCACGACAGACCCATTTTCCTGTTGATAGTTTTCTAATACAGCAACCAACAATCTGCCGACCGCCAATCCTGAACCATTCAAAGTATGGACAAACTCCGGTTTAGAATCCGGTTTCTTTTTAAAACGAATTCTTGCCCTGCGTGCTTGAAAATCTTCAAAATTGCTGCAAGATGATATCTCCCTGTATCGCTTCTGACCGGCCATCCAGACTTCAATATCGTAAGTTTTGGCAGCAGCAAAACCCAGATCAGCCGTACACAGACAGACAACTCTATAGTGAAGATTTAACCTTTTTAATACTTCCTCAGCGTCATTTAACAAAGATTCCAATTCATCATAAGAAGTTTCCGGCGCCACAAACTTTACCAGTTCCACTTTATTAAATTGGTGCTGCCGTATCAGGCCGGTAGTATCTTTACCGTATGATCCTGCCTCACTACGAAAGCAGAGCGTATTTGAAGTATATCGTAAAGGCAATTCTTCTGACGAAAGGATTTCATTACGATGCAAATTAGTTAACGGCACTTCCGCCGTAGGTATTAAATATGAGTCAGTGTTCTCCAATTGAAATAGATCTTCTTTAAATTTCGGGAGCTGCCCGGTTCCAATCATGCATTCTTCCTTTACTATAACCGGAAGCATCATTTCCTTATAACCATGTTCCCTTGTTTGAAGATCGAGCATAAAATTTATCAATGCCCTCTCTAATCTTGCCCCCGGTCCTACGTTAACAACAAATCTGGCGCCTGATAATTTCGCCGCTTTTTTGAAATTTAGGATATCCAGGTATTCACCAATTGCTGCATGTTCTTTTGGTTTAAAATTAAAATCCGGTGGTTTTCCCCATTTTCTTATTTCCTTATTATCGTTTTCACTTTTACCTAAGGGAACTGTTTTATGAGGGGTATTTGGAATTAAAAAAAGTAATTCTTGTAATTTACTATCAAGTCCATTTTGTTTTTCCTCTAATTTTTTAATTTTCTCTGATATTTCTTTTACTTCTTCTTTTTCACGCTCTTTTCCTTCTCCCTTAGACTTCCCTATTTCAGATGAAATGATTTTTCTGCGGTGTCGTAATTCTTCAACTTCTTTTAAGATTAAACGCTTTTGATTATCAAGCTCCAAAACTTGATTAATGTCAAAAACCATACCTCTTGCATCAAGTTCTTTTTGTATTTCATTTGATTTTTCTCTTATTTTCTTTAAGTCCTGCATCTATCTTCTTCTTGCGGATAAACGTTTTTCAATAGAACTGATCTTCATTTCCAATAGCTTTTTATTTGAATAATTATCCTTCAATTCTCTAAATATAGTTAACGATTCTAATAAATTTCCTTCTTCTTCATAACAGGATCCTATTTCAAATTTAATTTCAGGCATAAAACGGCTATCAGGAAATTTTTCTTCAAACCTATCATAATTCTTAACGGCTTTGGAGCATTCTCCTAAAATAAAATCACTGGTTACTATTTGATATATGGCTTCTTCTACAAGAGGACTGACAGGGAACCTTTCTACCAAGGTTTCATATTCTACGATAGCCTGTTTATAATCACCTTTTTTAAAATAACATTTTGCTATTTTAAACTGTCCTTCGCCCGGTGAAATCCAGTTTTCAAAATTATTTATCAGACGCTGGTATTCAATAATCGCTTGATCATAGTCATTCAAACTATTTTCGTATATTTCAGCAATATAACTCTGCGCCTGGAATTTTAGTTTAACGCGGGTATTCTTAATAAGAAGCAATTGCCGAAAAGATTTTATAGCATTTGAAAAATCGCTATTGCTTAAGTAATAAAGCTCCCCGGCTTTAAAAAGGGCATCGTCATGCAGATCGCTGGCGGGATATTTTTCTATAATATTTAAAAATTTATTTAATGACTTTTCTGTCTCTCCTTTGCTCCATAAATCCTGCCCGGTCTTATAAAGGATATCAGCGGATTCCCTCGAGCACGAAGTACTTGTTATAATTAAGAGGAACCAGACGTATATAAAAAAAAATCTGCAATATCCCACTATTCCTCTTTTTCGACGACTCTCGCCATATCAACTATTTTTGTATTTTCTTTTAAACTAACAATGCGAGATCCTTGTGTATTTCTACCTATGGTAGAAATTTCACTGACCTTCATACGTATGATGTTTCCGTCCGAAGTAATCACCATAAGTTGATCTTCGTCAGAAACTATTTTTATGGACATAACTTTTCCATTTCTTGCCGTACACTTGATATTAATTACTCCTTTACCCCCTCGACTTTGAACACGATATTCTGAGCTTTCTGTTCGCTTTCCAAAACCATTTTCTGTAATAGTCAGAGCCGTCGCCTTGTCACCGATAACTTCCATACCAACAACCTCATCTTCCTTCTTTAAAGTTATACCCCGGACCCCTCTTCCTGACCTTCCAATAGGCCTGATTTCTTTTTCGTCAAACAGGATGGCCATGCCACTTTTTGTTCCCAAAAAGATTTTTCTTTTGCCATCTGAATGCTTAACACCAATAAGCTCATCTCCTTTATCGATTGTCAGAGCAATAATACCACTTGACCTGGGATTGCTGAAGGCCATTAAAGGGGTCTTTTTAATAATTCCATTTTTTGTGCCCATAACTAAAAAACGGTCCTCTTCAAATTCTTTCACCGGGACAACGGCGGCTATTTTTTCCTCTTTTTGTAGTTGTAGCAGGTTAACTATCGAAGTTCCCTTTGAGGCTCTTCCAAACTGGGGAATTGCATGAACCTTTAACCAATATACTCGGCCTATATCCGTAAAGAAAAGGAGATATTCGTGGGTGCTTGCTATATATAAATCCTTTATAAAGTCTTCTTCCTTTACGGACATGCCTTTTATTCCTCTTCCGCCTCTTCGCTGGGCTCGATACAGGCTTACAGGATTTCGCTTAACATATCCGGTATTGGATATTGTTACGACCATATCTTCTTCAACAATCATATCTTCTATGCTGATATCTTCAGTTACTTCAATGATTTCTGATCTTCTTTCGTCGCCATATTTATCCAGGATTTCCTTGAGTTCATCTTTAATAATTTTAAAGATCTCTTTCTCACTGCCTAATACAAAAGTTAACCACTGGATCCTATCTTCCAGTTCTTTCAATTCATCTAATATCTTTTGTCTTTCCAGTCCGGTCAGGCGCTGCAGTTTCATATCCAAAATGGCTTTAGCCTGGATTTCATCCAGTCTAAACTTCGCGATCATCTTCTCCTGGGCTTCCTTGGGTGTTGCCGCTTTTTTAATTAATTTAATAACTTCATCCAAAGAGTTCAGCGCTATTTTTAATCCCCGCAGTATATGAGCTTTTTCTTTTGCTTTTTTCAGATCAAATTCGGTGCGTCGGGTAACTATCTCTTTTCTGAACTGAACGAACTTACCCAGCAGGGTTTTGAGATCCATAACTTTGGGTTGATATCTGTCCAGTGCCAGCATAATAACCCCGAAGGTTTCCTGCATCTGGGTTTGCTTGTATAATTTATTCAATATCACCTGGGTCATGACATCTTTTTTTAATTCTATTACTACACGAATCCCATCCCTGTCAGACTCGTCTCTTAAATCGGAAATGCCTTCAATTTTTTTGTCTCTTACTAATTCTGCTATTTTCCCGACGAGCTTTGCTTTATTAACCTGGTAAGGTAACTCACTTACAATTATGCTTTCCCTGTCATTTTTCGCGTTTTTTTCAATAATTGCTTTTGCTCTCATTTGAATTCTTCCACGTCCTGTTTCATACGCGGATTTAATCCCTTCTTTTCCGTAAATAAATCCGGCGGTTGGAAAATCCGGCCCTTTCACAAATTTCATTAAATCCTTAATAGTAATTTCCGGATTGTCAATAAGAGCAACTATTCCAGTTATTATTTCATTCAAATTATGAGGAGGAATGTTGGTGGCCATCCCAACCGCAATTCCTGATGAACCATTAACTAACAGGTTTGGGATTTTGGCCGGCAACAATAAAGGCTCTTTAAGGGATTCATCATAGTTTGGCCCAAACTCCACGGTTTCTTTCTCGATATCATCCAGCATTTCTGCAGACATCCTGTCCATCCTGATTTCTGTATACCTCATTGCCGCCGGAGAATCACCGTCAACAGAACCAAAGTTCCCCTGGCCGTCTACAAGAGGGTACCTGAGAGAAAAACTCTGGGCCATTCTAACAATTGTGTCATATACAGCGGTGTCTCCATGGGGATGATATTTACCAATCACATCCCCGACAACTCTTGCAGATTTTTTATATGGTTTGTTCCAGTAATTGCTTAGTTCGTTCATAGCAAATAGTATCCTTCGGTGAACAGGTTTTAAACCATCTCGAACATCCGGAAGCGCTCTTCCCACAATTACGCTCATTGCGTAATCTATATAGGATTTTTGCATTTCGTCTTCAATGTTCACCGATTCAATTTTTTCTCTTATGGGTTCCATTTAACTCCTCTCATAAATAACAGGAATATAAATTTTTTCGACAAAGTTGTGGAAAGATAGGGATAGCAACTTCGCAATAACAATAAAACAGGCAGGCAATATAAACCCGGTTAAATATCTAAATTACGAACCTGGTTTGAATTTTGTTTTATGAATTCTCTTCTCTGCTCGACTTGATCACCCATCAAAACTGTAAACATATCATCTGCTGCCACAAAATCATCGGTTTTCACTTGCAGTAAAATTCTCTTCTCCGGATCCATCGTTGTTTCCCACAATTGGGCCGGGTTCATTTCGCCAAGTCCTTTATATCGCTGAACAAGCAGCCCTTTTTTTCCGTCGTTAATTATGGTTGTCATCAATTCTTCTTTTTTGTTTATTATCGTTTTTGTTCCGTTTTGCATTAATTCAAAGGGAGGTTTACCCAAAGCCTCAATAAACTTGTATATCTTCTGAATATTTTTGTAAAGAACGGAAGTTATTAATTCTCGATTTATTTTTGTTTTAAATCCATTATTGTTCCTAATCCCTTCTATCATTACTTCAAACTTATTATTATCTTCATCAATCTGAATTGTTAGTTTATCTATAGTTAAAACATTATTAATTATTAACGCCGTTGGTTTATCGGCTATAGCATAAATATTTTCAGATATTTTTTTAATTTTTAATTCTGATTTTTTAAATTGATCTAATTCTTCTTTTGAGAGTTTCTTTAATATTTTAATAAAAACGGGAATATTGGAAACAGGCGCCTTTGAGCCTTCTTTCTTTAAAAGGTTTTTAAGAATATTTTTCACCGACTTCGTTAATTCAACTAAATCCGCAAAGGCTTTTTTATCCAAATTTTCTTTTAACATCCCTTCTATTAATTCTTTTGGCAAACTATATCTTTCTAATTTTTCTTCATACTTTTTAAACTCTATTAATCTTGATATAATTTTTTCCAATTCTTTCCCTGTGCTGCTTTTTCCGTTTCTACTTGTTTTCAGTTTTACATTCTCTACGCCAAACTGAACTAACTTTTCTGTAAAAGTTTCTTCGTTTTTAAGATATTCCTCGTACTTTCCCTTTTTCAGTTTATAAAGAGGTGGCTGAGCTATATACAAGTATCCTTTTTCAATAATTTCATACATTTGTCTGAAGAAAAATGTGAGCAAAAGAGTTCTTATGTGTGACCCATCAACGTCCGCGTCGGTCATGATAATAACTTTATGGTATCTCGCCTTGTCTATTTTAAAATCTTCTTTACCAATTCCAGTGCCTAATGCGGTAATCAACGTACGAATTTCATCACTACTGAGCATCTTGTCATACCGCGCTTTTTCAACATTCAAAATTTTTCCTTTTAGTGGTAATATTGCTTGGTTTTTTCTGTCTCTTCCCTGTTTTGCGGAACCACCTGCTGAATCTCCTTCTACTATATATATTTCAGAATAAGATGGGTCTTTTTCAGAACAATCCGCCAATTTTCCAGGTAAAGAACTAACCTCAAGGGCGCCTTTTCGTCTTACCAATTCCTTTGCTTTACGGGCGGCCTCTCTTGCCAAGGCTGCATTAATACCTTTTGATACAATTGCTTTCGCAATTTTTGGGTTTTCTTCAAAGAATTCAGACAGTTTTTCATTAACCGCCTGCTCAACAATCCCTTTAACTTCACTATTTCCAAGTTTAGTTTTTGTTTGTCCTTCAAATTGTGGATCTGGTATTTTTACGCTTAATACCGCTGTCAATCCTTCCCTAACATCATCGCCACTCAAATTGGTTTTCAAATTTTTAAGAAGGCCTTTTCCTTGCGCATAATTATTGAGGGTTCTTGTTAATGCCGATTTAAAACCACTTAAATGCGTTCCTCCCTCGTGAGTATGAATATTATTTGCAAATGAAAAAACATTTTCTTTGTAACTATCGTTATATTGAACAGCGAGTTCTAAGTTAATATTGTCTTTTGTTTTTTCTATATAAACCGGCTTTTTATGTAATGGGTTTTTTTTCTCATTTAAAAGAAGAATAAACGAAACTATACCACCTGAATAATAGAATTCATTTTTCTTTTCATTTCTCTCATCAAAAATTAAAATTTTTAACCCTCTATTTAAAAAGGCCAGTTCTCTAAGCCTCTGCGACAGTAAATCAAAACTATATATACTTTCTTCAAAAATTGTCTCATCCGGCTTAAACCATATTTTTGTACCGGTTTTTTTTGCTTTTCCAACCGCCTTTAATGAATTTTTAGGAATTCCTTTTTTGTATGTCTGATAGTAAACTTTATTATCTCTTTTTATCTCCATCTTTAACTCAGCGGATAATGCATTAACAACCGAGACACCTACTCCATGTAACCCTCCAGAAATTTTATAAGATTTATCATCAAACTTACCCCCTGCGTGTAAAGTTGTCATTACCACCTCAGCCGCAGGTTTTTTCTTATCTTTATGATAATCAACAGGAATACCCCTCCCGTTATCAATTACCGTAATACTATTATCTATATGAATAGTTACTTCTATTTTATTACAATATCCTCCCATAGCTTCGTCAATACTATTATCAACAACTTCGTATACGAGATGATGGAGTCCATTTTTTGCAGTATCTCCTATATACATAGCCGGTCTTTTTCTAACCGCTTCTAATCCTTCAAGCACTTTTATACTGGAGCTATCGTATTTTTTTTCCATAAGAGTTTTTGGGTTTTAAAAGGATTTACAACTTTTATTATTTTTGTTAGTTAATTCTCTACTTAATAATATTTATAAATATTAGTTGTTGTTGTAGAGGGTGTTAATATGTGAATAACCGGGTAACTTTAAAAAAATTAATAGATTATTAATAGTTGATATGTTTAAAAATTAATTTTATATTAACATAAAAATAGAGAAAGATCATTTTTAACTTTTAATTAACAGTTTATTCAGTTGTTTTACCTGGAGATGATATCTTTTAACTGTTTAATATTATGGGCTATATCGGGATTGGATTTCAATTCTGAATTAATTTTTTTACAGGCATGAATAACAGAGGTATGATCTTTTCCTCCAAAACTTTTTCCTATCTCAGGCAAAGAGGTATTTGTTAATTCCCTGCATAAAAACATTGCTAAATGCCTGGCAAAAACAACAGCCCTAGTTCTGTTTTTTGATTTTAAATCTGATATTTTTAAATGAAAAAAACCTGAAACTTCTTTCTGGATTAATTTTATAGTGATAACTTTTTCCTTTTCATAAAAAAGATCTTTCAGTACCTCTTCGGCCATATCAAGAGCAATTGATCTATTCGTCAAACTGCTGTATGCAATAATTCTTATAAGAGCGCCTTCCAGTTCCCTAACGCTCGAAAAAATTTTTCTTGCTATATATCCCGCAACGTTATCCGGCAGTTTAAAATTAAAAGTATCCGCTTTTTTCTTCAAAATCGCCATTTTTGTTTCGTATTCCGGAGGTTTTATATCGGCAATGAGACCCCACTGAAAACGGGAGACTAACCTTTCCTCCAGTTTAGGAATATATTTTGGAAAGCGGTCGCTTGCAATAACAATCTGTTTCTCGGATTCAAACAAGGTATTAAATGTATGAAAGAACTCTTCCTGTGATTTCTCTTTGCCTGCGAGAAACTGGATGTCATCCATTAATAATATATCTACATTTCGGTAGAGTTTTCTAAAATTCTCTGCATTCTGTTGTTTAATAGCTGAAATAAGGTTTGTAAGAAATCGTTCGGAGGAGACATAGCAAATTTTTTTTCGCTTATCCTTTGTTAAAATGTGGTGTCCAATTGCATGAATAAGATGAGTCTTCCCGAGGCCTACTCCGCCGTAGATAAACAAAGGATTGTAAGCTTTTGACGGTGCTTCGGCGACCGCATATGCAGCAGCTTGTGCAAACTGATTACAGGTGCCGGTAATAAAGTTATCAAAAGTATACATTTTGTTCAAACCGTGTCTGTCATAGTTTGTTTTACTAATCTCCTCTTCAACTTTTTCTATAAGAGGAGAAATATCTTTTGATTTATTTGTTTCTTCTAATGGACTTTTTTTTGCATTTGAAATCGTTAAATCAATAGAAATATTGCTTCCACATATTTTGCAAAGAGTTTCTTCTAAAAGAGGCTGATATTTGGAAGTTAACCATTCTTTATGAAATTTACTGGGAACTTCTATCGTGGCTTTCTCTTTAGAAAATGAAATGATTGAAATAGGCAAAAACCATGTTTCATAAACTTGCGGAGGAAGATTTTTTTTGATTTCTTTTAGACAGTTGTTCCAAAGATTTTCCATAAGTGTGAAACTTAAGCGAGGTAAAAAGAAGAAGAAGTCAAGTATAAGCGAACTGAAAATAAAAATGCAAGAGGAATTATAAGAGGTTTTTAAAATATTTTATGGTATTAAAGGTTTAAGGTCATAAGACAGACGCGCGAACAGTAAACCTATATTTAACAGTCCTTTGGCTCCCATGTTGGAAGGATTCTTTCTTTTAAATTAAGATGTACGAGAACCCTGTCCACTATGAAATCAGATATGTCATCAAGATTCTTGGGTCTATGGTAAAAACCAGGAGAAGCAGGCAAGATAACAGCACCGGCTTGCGATAGGGCTAACATGTTTTTAAGATGGATAGTATTATATGGAGTTTCGCGGGGAACACAGACGAGGGAAAAACCTTCTTTTAAAGCAACGTCAGCAGAACGGGTTATGAGATCTTCCGAAACACCGGCAGCGATTCTGCCAATACACCCCATTGAAGCAGGAATAATTACCATTCCATTGTGACGAAAAGAACCGGAGGATATTTTACTGTTCAATTGAGAATTGTCGTAAAGAGACACTCCCTCTTTTTCAAAATAGGAACAAGACAGGTTCAGCTCATTTTTCAGAATTTTTTTGCCATTTTCAGAAATTATAAAATGAATGCGGGCCTTACTGTCGATTAATGAGTCAAATAATTTTTTAGAATAAATGGCCCCGCTTGCACCTGTAATTGCAATAATATATTCATGCTGCATTATAATGTTATCAGGAAAAAATGTTTTTAAAATAAATCATTGATTTACTTATATTTTGAGAGCTAAGTATTGGTAGTAAGAAGGGATAACTTTTCGATGGTAATTTCATAAATATTTTTTTTGATAGAATCTAACGGACGTGAGCCGTTGATTCTCTTAATAAATGGATCGTTAAAAGAGTCGAAAATTTCTTTTACCTTTAACAAATAATGTTCTTTTTCAAAAGCATCTCTTTTTCCTTTGCGCCCGGCTTCTATCCGCTTTAATCCCAATTCAGCTTTAATATCGAGATAAAAAACAAGATCGGGTTTTAATGCAAAAGCCTCATTCATTGCCCTGATGTGTTGAGGTTCTACTCCCAAAGCTCCTTGATATGCTATTGTAGAGAAATAATACCTGTCCTGAATAATAACTTTGTTATCTCTCATAGCAGGAAGTACGTTTTTGTTAATATTATCTTTCCTGTCTTCTATAAATAGATTTAATTCCTCCTGTGGTGAAATATCCTTCCTTCCATTGGAGAGAAGCTCTTTAATTTTCCTCCCCCAGTAGCCGTTCGTTGGTTCGCGCAGCAAAATAGTGTCGTATCCTTCATTAACTAAAAACTCTTTAAGTAAAAAGGACTGGGTAGTTTTGCCTGAACCATCCAGTCCCTCGAAAACGATAAAAAAGCCTCGTTGAAGTCTCTTTAGTTCACTCACTTGCATTTGACTGGCTATTATTAATTAGGGTTTCTAATTTTGACTTATCCTCTTTAGATATTTCTAAGATCTGTATACCAATATGATAAGGAAATTGAGGATTGAGATCAGTTTTATCATACCAGGCAACTTCGCCTAAAACATATACAGTATCAGAGGACTTACTTTCTTCTTCTTGCTGGAGTTGTAACTTTATTCCAATCCGGTTTTTTTTCGTCATAGAGCTATCATGAGAAATATGGAAACGTCCGATTTGCACTAATCCTGCTTCCAGGCCCAGACATAACCCATCGAGGGCGATATTATTTACAATGCCCTTTGATTCAGCCAATGTTTCTAAGGGGTTCTCGCCGCTGATAATTTTAAAATTTGCCTTTAAAGATGTTTTGAGGCGTCTGAATTGTCGTTTATTAGGAAGATTTGATTTAAAAAAACCAGCCATTTATTTATGAGGAGAAATTTATTGCTAATGCTTTGATATCATTAACAGTATCGTTTGTCAATGCTTTTCAACAGTTGCCCAGTCTTTATTCCCCCCCCCATATATTGCAAAACTAACATTAACCTTGCCTGCAGTGCATAAAAAAAACTGGTGTTCGTACAAAAAAAAAGACAGGGTATTTTAATACCCTGTCTTTAAAATTAAAAAACCTTGACCCTTATTTAGAAGCGGATTCCGCGTAAAGTGTTGCAATCTTACTTCCTGAAAAAGGCTCAACGTTAACGGTTGGTTCTATTGGTTCATTTCCTTTTATTAGTTCTGAGTTTGAATAAGATTTTTCTTCAAAAGTCTCTTTCGATTTTATTAAGACAAATTTAGTATAAGCGAAGTCTCCGGGCTCAACGCTGAAACCCATCCTTGGTGCGCCATTTTTCAGATGACTTCCCACTTGAGGCCTTTGTGAATAGATCGTTTGCCGGCCAGCTTCAACAAGCTTATCTTTCATTTTAAATTTAAGATTGTTAACAAGGCCCTCGTTTACTCGGGAATTAATGGCAATGTCCTGAAAACCAATGAACATAAAATACCTCCATGTATTCATGTTAGAGTTGATTAATAAAGTATGCTTGAGTCAACCCTCCCCTGACGTCGTTTTTCTTTAGATGAAGCTCATTGACCCCTAAAACACCTCCTTTTTATTCGAAATAAATATAGAAAAATATTATACTTTTTAACCCTCCTCAATCTCTTCCATGAGAAAGGATGGAGGGATAAAAAGTTTTTTCAAAATTAACTATAAAACCTATCGTCAAAACGCCGAAAAAGCTTAATGCTTTTTTTAGTTTTGAGCAGAAAAAGTAAATTGATGCCAAAAACCCAAATATTTAACTAAGGTTTGTCCTGAATTACTTGACATGTAGAGAAATAAGGCTATTTTATAAATTATATAGCACCGGGATTAAAATTTCGTTGAGAAGGATTTACTCTGTTCCTAAACTAAACTTACTATGAACAAAAAAGCTATTGGGCTATTATCAGGTGGATTAGACAGCACTCTGGCTGTCAAGATTATGTTGGATATGGGCATTGAGGTCATTGCTCTCAACTTCCTCAGTCCTTTTTGCACATGTACCAGTAAAGGAGCAGGGTGTAAAAGTGAGGCCTTAAAGGCATCAAAGCAGTTCGGGATTAAATCAAAAACTCTCTTTTTAGGGGAAAAATATCTTGAAATGGTGAAAAGCCCGAAATACGGTTATGGGAGCAACATGAATCCATGCATAGACTGCAGGATTATGATGTTTAAGGATGCTAAGAAACTTATGATTGATGAAAACGCTTCTTTTATATTTACCGGCGAGGTGCTGGGCCAGAGACCTATGTCACAAAGGCGTGATACCATGAATATTATGGAAAGAGACAGTGGGCTAAAAGGGCTCATTGTTCGTCCTCTTTCAGCAAAATTTCTTAAGCCGACTCTGCCTGAAATTCACGACATAATAAATCGTAACCGACTGCTGAAAATAAGAGGCCGATCTAGAAAACAGCAGATTACTTTAGCAGAAGAAAAGGGTATCTACAATTATCCTTGCGCATCAGGCGGCTGCCTGCTTACAGATTATCATTTTGTAAAAAGATTAAAAGACCTTTATCGCTTCCAAAATCCTGTAAGCTTAAACGACGCCAGATTATTAAGAGTAGGAAGGCACCTCCGAATTAATGACCGGTGCAAAATAATTGTTGGAAGAAATAAGGAAGAAAATGAAAAACTCGAGAAATTGGTGCAACCGGGAGACCATATATTTAGATCAACCGGGCATAAAGGGCCTTTAGTTGTGGCTAAAGGAGAAATTGAAAATGGGGCAATGGAAATGATTTCCGCAATTACCGCTCATTACAGTAAAGCCCCGAAGTCAATTAAAATTCCCATAGAAATTTACAAAGATCCTGATTACAAACTTCCACCACAAGAAGCTTGCTCCTTAAGTGAAAAAGTCGTAAAAAACCTCTTGCTTTAATACGTCCCAACGTTGGGCTCTGCAAGTTAAAATGCTTAGAGTACAGGAAGCAAGGAAAACCCCAAGCCACCATTCTGATACCACCGCATCTGTTTAATACTTGCCAGTTTTCCACAATACTTGACGCATTTAGTCGGATTTGATATATTGTTAAAATTATGGTGCTTGATACAATTAGAGACGACATTCAAATAGCTCTTACAAGGGACCCGGCTTCTCGAAATTTTCTTGAAGTTATTTTTTGTTATCCCGGCTTTCATGCGATAATCATACACAGAATAGCGCATTGGTTTTGGATTAACCGCTTATTTCTGATCAGCAGAATTATATCCCATATCAGTCGATGGATTACCGGTATTGAAATTCATCCTGGGGCGAAAATCGGAAAAGGGTTTTTTATTGATCATGGAATGGGAGTTGTAATAGGGGAGACAACGGAAATCGGAGATAATTGCACGATTTACCAGGGAGTTACTTTAGGTGGTCTCAGCCTGAAAAAAGAAAAACGCCACCCGACGGTGGACCATAATGTTGTCGTTGGTGCGGGAGCTAAAATTTTAGGACCTGTCTCTGTGGGGTCTAATTGTAAAATAGGCGCGGGTTCAGTCGTCTTGGAGGATGTTGCCAAAAACTCTACTGTTATCGGAGTGCCCGGAAGAATAATTTATCGGGGAGATAGTGACCCGCTTGAAAATATGGATGATGATTTAAAAAGGTTTCCGGACCCTGTTGCACAAGCCATTAAATGTTTACTGGAAAAGATTCCTAAACTTGAAAAAGAACTTAAAGAACTTAAAAAATTTAATAGCATTAATAAAAAGAGCATAAAAAAAACAAAATCGTTGAAAGTTGCGAAATAGTTTGTAAGCCATTAGCCCTAAACTTTTAGATTATTGAAAGGACTTGGATTTGAGAAAAGTTTATTTAGACAATAACGCTACCACCCCAATACACCCGGAAGTCTTTGAAGCCATGTCTCCTTATTTAAAGGACTATTTCGGAAACCCTTCCAGCGCCCATCAGTTTGGCAGGCCTATAAAAGTGGTCATGGACGAAGTCCGTGAAAAGATTGCGGAAATGCTCAATGCGTCCCCATCTGAAATTATATTTTGCAGTGGAGGCAGTGAATCGGACAATATCGCTATTAAAGGAGTGGTTCTCTCTAATTTAAACGATAAAAAACATATAGTAACCTCTCAAGTTGAACATCCAGCGGTTTTGAATACCTGTCGCCTTCTCGAGAAAATGGGTTTTGAGGTAACTTATGTTAAGGTAGACCAGTACGGGATGGTTAATCCGGAAGAAATAAAAAAAGCTATCAAAGAAAACACAGTCCTGATTTCTATCCAGCATTCCAATAATGAAGTCGGCACGATTCAGCCGGTAGAAGAAATAGGAACAATTGCTAAAGAGAGAAATATTTTTTTTCATACGGACGCGGTTCAAAGTTTTGGAAAAATTCCTTTGAATGTAAATGATTTAAAAGTTGATTTTTTGTCTATTTCCGGTCATAAACTTAGCGGGCCGAAAGGCATAGGAGCACTCTATATTAAAAACGGGACGTCAAAACTGTTTCCAATAATCAGCGGTGGCCACCATGAAAGAAACAGGAGGGCGGGCACTGAAAATGTACCGGGGATAGTTGGCCTTGGAAAGGCTTGTGAAATAGCAAAAAGAGAGATGGAGTCCGGATCAAAATATTTGGCAGGGTTACGTGATAGTTTGCATCGAAAACTGGCAAGCTCGATCCCCAAAACCACCCTTAATGGACATCCAACGAAACGGTTGCCAACAACTTTAAATATTGGCATCGAATGCGTAGAAGGAGAATCCATCATGATTAACCTTGATCTTCAAGGAGTAGCTGTCTCTACCGGGTCTGCCTGCAGTTCCGGCACTCTGGAACCTTCCCATGTATTGACTGCAATGGGGATACCTCACGAAAAAGTGCACGGTTCCTTACGTTTCAGCTTTGGGAAAATGAATACGGAAGAGGATGTAAATTATGTTGCTGAAATATTACCACCCATCGTAAAAAAAATCAGAGAGATCTCACCATTATGGAATGAATAAATGCTCGGCAAAATCATTTCTGATTATAAGGAACAAAGTCAACACTATAAAGATAATCTGTATAAGCAACTACAGAGTCTTTTCCGGAACGACTTTTCATCCGAGCAGGCACACAAAATAACTAAACCCGACTTTAATCTTTACTACAAAAATAAAATCCTCACGTTAGTTGAAGCTGAATCAGCAAATCATTATAAAAACATATCGAACAGTAACTACCCCTTTGAAATATTATTTCAAAGGACAGCCCTGATCGATGCGGTGATAAGGTTCAGCCTGGAATGTGCTGCTCTACAATTTAACATAACAAATAAAACTTCACTAAAAGAAGAAAACGTTCCTTTTGCCATTGTAGCCCGCGGGGGATACGGGCGGAGTGAAATGTTCCCATTATCAGATATAGATCTTGCCATTGTATCGAATCACCACTCACACGCGGATAAAACGGTTAAAGGAATTGTTAGGAACTTTGAATATCTTTTTGTTCACCAGAATATCTTTCCTTCTTCAAGCAGTTTCGGGTATTTGACTTTAGACGAAATCAGTATGCCTTCAACAGAAAAAGAGATTATTAATTTCAGGTCTTTGCTGGAAGGACGGTTTGTTTCGGGAAGCGAGGAAACATTCAATCTCTTCCAGAAGAAAGTATTCTCTTTATTAGAATCGAACAAGCAATTTTTTATTGAAGATAATATTACGTATACGGAATGTTATACCGTTGAAAATACCGTTTTTCAGCAGGAACCGGATGTTAAAAATGATATTCGCCGTTATTACTGGGCGTTATTTTTAACAAAGATAAAGTTTAGCTTTAAAGAATCTTCTATGACGGAAATTATGTACAGGCTGTTGTCTGAAAAACAAATAAGCGAGCAGGTTTATAAAAGGGACCTTGTTGCGTTAAATTTCTTAACCAAAATCCGATTACTGCTCCATCTTATTCAGCCATCCGGTAACAAGGATAAATTGTCCTTTGAAAACCGTGAAAGGATAGCAAAAACCCTCGGTTTTGAAGTTAATGATTTTTACAAAGAGTATTTCTATCATGCGGCTCTTCCTTTAAAACGGGACGGAAGAAATCTTTTATGGGACTGCATATGGCGGGATGAGACGGTTGCCAAAAATTTGAACGCTTATTTAGGTATAAACGATAAAAATACTATTGTCTTCCTTCCCGGCAAGGAAAAGATCTTTTCTGATTCTCCTGAGAAAATATTTGACCTAATGAAGTTTGTCGCAGAAGAGGGTTTCAATATGTCGTACCCGATTATTCTTTCCATAGAAGAAAATAAAGACAATTTAGTCCCCATTTTTATGGAAAGTAAAACTAAAAGCAAGATGATTGAAATATTTCAGCACATATTAATGGGCAAATATTTTGCAAAAGCCATTCGCGATATGAATGAATTTGGCTTCATAGGTAATTTCATTATTCCCAAATTCTCAGCTCTTAGCGGCTTGCCGCAGGATATTTACGTGCACCGCTTTCCTGTTGATATTCATATTATGGCAGCTTTAGACGCTATTAATATGCTTGAATTAAATCAAGGCGATCCATTCCTTGTCCAACTCTATCAAAACCTTAAAAACAATATAGTTTTGAAATTAGCAACTCTGTTGCATGACATTGGAAAGGGATACAAAACCGGACATCAAAATGAAGATGAAGTTGGCGAGGCGATGACTCCTGCTATTCTCAAGGAATTGGGCACCATAGATCAAAGAAATATAGATTCTGTAAGCTTTCTTGTTGGGAAACATCTTGCAATGAAAGATTTACTCGATCTTGATCCTTATGATGATGAAACATACGAAATGATATGGAAATTGATTGATGGAGATATGGAAAAGCTAAGAATGTTGATTCTATTAACCTTTGCTGATCGGTATGGAACTAAAATGAAAATGACGTCCGGTCAGATAACAAGCCTGAAGCATATTTATCAAAAAGCTCTGTATTATGAGAAGAAGGAGACCGTTGATGAATCGTTAAAAGTAGAGTTCATCAATTTAATTGATCTTCCACCTGACCTTCAAACTCAATTAGATACATATAACGCTTATAAACAATCTGAAAACCATTTTGCCGTTGAACTTTATTATGTTGAGAACAAACCGACGGACTTAATCCTCTGTCTGCCAGATCAAGAGGGAATTCTTTATCGTATTGCCTGTATAATCGCGTTTAACAAAATTAGTGTTATTGATGCGCAGGTTAACACCTGGAATGGAGTGGCTCTGGATATTTTTAAAATGGTTGATGTAAACGGTAAACCTGTTGATTATACAAATTTTTACTATGTCCAGAGATGCGTAAAAGAAGATATTGACAAAATTTTTACTAAGGGGAATTCTGTAACAAATCTTTACAAAAACAGGGTTCTTGTTGAGGCAAATACCAAGAAAATGTACAAAAAAATAACACCCAAAATAAGAGTAATAGGCAGGGCTGTTAAAATTGTAACACCTGATATATTGGGGGTTTTTATGCAAACTACCAAAACATTTGCATCTATGAATATATCTATTTTTAGAGCCATTGTTCATTGCAGAAACAATTATGCCACCAATGTATTTTACCTGGGAAGGAAAGGTATAAAAAAACTTAATTCTAATATGGAAAACTTTAAAATGCGCCTTTCAGAAGAATTAAACAAGCTCATCGTTCCGGGAGGTATTTTTTGACTTCTTGAATATTTATCAAATCATAGCAAAGTCGCAGATGTAAGTGCCTAAAGTGAACTAAAGTTATTGTAAAAAGCCCGGCTTTTTATTTTAGGCATTTTAGCTCATTTTTTTCTTAGTGTCTTGGCGTCTTAGTGGATAAATATTCATTTTTGCTTGCATTTAAAATAGACTAAACTTAGAATGAACTATTATGCAGTTATCTAACTTAAAGATAGGTGATCTTGTTTCAAAATTTCCCATTATTCAAGGGGGCATGTCCGTAGCAGTTTCAAATGCTCCATTATCAGCAGCAGTTGCAAATGCCGGCGGAATAGGTCTTATTGGGGGCACCGGTATTTCAGTTGAAGAACTTGTTGTCCAGATTAAAAAGGCCAGAGAACTGTCCAGGGGGATAATAGGCGTCAATGTAATGGTTGCCATCAAGAACTTTCTTGATATTGTAAAGGCTTCCATCAATGAAAAGGTAGACCTGGTCGTCTTTGGCGCCGGTTTTTCAAGAGATGTCTTTGCCATGTGTGCCGAGGAAGATATACCCGTTGTACCGATAGTTTCTTCTGTAAAAGCCGCTAAATTATCTGAAAGACTCGGTGCGGCAGCAATAATTGTTGAAGGTCGGGATGCGGGAGGGCACCTGGGGACAGATATTCCCGTAGGTAAATTAATACCAGAGATTAAAGCTGTTGTTAATATTCCTATAATCGCGGCAGGAGGGTTAACGGATGGAAATGATATTGCCTCAATGGTTAAATTAGGTGCTGATGGTGTTCAGATGGGAAACCGTTTTGTATTAAGTGATGAATGCGATGTTCATCCCAATTTCAAAAAAATATTTAAAGAGGCCAAAAAAGAGGATATGGTCACAATTCAAAGCCCTGTTGGTTATCCCGGCAGCGCTGTAAAAACCCCATTTGTAGATCAATTTCTTAAAGAAGGTTCGGTAAAAATAAAGGCATGCGATAACTGTCTAAAACAATGCTCACGAAGCTTCTGTATCCTGGACCATCTCAAGTTAGCCCGCGATGGCGACATCGAAAATGGACTCTTTTTTGCCGGAAGAAATATATACAAAATCAGAGATATTCTCCCTGTAAAAGAAATTATGAAAAGATTGGTTAGCGAGGCCAATGAAGCACTAAATTTGATAATAAAGAAAACAGAGATGCTGAATGAATACTACAATAAAAGATAAACAACTGGAATTGTTAATTAGCCTTCAGGAAATTGATAAGGAAATAAAAAAATTCAATCAACAAAAAGAAAAGATTCCCGAAGATATTGAGCGGGAACGACAGATTTTTGAGAAAATCAATTCGGAAATTAATCAACTTAACGATAAAATCGAGCAAGCCAAAAAAGAACGTCGCTCTAAAGAACTGGAAACCCAATCCACAACTGACCTGTTGAACAATACCAAAGAAAAACTTCCAAACGTAAAAACCAATAAAGAATATTCCGCCGTTCTTCAGGAAATTGAAAATTTAAAAAGCAAGATTGACTCTCTTGAAGAAGCAGAAATTAAGTTGATGGAGAACATTGAAGAATGCCAGAAGGAATATGACCAGAAATTAAAAGAAAAAGAAGAGGAAGAAAAAAAATATCTTGAGATTAAAAAAATAAAAGAAGATGAATTGGAAGACCTCAACAAACGCCTGGAAATGGAACTAAACAATAAAAAAGAACTAGCGACAAAGATCGAAAACAAATGGTTTAAATATTACGAAAAAGTCATAGATGCCCGAAATGGACTGGCAGTTGTTACAATTGAGAAAGATACATGCTGTGGCTGCCATCGAAGCCTCAGGCCTCAATTATCCATTGAGATAAGACAAAACGATTCAATTATTACGTGTCCTTATTGCAGTCGGTTTTTATTTTCAGAACAAATGACCGGAGTAGGTTAGGTAATCGCTGTTCTCCTTTTGTGAGAATGGAGGAAAGTCCGGGCTCCAGAGGGCAGGGTGCTCCGTAATACGGAGGAGGGGCGACCCTATGGAAAGTGCAACAGAAAATATACCGCCCCGCACGCAACTCACAGTTGTATTATGTTTATCTGTTTCTAATAGGAAGGATGGCAGATTTTATGTAGGTTGCACCGCTAACTTCAAAGAACGACTTGTCGAAAGTATCGGCGATGTGAGTTGTGTGCGGGGTAAGGGTGAAAAAGCGAGGTAAGAGCTCACTACTTTCTCTGGTGACAGGGGAGGTTGGTAAACCCCACCTGGAGCAAAGCCAAATAGGGAAGCGCTTGAGGATGGCCCGTCCGATGCTTCCGGGTTAGGCCGCTTGAGCCTGACGGTAACGTCAGGCCCAGATAAATGATTACCATCTCTTTAGAGATACAGAACCCGGCTTATTATCTGCTCCGGTTTAAATTAGTTCCTGAGTTCTGGATTGGGAATGAGTTAAAACTCAGCTTTGATCTTTAGTTTTTTGATTTTCATCCTTCTTATCCTGGTATTCTTCCAGGTAACGCTCGTAAACCTTTTCTTTGATCAGCAAGTCCACAAGCTCTCCGTCCAATTCTCCATCCTTTACCATAAATCCTAAAATTTTATAAGCCTGTGCTAATGGCATAGCTTTTTTGTAAGGACGGTCAGAGGCAGTTAGGGCTTCTGTTATGTCTAATACGGCTAACATCCTCGCTTCTAATGGAATCTCATCTCCTTTAAGGCCTCTCGGGTATCCTTTTCCGTTAATAAACTCATGATGTGCTCCGGCAAAAGGAGGAATATTTTTAAGTTTCTTTGTAAATGGTATCTGCTCAAGCATTTTTAAAGTAACCATCGCATGATCCTGCATCTTCTTTCGTTCTGCTTCTGTAATACTCCCCTTTCGAATGGAAAGATTTAAGAATTCGTCTTCGTTAATCAACGGGAGCTCTTTTCCATTTTCAGAGTAATTCATTTTAGCAATTTGCTGAAGCCTTTCTATTTTATCATTATCCATGAATTCTCCCGGTTCATTGCAGGTAATGACAAATTCCCTCGTATCCATTATTTCCCGCACCCTTTTTTCTGTCTCATTTTCCAGTCGTCTGATTTCATCTTCAGAAGCGCCCTTTCCCAACAACTCAGCTTTCTTTTTAAAACCTTCGGCTTCTATCTCTTTCGCTAAATATAGAAATTTTAAGCTCAAGTAATGTACACGATCAAAAAGCGTTTCAAGTTTTTTCCCCTTTTCAACAATTTGAACAGGTGTTGTAACCTTCCCGATATCATGCATCCAAGCTGCTGTTTTAAGTTCATGCATTTGGTCCGCATCAAAATGAACATCTGCAAAAGGACCTTCCTTTTTGTTATTTAGTGTTTCAGCCATAACCATGGTCATATCAGCAACTCGTTTTATATGACCGGCTGTAACAGGTGATTTTTCATCGATCGCAGTAGCCATAACTTTAACAAAAGAACTAAACAGGTGCTCCATATCCTGGATGAGTCTGACATTGGTAATAGCAACAGCAGCCTGGGAGGCCAGCGAGTTAATAAGACTTTCAAAATCAGCGGAAAAAGGTACAACTTCGTCTGTTTGTCTGTCCTGGGCATTAATAAGCTGCAGAACTCCTATGACATCATCTTCATGATTTTTCATAGGAACAACTAGCATTGATTTGGTGCGGTATTTTGTGGCTTCATCAAACTTTGACCTACCCTAAATCTTAGTACCACCCTTAGAGTTATGATTTTCTATGCCGT
>CAYMVZ010000010.1:0-37110 GCA_964394335.1 uncultured Nitrospinota bacterium | reverse complement strand
ATGCCTGGTTAGCGCTTCCCAGTACATTAACATTTTTGTGTTTAATCAGCTCAATCAATTCTGCCCGGGCCGGACCTAAATATTTACGTGGGTCAAACTCTTCCGGCTTATCAGACAAGACCTGTCTGATTAATGCGGTTATGGCTAACCGTCCATCACTATCGATATTAATTTTACATACCGCGCTGGAAGAGGCTCTTCGTAACTGGTCTTCCGGGATACCAACAGCAGCTTTCAGTTGTCCACCATTCTTGTTAATTGTATCTACATATTTGGGAACAACGGACGATGCGCCATGTAAAACAATGGGAAACCCCGGCAGTCTTTTTTCAACTTCTTCAAGGATATCAAACTTTAGCGGTGGAGGAACAAGAACGCCTTTTTCATTCTTCCTACATTGTTCCGGTTTGAATTTATATGCCCCATGACTTGTACCTATAGAAATAGCCAGGCTGTCCACACCTGTTATAGTAACAAAGTCTTCAACCTGTTCAGGGTCCGTATAAATAGATTTTGCCGCTTCAACATCATCTTCAATCCCAGCTAAAATTCCTAATTCCGCTTCAACAGAAACATCATTTTCTTTAGCATACTCAACTACCTGTTTAGTAAGTTTTATATTTTCTTCGTAAGGATGGTGTGATGCGTCTATCATCACTGAAGAAAAGCCCGTGTCGATACAGGACTTTGCTAATTCAAACGTGTCGCCATGGTCAAGGTGAAGTGCAACAGGAAAATTTCCTCCCATCTCTTTTGCCATTTGTACGGCACCTTCCGCCATATAGCGAAGCAGGGTCTGATTCGCGTATTTCCTTGCTCCGGAAGAAACCTGTAAAATAACCGGTGAGTTGGTTTCCATACATCCGGTAATAATTGCCTGAAGCTGTTCCATGTTATTAAAATTATATGCAGGGATTGCGTATTTTCCTTCCATTGCTTTTTTAAAAATTTTTTTGGTGTTTACCAATCCCAGCTCGCTAAAGTGAACCATAGCTCTTCTCCTTTCTTAAGTTTTATGGTAAATAATTTATCATTGTTTAGATTTTCCTTGTGTTTATATTGGATCAATTTTTTTATAATTATATCACAAGTCAATTCATACATGCTTCCCTTTGGATTTATTTTTTTTCTGATAGGAAAAAAGGTAGACTGGATTGTCATCAACACAGAAGCTTAAAGGAGTAATGCAAATTTCTGATCGTTAGTATAATTTAGGAAAGACTTAATCCGCTTTATTCATAAGTTGTGAGAAAAATTGTTCCTTAGTCTCAGCAAAAGACAAAAGCACACGAAGAATGCGAAGAAGGCTAATGATAAAGATATATAGATTAATTTCTCAAGAGCAAACTGGGAAGAATCTAAGGTTTTTATTTGCAAAAGAATATGATAAAATTCAGCTAAAGAATGGAGAAATCAATGCAAAGAACGATATATATAGCGGATGATGTTCCCACCAATATAGATCTTGTGAAGAATATCTTTGGCAGGGACAAAAGCCTCGTCATCAAAGAGGCGAAGGATGGCAAAGATCTCCTTGATCAAATGAAAAAGAATGGACTACCTGATCTTATTCTCCTTGATCTTATGATGCCTGTGATGAATGGTTTTGATGTTTTAAGGAAGCTAAAAAAACAGAGAGAAGAATATTACTTTCCTATCATTGTTATCTCGGGTCTCTCCGAACAACAAAATATCATAAACGCCCTGTCTTTAGGGGCGGATGATTACTTGACAAAACCATTTTTCATGGCTGAACTCAGGCTTAAAGTCAATAACATGCTAAAACTGAAAGAGCATAGAGAGTTTTTAAATAAATCCCTCGATATCATGCAAGTAGACAGGCTGGAGAAGATCTACCTGTTAGAACAAACCCAGATTGAGATTACAAAAAGATTAGGTATGGCTTCGGAATTCAGAGATCAAGAAACAGGAAAACATATTGAAAGGATAGCAGATTTTGCTGAACTCATAGCCAAAGAAATGGAAATGAGCCGGGAAGAGAAGACAATGTTAAAGTATGCGGCGCCCATGCACGATGTAGGAAAAATAGGTGTCCCTGATCAAATCTTACTTAAAGCGGGCAAGTTGACAGACGAGGAATTTCAAATTATAAAACTCCATACTGTCATAGGGGGCAGGATTTTAGGCGACACTAACGTTCCAATTCTTGAATTTGCCAAAGAAGTTGCGGTCAGTCACCACGAAAGATGGGATGGAAGTGGTTATCCTTTTGGATTAAAGGGAAATGATATTTCCCTGCCAGGAATGATAGTAGCAGTTATAGACGTATTTGACGCCTTATCATCAGAAAGAATTTATAAAAAGGCATGGCCTATAGAAAAAGCTCTTGATTATATAAAAGAGCAGCGAGAGAAACAATTTCATCCTGAAGTGGTAGATGCCTTTTTAAAAATTCAAGACAAAATAATAGAGATTAAGGAGGCAAAAGCGGACCCTGCATTAGTCAAACCAATGTTCCAGGAGATTATTGACGGCGATTACACTATTGATGAACTGATAGAGCGATGGCGGTAGCGTTCTTTGCTGTTATTTGATACTTTTTGCTCCTCGAAATCCGATGAAATTGAATTTACTGTCCGACGGCATATAATTTCTGTCAAAAGTGTAAGAGTAATCTGACCTCAAATGAACAGATAAAACGCCTCCTCTTATTACTTTAAACTTTTTTTCATACTCTTTTGGCATCCCTTCAAATGAATACCACTCTGAAGTCCATTCCCAGACGTTTCCGACCATGTCATACGCGCCAAACGGACTAACCAAGGCTTTTCTTTTTCCTACCGGCTCTGTGACCAACCCTGAAAAACCGTAGTTAGGTGGACCAAAAACTTTTTCTCCCCAGGGAAACATTCTGCCATCAACTCCTCTTGCGGCCTTTTCCCATTCCGCTTCTCTGGGTAGACGCTTGCCAACGAAATTTAAATACTGTACTGCCATACTATAAGAGATATGAGTTGCGGGGTAATTGTTCCGTCCTTCAGGGTACCGATATGTGGAATCAAATTTTTTGTACTGTTCATTGGTTACTTCAAACTTGTCTATCAGGTAAGCATGGGTATAAACTTTTTTGCCTCTTTCAGTCTTGCCATGATCGGGATGCCCCATAATAAATTCGCCTTCCGGAATAAAAACCATCTCTTTAGGTACAATCACACCAGGTGGTGGAGCGGGCAAGTTCAGTTCAGGGATTTGTTCGGACTGACAGGAGATTAAGGTTAACAATAGAAGAGTAAGATAAAAAAAAGCATAAACAAATCTTTGAATTTTCTCATGCATTAGCAAGATCATTTGTCATTGGTCATTTTAAAGCAATATTTTCCCATTGACTATTGACCAATGACAACTAACTAACCTAGTTTATCAAAATCGTGAAAAACTTCTCCCCCGTTTATAAACATTCTTTTTTTTCCTTTATCAAGGGGATGATCATAGCCCGGCTGGATGCTACCGCCCAAAGAATAGGGTCCTTCATCAGGCCAGTACCCTGAGTTATCTTTTTCCGAAAATTCAATTCTCATGATATATTTTACGTTTTTGTATCCATATTTAAACGGGATAATCAAACGCAAAGGCGCCCCATGTTCTGGTGGCAGTAACTTATCGTTCATTTTGTAAACTAAAAGCACTCTTGGTTTGAGAAGATCTTTTAGTGGTATGCTTTCATAGTAGCCATCTACAGACCGAAAATAAACCCATTTTGCCTTTTCCATAGGCTTAACAATTTCAAAAAGGGTTTTTATAGAAACTCCTTCCCATTTTGCCTTAGCTGACCAGCATTCGACACATTTTAGTCTTGACATCTGTATTTCTGATTTTAAAGAAACAATATCATCAAAATAGAAAGTCCTGGGTTTTTTTGTCAAACCTCCAGCAAAGAGGTGCCATTGATTTCTGTCTATGGGGGCTATAGGTTTAAAGGATCGTATATTAAAATCAGGTCTATCTTCGTTCCTGATAATTCTGCTGATTTTATCGGAAAATTTTTTCTGAATGGCTCCATGTTTATTCTGACTTCGATTGTTACAGCCTATGTTCGGCCACAGCCCCAAAGACAGCAACCCGGATATCAGAAATTTAAAGAATTTCCTTCGAGGGATTAAGAACATATAGTTATCAGCTATAAATTAATAGTTACTTTAAATTAACGAACCTGAAGATATAGCTTTTCAAGTTGCTTTGTCGATATTCCCATGTAATACATTATCAATAGCAACCAGTTTCTAAATGTGGCATACAAAATCCCTTCTTTTTCCCAGCGTCGGGCAGAAGTCAATATTTTTTCATTTAAAATAACTGTTTTTCCCGATGCTCTTAACCTACCATAAAATTCAACATCTTCCATAAGGGGAGTAACTATAAATCTTCCTATTTCCAAAAAAATTTTTCTTCTCACAAAAATACCCTGATCTCCATAAACAAGGTGGAAAAACCGTGATCTTAAATTGACAACCTGCGAGATGATACTTAACAATAATTTATTCGAATCAATTTGAAGTCGAAAAGCTCCGCCAACATACGCAGATTCTTTTAACATTTCTTTGAGTTTTTGGAAAGCATTGGTTGTCAACATAGAGTCAGCATGTAAAAAAAATAATACTTCCCCTTTGGCAAAAGTCGCCCCATAGTTCATCTGGGTTGCCCTGCCCTGTTCGGTCACAAAAACTTGATGAGCGTGCTTCGAAGCAATTTCTACTGTATTATCTTTACTGCCGCCGTCTACAACAATGATTTCCGTCTGAGAATCGATAATTTTTTTTAGACTGCACAGTAATTCTTTTATCAGTATATTTTCATTTAAGGCGGGGATAATAATAGAAATTTTCACGATGTTTTTCAATAGGATAAGAGATTATCGCCCTATTTTTTTAACTATTGTACTTTTTAGAGAATCATGGATTTTTTTGGAATATTGAGTGTGCGGAATAAATATCATATAATTTTTCTTTAAGTTCGACGGATCTTCTGATAAGTATTCGATAACCTTTGCTACCCCTTCTTTTCCGCCATAAGTTTCACAGAAAAGTTCTCCCCAACTGTTTAAATAGATAATAGAAAGAGTGTTTATCTCTTGCATCCATCTTGGAGAATCAAAATTTAATACTATCAATACCCTTGTTTTTTTTTCATGAGAGAGTAAATCCTTATTGCTTATGGAGGAAATTTTTGCTGAAGGGAAAAACTCTAATGTGACAAGCATTAATTTCTGGATATCAGCTAAACCTACAGGGGAGGGATTTGGAAGAACAAAATATAACGAGGTTTTCTTATCCAGCATCCTGTTGTGGATAGCCCAGATCACTATACTTAAAATGTTAAGACCCTGTTTGAGTAATTTTTCTTTTGCTTTCCAGGTGGACAAAGCCTGCTTGTTATGCTTTCCGCTGTAAAAACTCCATAAAACTTTACGCTGTTTATTATAATCGGCAGCAAAAGTAATGCTTTCTTGCCAGAGACCTTCATCAAAGGCTTTTTTCATTAACGGAACTTTCCCGGGTTTTTGAGAATAGAAAGTGAAAAGTTTTCTTCCTAATACAGTAATATCTTGTTCGCTGATCATCTGTTTTGCTTTGTCTTCTTTTTTAAGCCTGTCTGCCAGGTTTCGATAAGTCTGGATCAAAAAATTATGGACCCGGTTTCCCAATGACAAGACCTTTTCGAAACCCCATTCTTTAAAATCATTTAAATCATCTAACTTTTCCTGATCCCATCCCCAGTTTTCAATATAATCCAACATAGTTCTTTGTTTAAAATTCAAATCATCTTTGCCCATTAAAGACTTACGGGCTTTAAATCCGATTTTGATATAAAAGCAGGTTTGAAGCAGTTCAACAACATCGTTTCTCTGTTTCTTTCCATAATAATCCAGAATATGATCAAACATAGTTGCGTAAGGATCGTAGCTTTTCCAATCGTCCTTTTTCGGCGTCCCTCCATGAAAGCTATTTTTTACGATATTGCAGAGAAGCTGCGATTCTACTTCAGGGTCCAAAAAGCCCTCCAGCATTGCCATCTTAAGAACCGATTTATAAGGTGAGTCCATGGCTTTGTTCATTTGCCACAGCGCGGCGCCAAAAAACTCTCCTGTTGTTATTTCATAAAGGTTTCCCAGGTCCAGAAGCTTACCGGTATTTATTTCAGAAGATCCTTTGGCAGCCTTTTTATATTGGTTGTACTCTTGATCAGAAATGCCGGTTGGAGTCAGACACCAGAAAGGTATTCTGCCGGCAACCAGAACACAGGTTCTGTAAAATTCTTCCTTAAGCAGCCTGGCAATAGCAGAACCAGCGCTCTCTTTATCCGCTTCCCCAAAATTGTTTACCTGTGCCCTTTTTACATCTGTTGGAAAGAAATGAACCTCCAGATCATGCTCTTTGTCCGCCCACTTTTCAATGTCAATTAATTTTTTCTTAAATAATTCCAGTTGTTTTGGGTTCAAGCTATCTTCATTAAAACAAACCCAGTAATCGAAATCTGATTTTACGGTCTGTGCCATAGAACCAACGCTCCCCATTAATAGAAGAGATTTTACACAAAGCTGGCTCTGAGCAGAGTAATCCGACATTATTTGTCGAAAGCGATAATTTGGAAATATTGTTGCAAATGCAGCCTCTAAATCAGGAGGGAAAGCATAGTTTTCTATCCCGCAGGGGGCTTCCTTATCATTTATATAACCAGGTAGCTCTTGAAGGTTAGTGTGCAGCAGAAACGTCAAAATATGAAACAAAGGTCTCGTTTTTGGAGGCATGAGTTCCAGAAGACGTGAAATTCGGGATTCGTTGTACGCAAGATACGGTTTAAGATGTTTTGCTAATAATGTATCCATAATTAAGATTGCTCAATAAAGCGCTCTGCTTCAATGGCTGCTGCACATCCTGATCCTGCGGCGGTAACAGCTTGCCTGTAAACATGGTCTTGAACATCACCACAGGCAAAGATCCCCGGAACAGAAGTTTTGGTTCCATCTTTGGAAACAATGTAACCCATCTTATCCATTTCCAGTTGCCCTTTAAAAATTGCAGTATTTGGACTATGGCCTATAGCAAGAAAAACGCCATCGCAATTTTTCTTAGTAACTTCACCGGTTTTTACATTTTTTAGCTTGATGCCTGTTACTTTTCCTTGATCTGGATCCATAATATCTTCTACCACACTATCCCAGCAGAAGTTGATTTTATTATTTTCAAAAGCGTGCTTCTGCAATATTTTAGACGCCCTTAATTGATCCCTTCTATGAATAACGGTAACCTTAGAGGCAAATTTTGTTAAGAAGTTTGCTTCTTCCATAGCGGTATCTCCGCCTCCCACAACCACAACCTCTTTTTCCTTAAAGAAAAACCCGTCGCAAGTAGCACAGGCGGAAACACCGTATCCCATTAGACGCTTTTCTGATTCCAAGTTTAAGAGCTTGGCAGAAGCCCCTGTGGCAATAATAACTGTTTTGGTCTGGTACAAATCTTTTTCATTTATCGTGACTGAAAAAGGGTTTTTTGAAAGGTTTGCAGCGGTAATTTCTCCATTTAAAATCTCAGTGCCAAAACGGAGGGCCTGTTTCTTCATCTCATCCATGAGTTCGGGGCCTTTAATTCCCGATGAAAATCCTGGGAAATTATCTACTTCCGTTGTAGTAGTTAACTGACCCCCGGGTTGCAACCCTTCTATTAAAATCGGATTAAGGTTAGCCCTTGCTGTATATATTGCTGCAGTATAACCTGCCGGACCTGATCCGATAATAGTTACATTTTTCATCACTCTTTATAATGAATGCCGCAAAACGTATCAACCTAATATTAATCTCATTTAAACGAGAAAAAATTAATTTTCACACACCTTGAAATCAAAGTCAACCTCGGAAATTTTTTCAAACGGATATTTTTCAAATCATTGCAGGCATGGCATTTTTTGTCACCTTTATTTTAGGTCTTTATCCTGTTATTCTGACTTAATTTATTATTAAACCATTTTTAGATAGAGTACTATAAAAATGGCTTTTAAATTTTTAGACATTATTCCGAAAGAACATGGTGCATGGGCTATATTGCTTGTCCCATATCTTTCTGGCACTTTTGCGAGTGGTAAACCGGGAGTCCCAGCTTTCCTGCTGCTTGTTTGCGTGATATCTCTTTATTTATTAAGAGGATGCGCAGAATTTTATTTATCAAACCTTATAAAAAAAAAAGAACACTACCAAAACATAAAGTCATTTTACTTCCTAACCATTTCCTTTGTTGCATTATTTTTGCTCACATCAACACCGCTTCTATTTTACTTCCAACTCTGTAATCTGTTGGTTTTGGGATTATTGGCTTTTTTGTTTATTAGTTTATATTACCTGTTAATTTTAAAAAAAAAGAACTATCGAATGTCTCAACAGTTCATTGCCTTTTCAGGGCTCACTCTTTCTGCCCCGGCAGCATATTATGCCACTACAGGAAAATGGGATGCTAATATTTTCATCCTCTGGATTGTAAATGTTATTTTTTTTCAATTAGGGATGTTGTATGTCCATAACAGAATAGGCTTGAATAAAAAAAGAGGACAAATTGTACACTTTTTGGATAAATTGAGGTTTGCCAGAAACCTGATTTGGGGATGGTGTTTCTCTGTAATTATTTTTTATGGTCTCATACTCGCGGGTTTAATACATCCTGTTTTTTTCATTATCTTACTTCCTATAACCATTCATATCATTGCCGGTATCTTCTTTGACAAAAGAGATTTAAAAATTAAACGAATGGGATATTCACTTGTGGGACAGAACATCTTCTTTACTATAATTCTAATCTATCTTTTTCGGTTATATTGAAAAGTATGTGCTAAAATATCATTTAAAACGAAATGATAAAATAGATTTGTGATTTTAATATCCATAATCAAATGTCCTGAATGCGGTTTTGAGAAGGAAGAAACAATGCCTGTTGATTCTTGCCTGTTTTTCTATGAATGCACAAACTGTAAAGTAATGCTTAAACCAATGAAAGAAGACTGTTGCGTGTTTTGCTCTTACGGTGACACAAAATGCCCACCAAAACAAGAACAGTGTTGCAAATAAACAGTAATATGTTTCCTAATATTTTTTATTAGAAGTTCTAATAATGGTGATTCAATGAGATTGTTAGTTGTTGGTTCTGTAGCATTAGATTCTGTTAAGACCCCTTTTGGAGAAGCGGATGAGGTTCTCGGGGGTTCTGCCACTTATTTTTCTGTTTCCGCAAGCTATTTTACTGATGTCAACCTGGTTGCTGTGGTTGGCAACGACTTCCCGAAAGAACACATCAATTTGTTAAAGTCTCATTCCATTAATGTTGATGGCTTGGAACAGAGACTGGGGAAAACTTTTCGGTGGAAAGGAAGATATAATTTTGACCTTAATGAGGCTCACACTTTAGACACACAGTTAAATGTTTTTGCCGATTTCAATCCTAAAATTCCTGACAGTTATAAGGATTGTAAATACGTCTTTTTGGCCAACATCGATCCTGACCTTCAGATAAAAGTTCTTGATCAAATTAAAGATCCTAAATTAATTGTTTGCGATACCATGAATTACTGGATCGAAGGAAAATTGGACAGTCTAAAGAAACTTTTATCCAGAATTCATATTCTTGTTATCAATGAGGGAGAAACAAGAGAAATTGGCAAAGACCCGAACATAGTTAAGGCAGCTCAGAAAATATTAAGCTGGGGTCCTGAATGTTTGATTGTTAAAAGAGGTGAATATGGCTCCCTGATGTTTTCAAATTCATCTATTTTTTCTGCGCCCGCCTATCCTCTGGAATTTGTTTACGATCCTACCGGAGCCGGTGATACTTTCGCGGGAGGGTTTATGGGATATATTGCCAAAGCAGATAACCTATCAGATGAAACCAGACGGCAGGCTATTGTATTCGGCAGTACCATGGCTTCTTTTAATGTGGAAAAATTCAGCCTGGAAAGATTGCAATCATTGTCGTGGGACGAGATAGAAGAGAGATTTAAGTTTTTTAAGGGGATCACTCACTTTGAAGATCTGAAATGAGGGTAATTAGCGGCATTGCAAAAGGGCGCAAACTTGTCTCCTTTAAGGGTTCGGATATTCGTCCTACTTCAGATCGAGCAAGAGAATCGCTTTTTAATATTTTACAAGAAAAGATTGCCTGTTCTTCTTTTCTTGATTTGTTTGCCGGTTCAGGCGCAATAGGTATTGAAGCTTTAAGCCGCGGCGCAGAAAACATGGTTTTTGTAGAAAACCGTGTTACATCAATTGCACTGATAAAAAAAAACTTGAAGAAATGCGGTTTTTCCGAAGGTCCCAGCCGGCGTGTTAAGATAATTAATAAAGACGTTTTAATATATCTAAAAACCGCTAAAAAAAATTTTGATATTATTTTTATTGATCCACCTTATCAAACAAATCTTGCCGAAAAATCCCTGCTCTGTTTGAGCAAGAAAAATTTGCTCAAACCTGGTGGGATGATTGTTCTTGAACAATATTTTAAAAGAGCAACGGATCAGGAAATTAGTGGTCTGCAATGTGTTAAAAGAAAAAAAGTAGGTGATGCTTTCTTTTCTTTTTTTCACAAAACGAAAGATGAATAAAATATGCCGAACATTGCTCTCAACATAGAAAATGTCCTTCCTTTTTTCAAAGGTAGGAAGCCTGTTAATCTCCAAAAAGAAATCTCAAGGATTCACGAGAGAATGGAGCAGGAGAAAGGACCGGGAAGCGACTTCCTTGGTTGGCGTCGTCTTCCATCACAAATGTCCCGCCATCATCTGAATAAAATAAATGAGATTGCAAAATTCGTTCAGGATCAAGCTGATGTCTTTATCAGCATTGGTATTGGAGGGTCCTACCTTGGAGCGAAGGCTGCAGTAGAGTTTGTAAACCATTCCTTTTTCAACCAGCTTTCTGCAAGGGAAAACAAAGTTCCTAAGATGTACTTTGCCGGACAGAACATAAGTTCCGATTATCTGGCAGACTTAATTGACATACTAAAAGGCAAGAGGATATGTCTCAATGTCATTTCAAAATCCGGTACCACTACTGAACCGGCAATCGCTTTCAGGCTATTGAAAGAGGTTTTGGAGAAAAGACATGGAAAAAGAGAAGCGCGCAAAAGAATAATTGTAACAACCGATCAAAAAAAAGGGGCGTTAAAAAAACTTGCCGCTAAGGAAGGTTACACATCATTTATCATACCTGACGATGTAGGAGGCAGGTTTTCTGTGCTAACTCCTGTTGGGCTGCTTCCGATAGCAGTTTCCGGAATCAATATTGTCGACTTGATTAAAGGGGCGAAGACATATGAAAAAATTGCTTCAGACCCGGACATAAAAACTAATCGAGCTTATTTTTATGCCGCAACCCGTAATCTTTTATACAGAAAAGGAAAAACTACAGAGATACTCAGTTCTTTTCATCCATCCCTGCAGTACTTTACGGAATGGTGGAAACAGTTAGCAGGAGAAAGTGAGGGGAAAAACCATAAAGGGATTTACCCCTCAACAGCAAACTTCACCACCGATCTTCACTCCATGGGACAATGGATACAGGAGGGAAAGCGGAACATCTTTGAGACCTTTTTATTAATACAACGATCTAACAGACGACTACATATCCCCCGCCTTAAAAATGATGACGATGGCTTGAATTATATTGCAAGCCGATCTCTCGAGTATGTGAATGACAAAGCTTTCAGAGGAACAGCACTTGCCCATAAAGAAGGAGGGGTTCCTAACATGACTATTACGATCCCGGACAGGTCCCCAAACTCACTTGGCCAGCTTTTTTATTTTTTTGAATGCGCAATAGCCATGTCCGGGCACTTATTGAAAGTTAATCCCTTCAATCAACCCGGTGTGGAGTTTTACAAAAAGAATATGTTTAAACTCCTCAAAAAACCGGGATTCTAAAATCATTTCTTTGTTTTAATTTCTTTTGCACATCAAAAAATACTTTGTTATGCTTGGGGAGTTTTATGGTATTACTCTCTAAAGACTTGGTTGCGGTGCCTCGCCGCTTTATGTTATGGGAGGATAAATTATATGGCCAGTAATCATACAATGGACATAGTTTCTAAAGTGGACATGCAGGAAGTGACAAATGCCGTAAACCAGGCAATGATGGAGATCAAGCAACGCTATGATTTCAAAGGAAGCGTAAGCAAAATAGAACTGAACGCGAAAGAAAATAAACTTATTCTTGCCTCAGATGATGAGTTCAAGATGAAAAGCGTTGTCGATATCCTCCAGAGTAAACTGGTAAAAAGAAAGGTATCCATAAAAGCGCTTGTTTACGGTAAAGTGGAAAGCGCTGCCAGTGGAACGGCAAGACAGGAGATCACCGTTCAACAGGGGATCCCGGCTGACAAGGCAAAAGATATGGTAAAGCAGATAAAGAACATGAAACTAAAAGTCCAGGCACAGATTCGTGAAATGGAAGTACGTGTCAGCGGCAAAAAAATAGACGACCTTCAAGAAATAATCGGAATGCTGAAGGAAAAGGATTTCGGTCTCCCATTACAGTTCGAAAACTACCGGTAATTAATAGAATACAGATTTTTTAACCGCTTCCTCCGCGTTAAAAACCAGGTGTTACAAAAAAAACCTTATGCATAAAGCTGAAATTATTAGTATTGGCAGTGAGCTTTTAAGCGGAAAAACCATAGATACCACTTCAACATTTATAAGCCGTAAACTTGGCAAGATCGGTGTGACTGTAGTGCACAAGGCAACTATACCGGATCAGCATGCAGATATAATAAAAGCAGTAAAACAGTCATTAAATAGATCATCCGTTTTACTTATAACCGGCGGACTTGGTCCTACCAAAGATGATATTACCAAAAGCGCTGTAGCCAGAGTTTTTGGACTGAAAATGAAACATTATCCTAAGGTAGAAGCTTCTATACGACAGTTTTATAAAAAGCTTCACAAAAAAATGCCGAGTCTTACTTTAAATCAGGCTTTTCTTCCGGAAAAATCAAAACCATTAAAGAACTCCTGGGGCACTGCACCCGGTATCTACATAAAGCGGAGAGGCTCCGCAGCTGACCAGAGCTTGCGGTCCAAAGTTGCAAAGAAAAAAATGTTATTTATGCTGCCGGGGTGCCACACGAAACTACGAATATGTTTACACATCGTGTTTTACCCATATTAACCGGTGAATTGGGGAAAAACACGCTTGATTCGATAGGGATAAATATTTTTGGAATCGGCGAATCAACCATTCAGGAGAAGCTTGAGAAATTCTCATTTTCCAAAGATATAAAAATATTTTACTTACCAGAAACAGGAGGTGTGAAGCTTATACTCACTGGAGATGTTTCCAAAAAGAAACTTCAAGTTTATTCACGAAAGATACAAAAGTTGTTCAAGAACAATGTTTTTAGTACAGGCAAGGTTACCCTTGAGGAGGCTCTTGGTAAAATCCTCAAACAAAAAAAGGTTCAATTAGCTATAGCGGAATCCTGCACAGGTGGTCTCTTGGGCAGTCGTATTGTTAGTGTATCCGGAGCTTCATCGTATTTTGCAGGAGGCATCATAGCCTATTCCAACAAAGTAAAAACAAGACTTCTTGGAGTTTCCTCTGCTCTGCTTAAAAAATATGGTGCAGTAAGCCTTCCTGTTGCAAAAGCCATGGCACAGGGAGCAGCAAAAAATTTTTCCTGTGAGTGTGGTATCGGTATAACCGGAGTGGCAGGACCAACCGGTGGTACACGTCAAAAACCTATGGGATATGTTTGCATTGCAAGTTGTTGCAAGGAGAAGATGATAACAGAATCTTTTCAGTTTTATGGTGATCGTTCTTTTATCCGTAACCGAGCCGCAGCAACAGCGCTTTTCCAGATGCTTTCGTTATTAAAAAAGAACTAAATCTATTCTGCGTTATCAACCTGTTTTTTTCACCGGAGTGGTTTTATTTTCAAATCTTTTCGTGCCGTCCCCTTGATAAACGTATTTTATGGTATAACATCCTTTAATCTCTTCCTTATCATCTTTGCAATAATAATTTAAAATCTGCATTTTAGCGTAACTCCCCTCTGCTGTTTTTATTAAATAGACATTATCAAATGGTTTGATTTTATGAGAGAAAGATTTGTAGCTGTACCAGTTTTCAAAACTATCATTTTGAGTATCGGATTTATTAGGAGGCTTAACGTCTTTTAAAAATTTTGCATTTTCAGGGACTTCCAAGACAGAATCAAAGTCAGAAGTATCAAGCTTTGCAATAGTGACTTTTCCTGGCTCATTTGTGTCCCCTCCATTAGAAACAATCTTCGTCATTCTTAAGGCGATATCCCAGTTCATGACGTCTTTCAGGTTTGATACATCTGAAACAACGCTCCCTCTTGAGAAATCAAAATAGACCCACTGATCCATTGTTGAAGCCGCAAAAGTATAAATTATGGTATCAGTTATTTTTTTACCTACTTCTGCCGGATCAACGGAAGAAAGAACAGGCAGATTTTCGGGTAATTCCAACGCCAGATCAGGTTTCAGCAATTTTGAATTAGCCATTACAAACACAAAAATAATCCACAAAACCACTAAAGACATCATAATATAAAGAACATATTTTAATAAATTATCCATAATGCAGAGAATTAGTGCTTGGTTAATGAATTTAAAAAATGTTTTAAAAAAACTTCCGTAAAAAAATTTTACAAAGTAATAGTATAATAACAAACTTAATGTAAAAAAATATACAACAGGTTTGCAGTATTACTAATTTGTACCGCTATGACTTCGTGGTTTAAAAAATTTTTTAATTTAAGGGGGTATGTTAAATATGGATTGGGTAGCTGGTTTTATGGAATTGTTGGGAGGATGGTTAATAGGCAACAAGAAGAAGGTTGGTTTTATCAGTAATTTTATCGGGTGTATTATTTGGATTTATGTTTCTGCAACGACAGAGATATACGGTCTTTTATTGGTTGTTGTGCCGGCGCTTTTTGTTAATGCGAGGAATTATGTTAAATGGTTGAAAGAAGATATTAGTGTTTAATTTATTCTAAGTGTCAAGTCTGTCGATTACTTTTATATTTGGCCTAAAACAAAATTGACCCCTTTACAAATTCTTTTACGTTTAGTAATTTTAGTAGGTTTATCTTTTTTTTAAACTTAAAACAATTGAAAAAAGTCCAAAGAACTGGCAATAAATTATTCCGTTTCAGGATGTATAAATTAACTTTCATAACACTATTAATATATTTGATTTTTCCAATAGATAGGTTAACCGGAAAAATTATTTTTAAGGATAATAATAATTTCAAAAAAGAGTTTGTTTTTGTCAAAGGCGGCTGTTTCAAGATGGGTAATACCTTTAAAGAAGGTGACAATAATGAGTTGCCTGTGCATGAGGTTTGCGTAGATGATTTTTATATAGGAGAAGTTGAAGTAACTCAATCCCGCTGGAGAGCCGTCATGGGAAACAACCCATCCCGTTTTAAAGATTGTGATAACTGTCCTGTTGAAAATGTAAGCTGGAATGATGTGCAGGTTTTCATCAAGAGAATTAACAAAATTACAGGGAAAAACTACCGCCTTCCTACAGAAGCAGAGTGGGAATACGCAGCGAGAAGCGGTGGTAAAAGAGAAAGATGGGCAGGCACAAATAGGGAATCAGAACTTAAAGAGTATGCATGGTATCAAAGAAATTCAATAAAAAAAACTCATCCTGTAAAGCAAAAAAAAAGAAACGGACTGGGTTTGTATGACATGGCGGGTAATGTATGGGAGTGGGTTCAGGACTGGTATGAAAAAAGTTATTATAAAAAAAGCTTTAAAAATAATCCCAATGGTCCTTTAAGTGGTGATGATAAGGTGCTCCGGGGCGGCTCTTATTTTTTCACTCCGAGGAACATCCGCACGACAAGACGGGCAATGGCCAACCCCGACTATAGGTTCATTGACATCGGGTTTCGTCTGGCTACCTCTGCCAAAAGTTATTTTCTTACTTAAAAAGAGGAAATTGTGAAAGTGTTTAGTAAGTACATTTATAAAAATTGTTCAACACATTGAAAATTCTATGTCGTTTGCTGTAGGAAAACCTAATTTTTATCTTTTTGCTTTCAGGACGCAAAAGTCGCCGGTTCAAATCCAGTCTACCTGACCATTGATTCCCTTTAAATCAATAGCTTAACTATCAAATCTTTGTCCCAATCTGTCTCTGGCAGAATAAATACTCACAATCGCCTCTTTCCTTTTTTATAGAAAGTAAAAAGCAAAGCGCTCCTCTTTTATACGCTTTTCGGATGAAAAACTATTGACTGTCAGTAGAACTTTGTTCCATCGATTTTAGCTTAAATTCACCATTAATATTAAGTAATGTTAGTAGCGCAAATGATTAATAGTGATTATATTATTTATAGGGGAAGATTATATGCTGTTCGTTATTTTTTTGCGGAGTTCAAAGGTTAACGGAGAGATTTATTAACTGTTTTTAAGGAGGGGGCTATGAAAAGACTAATTTTAACGATTCCATTGCTATGTGCGGTTGCCCTAACAGGTTTTTCTGGAAATGCTTTTGCCTGTGCCATAGACGACACTACTTATGTAACACCGCCAGTAACAAAAGAACACCAGACAGATGGCAAGCCTATATTTGTAGCAACAGATACGAGCCCGGAGAATTCGAAAGGATACTGGTATTGCAGCGACAATGACACCGATTGCAAAGGATTTTTAAAGACCGCGGTGCAGTGTGAGCATCACGTAAATATGTTACACACTCCGGAGCACAAGCACGGTAACCACGGAGAAAAGCACACGCATTGACAAAGAAAGAATTGCAAAAAGGAAGAAGTAAGCATCTTAATAGGTTGCTCCTTTTCCTATCTATTTACTTCGTTTGAGCAGATTCCTGGCAAACTCCAGGTTCTGAAGCGCAGGCGCATAATCAGGCTTAATCCGAAGCGCCTCTGAAAAATGAGTAATGGCTTCATCGAGATTACCCTGTTTAGCCAGCAAAAGACCCAAGTCATGGTGTGCTTCCATATAATCTGGTTTAATTAAAAGCGCTCTCGTTAAATGAGTGATTGCATCGTTCGTCTTTCCTTGTGCGGTTAAAACAAGCCCAAGGTTATAATACACCACCGCATAATCAGGCCTAACCAGCAATGCCTTGCGGTAATATGAAATTGCCTCATCGTATTTTTTCTGAACTCCCAGTGTAATCCCCACATTATTGAGCGTATCAGCGTTATTGGGATTAATTTGCAAGGCTTTGAGGTAATGATCAATAGCCTCGTTGTAGTTTCCCTTTTTAAACAGTGCTGCTCCCAGGTGGTTATGCGCCTCCAGAAAATCAGGTTTGATTTTTATTGCCTCTAAATATTCTTTGATGGCGCGATCTGTTTCTTCATTTTGCAAAAAAGACACACCATTGTAATAGTGCCATCGGGCACGATCCGGTTTAAAATTCACAAAATTTGATTGTAAGGATGCATACGTAATAATTATAAAACATAACCAGCCTGTGGCATTTCTGAAATCCCTGCTACGAATAAATTTACTTACCCGGTAAAGACCGTATGACCCGAAAAGTAAAAGAAAAGGGATAATAGGAAGACGATATCGTGCGGACACATGAAATGGTAAAAATGTTACAAAATATGTAACGATAAAAAGAAGAATGAGGATCACTACCTCATACTGAATTTGTAGAAATGTTAAAGGTGCTTTCTCATTTATACCTTCTTTCTTGAAGTTAAGAAACATCAAGATGATTCCGGCAATGGATAATGATAATACTGCAGAGAAGTTTCCGGGGATATTTCGCAAGGTTCGTGACTGCGCGCGGGCATAGTGAATTTCTATTGGGTTAGCTATTTCTTTGGGATACCAGAAACGGAGAGCCTTTCTGAATGTATGAATTAAAGACTCCCGAGGATGAGCTTTAATATAATGGAGCGCTTCATTTGCCCAATAACTCGATGCCTCAGTAAACGTCAAGTGTTTTCCCAGTTTTCTCCCAAGGCCTCTAACTATTTTGGGATAATCAAAAAGGGTCCAGGCATCAATTCCAGCCATTTCTTTCAAGTTAGGTATAGTGGAGTAATCGTAAGGGGATCCTTTATTGCCGATGTATAAATTTAATCCACCGATAGTGGAAATTAATACGAATTCATTTGCGACCATATAATTTCTTATTGTAGCGGGGCTTATTGCCAGTGCTATACCCAGAGTAAATCCCGCAATACTTAAAGGGAAATTGTGCCAGTCCTTTCTCCTGTACAAGATCCAGGTGAGCCACATTATGGCAACGGGGATGAAAAGCAGTATATTTGCCCTTACCAAAGCAAATGTGCCGAGTAATAGTCCGCTGATAGCACAGCGCAGGAAGCTGATTTTTATAACCCATGTAGACAGAATATATATAAGCAGCAATGCAAAAAAAACTGATAACACGGGAGCATAAAGCTCTCCTTCAAAATATATGAATATCCAGTAAATAGATATGAAAGATGAAAAAATTAAACCGACAGTGCTTCCAAACCATTTTCTACCGAGAAGGAAGGCTAAAATGCAATTTACTATACCTAAACTCATCTGGATAACCCTTGATACCAGAAAGCCCGGGCCAAAAAGCCAGTAAATAAAAGCCAGAAAATAGGGATAGCCGGGAAATTTTATATAAGGAATACTTTGAATCAGGGGATCATTGTGAGATTCGGGGACAGACCAATTTCCGGTTGCTAAACCCTTTGCCCAGTAATGATGAAAGCTTGCATCAAGAATGGGTTTGGAAAAATCGGGATTATCCCTGATTTCACTTAAATAGAAAACTCTGAGAAGAAAACCAAGCAGTAAAATTCCACACAAAATCAAAAGTTCACGTGAAGGGATATTTGGAGTGTTGCCAATTTTCTGCCGCATAACGTTAAGATGACATTGATTATTTAAACCATAATTTCCCTTTAATTTTGCGCTTCCCGCCAGAGCATTACCGCGAGCACTGTTGCTATTACAAAACCAAGTACACTAAACCATAGAGGAATAATCATACCATTAAGTATGATTTCCCATTCAAAAAAAAGCCGGAAAAGATGTATGCATGAAACAAAAGAGAAAACTACAATAGCTATAATCGTAAATGGCTTACTGCTTCGTTTGCTTTTTTTCGTGGATGCTTCTATCATTTTTCTTCCTTGTTTGTGGTTTCTTTTTTATTAATTCTTTTTCAGCATTCTCTGTGCTTAAATCATCCTGAGACTTTTTTCAAAAACACCATAATACTGGAAATAGCAGAAGGAGTAACGCCGGAAATGCGCGATGCCTGACCAAAAGTTAAAGGACGGATGTCATTAAGTTTTTGCATTTCTTCTTTGGAAAGACCATAGATAGCAGAGTAATTAATGTTTTCGGGAATTTTTTTTTCTTCAAATTTTTTAAACCGTTCGATTTCCTTTTCCTGCCTTTTGATATATCCGTCATATTTGATCTGAATCTCTACCTGGTTTGCTACTTCGTCAGAGATATCGTTATTTACAATATCTTTTATGCTGAACTCTGGCCTTTTTATCAAATCAGCTAAAACAACAGGGAATTTTATTTGACTGTTGCATCTATTTTTAATTTGAGCGGCTAAATCGTCGTTTTCTTTTATTTGAGTGGATTCCAGCCAGTTAATTTTTGTTTTAATCTTTTTCAGTTTTTCGCGGAGAACTTCATATTCTTTTTCGCTAATCAGGTTTTCTTTATAGGCAAATTCAAAAAGTCTTAAATCAGCGTTATCCTGTCTTAAGATCAGACGATATTCAGCGCGTGAGGTAAACATCCGGTAAGGTTCTTTAGTTCCTTTAGTTACAAGGTCATCAATTAAAACCCCTAAATAGGCGTCTGATCTTTTTATAACCAGGGGTTCTCTGTTTAAAACTAAATTTGCCGCATTTATTCCGGCGATTAATCCCTGTCCCGCGGCTTCTTCGTATCCGGAAGTTCCGTTAATCTGACCGGCATGAAATAGACCTTTGATTGACTTGGTTTCAAGGCTTGGGTAAAGCTGGGTGGGACATACAAAATCATATTCAACAGCATAACCAGGACGCATAATTTCGCTTTGTTCCATCCCTTTGATTGATCTTAAAATCTGCTTTTGAACATCAAGCGGCAGGCTGGTAGATACACCGTTTAAATAAACCTCTTCGGTATTTCTTCCTTCCGGTTCCAAAAATACCTGGTGACTGGACTTATCTGGAAAACGAAAAACCTTATCTTCTATAGAAGGACAATAACGAGGCCCTGTTCCCGTAATGTTGCCCTGATAAAGAGGTGATTTATCCAAATTGTTTTTGATAATTTCATGAGTTCTTTCATTCGTATGAGTCAGATGACAGGGGATTTGTTTTTGGGTTATTTTTTTGGTAAAAAAAGAAAAGGGTGGTGGAGGATCGTCTCCCGGTTGAATTTTTAGAAAAGAGTAATCAATAGATTTAGAGTTTACTCTTGGCGGTGTACCTGTCTTTAATCTTCCTAATTGAAACCCCAAAGTTTTGATAGCGTCTGCAAGATCGATGGAAGGGAATTCACCAAACCGGCCTGCCGGAAAACTTGTAAGGCCAATATGAATTAAACCGTTTAGAAAAGTTCCGGTAGTTAAAATCAGACTTTTTGCGTAAAAAATGTTTTCCGATTGTGTCTCCACTCCTTTAATGGCATTGTTTTGAATTAATATTTTTGTCACAGTATCCTGCATCAAGGTGAGTTTAGATTGTCTCTCTAACGCTCTTTTCATATACAATCGATACTGCGTTTTATCAGCCTGTGCGCGGTATGCCTGGACTGCTGGACCTTTACTAACGTTTAATACTCTGAACTGGATACCAGTATGGTCAATGCATTTAGCCATTTCTCCGCCAAGTGCGTCGATTTCTCTTACAATATGACCTTTTGCAAGACCGCCAATAGCCGGGTTGCAGGACATTTGAGCGATTGTATCAAGATTTTGAGTCAGCAATAACGTTCGGCACCCTTTTCTGGCAGATGCCAACGCAGCCTCGCAACCTGCATGTCCGCCGCCAACAACAATAACTTGAAAGCTATTAGTTTTTATCATCTTATTTATTCATTAGATGTATAGCCACATAATATGGCAAATTATTAGTGAAATTTAAAAAACTGTCTGTTTTTAAGTTTATTCAATAAGCTTTACTTTTGCAAGGATGTACGACTGTATGTCCGATCCGAGATTTATTTGAAAATACTTAGCGAGCACATTCCCCGCAGTCTTACAAAGCCAAGCTCCGACTTTGCTACAGAGAGCTTCAATTTCGCTTTTTCGTTCCTTTACCAATGACTAACGACTGATATATAATAAGCCGTGGAATGTTGCTTTGTGCCTTCGTGTCTTTGTGGCAAATCTTTTTATATTAACCTATAGAAATCCTAAACCTTATGAATATGGAGGAAAAAATCGGGCAAATGTTTATCGTAGGTTTTGAAGGGACAGCACTGTCTGGACCTATAATTGGGCTTATTAAGCAGGAAAAAATAGGTGGAGTGATACTTTTCTCCAGAAATTTTAAGGATATTCCTCAGCTCATCAAGCTAATTAATGATTTACAAACATGCAGTCTTGAATACCAGGATGTGCCTCTGTTTGTTTCTGTTGACCAGGAAGGAGGACGGGTATCAAGGCTTGGCCCGCCATTCACCCAATTTCCTTCCTGCGCTGAAATAGGGGATTCTAATGATGAAAACCAGACAAAATCTTATGCTGAGTCCTTAGCGATTGAACTGAAGGCTTGCGGCATAAACATGAATTATGCGCCGGTATTGGATATTCTGACTAACAAGGAGAATGAAGTTATCGGAGACCGGGCTTTTGGTTCTGATCCTGATCTCGTTTCCTGTCATGGAAATATTGTAATAAAAGAATTTTTAGATCAAAATTTGATTCCTGTTGGTAAGCATTTTCCTGGACATGGAGCTACTTCCCTGGATTCTCATTTTGATTTGCCTGAGGTTGATACGAACATAGAACAATTGAAAGCTGTTGAAACCATGCCGTTCCAGAAAGCTGTCCAGAACGGTCTTGAGGTTATTATGACCGCCCATGTGAAGTATCACAGGATGGACCCTCTTTTTCCAGCTACTTTATCCAAGACCATATTAACAAGATTTTTAAAAGAAGAATTAAATTATAAGGGTCTAATTATTACGGATGATCTTGAAATGAAAGCAGTTGAAAGATATTACTCTAAGGAAGAAATTCCGATTCTGGCTGTTTTAGCAGGAGCTGATTGTTTGCTGGTCTGCCACAATCATGATAGACAACAAGCCTTTATTAAGGGATTAAAAACAGCGGTGAAAAAAGGAGTTATTCCTGAAAAAAGAATTCAGGAGTCTTTTGATAAAATCACGGATCTGAAAAATAGATTTATCATGCCTTACCAAAAAGCAAACGACCGGGAGGCTTTGAAAATCTTTGAACCTATCAGTTAATTGATATGAAATAGAAAGGAAACTTTAGACGTTAACCAGTTATTTCATTTAGGGACTTTTTTTATGCTCTAAATCGAAAATTGAAACAGGTTTTTCGTGTTTATCGATGTCTATCTCAAGTCCCTCATAAGCTATAACGGAATTAGGAAAAACCTTCCGACATTCCTGTTCTCTTTTTTCCAAAAATTCATCATTATGGGTGGGGTCATGATGAAAGAGGATAAAATGTCTAACTCCAGCTTTTTTGGATAACTTTATTCCTTCTGTCCAGGTGCTGTGTCCCCATCCTTTGCGAGGAAAACCAATTTTCCCAGAATATTCATCATCAGAAAATTGCGAGTCATAAATAAAATAATCAGCTCCATGCAAGATAGATAATATATTTTCATCAAGCGCGCCTTCTATGTGTTCCGTGTCGCTGGCATATACAACGGCACCTTTTTTTCCTTCAAACCTAAAACACAGTCCATTATTTGGGTGATTCGTAAATGCGGCAGTAACTTTTATACCATCTATATTGATGATCTCACCGGCAGAGATGTTGTTAAAGAGAAATTTTGCGTTCATGACACTGAAATTGACGGGAAAGTTAGGTCCCGACATCTGTTTTTCCAAAATGTATTGCAGAGAATATTTGGAATTCTTTAGACCATAAACCTGAAACTCGTTGCCGGGAATATAAGCAGGAGCGAAAAAAGGGAAACCTTGGATATGGTCCCAGTGAACGTGGCTGAAAAATATGCGGGCTTTTACAGGCAGTTCTTTTGTTAACGCTAGACCCAGCTCTCTAAGCCCGGTCCCACAGTCAACGATAAAAATATTATTGTCTAACCTTATCTCCACGCAACTGGTATTGCCGCCTATTTTTGCTGTAGAAGGACCAGGCGAAGGAACACTCCCTCTCACGCCCCAGAACCTAATTTTCATTTTTATAAAACCTTTTTATCTTGCAGAGTGTTTATAAAAACATTGAGCTCCGAAATGAAATGAGACATGTTTTTTTAAAGTATTGTTTATTTGATTAAGCAAAGCGGTATAGGATTCTCCTTTTGGTATGTAAACTTTATAAAAACCTTTAACCTCGCGTAACAATTCAAATTTACCTCCTTTAAGAGCGTCTACTGCTTTATTCAGACCTTCTTTTCCGCTATATTCCTGGAAAAACATTTCACCCCAGTTATTCCGGGAAATAATTCCTACGGTTTTGACCTCTTTTGACCATCTTGGAATAGAGAAATTAATTACTATATAAACCTTCTCTTTAACAGCGCTATGCAGCAGTTTCTGACTGTCAATTTTAGAAATATCAATAGGGGGGAAGAAAGAAAATAAATCTTCCAATAATGAATTCACATCCTCCCCATATTGGTAATTCATTATATTAAGCCTTGTCTTTGGACCATAGCATTTGTTGAGGATTATCCAGGGTAGGGTTCCTAACGCTGATTTTGAACTGTGTAAGAAATATTCTTTGACATCACTCTTTTTCAAGATTAAATTTGTAACGTTATCCATGTAAACGTTAAATATTTCATTTTGCCCGTGCTGGGAAGTCCGCAGAAGCGTCAGATTATCCTGGTGCGGATCTTTATCGCTGAATTGTGATATGCAATTGAATTTGCCTTGTTGTTTTGAGTAAATAACGTATATTTTTCTTCCTAATACTGTAAGATCGTTCTGGCTGATTTTTATTTCCGAACCCTTGGTCTTAACCATGTCAGAAAGTTCTCTGTATGCACTGATTAAAAAATTGTTAATAAGCATCCCAAACTGAACATTTTTTTTGAAACTCCATTCATCAAACTTGTTCAATTCCTGAACATTATCGTGATTCCATTTCCAGTGATTAATATAATTAATCACCTTTGCTTTTTTTGCGTCAATTTTTTTGGATTGATAATCGCTTCTAAGGACTTTTGACTCCAATTTCAGGTACATACATTTCCTGAGTAAATCTACTGTTTTCTCATTTCCTCTTTTATGAAAGAAGTCTAATACCCTCTCAAACATTAACAGATAAGGATCAGGCCATTTAGATTCCGGATTTTTTTCTAAAATTCTTTTTTTCTGATTCTCGCAAATGAGACCGCCCTTTTCATCAATCACATACGCAAGAAGAAGTGCCATTTTAAAAACTGACTTATATGGGCTGGATAAGGCCTTATTTATCTGCCATAATGCAGCGCCAAAATACTCATCCATTCTGATACTTGGAGTTGGACCTAAATCAATAAAATCATCCTCATTAATATGTTTTGACTTTTTGATATAGTCCAATATTTTATTATAAGTGGCCTCATTGGCATTAGCAGGCACCATACTCCAAAATGGAGTTTTGCCTGCCACAAGGAAATAAGACCTTAAAAATTCCTCTTTTAGCAGTTTGGCCATTGCCGTGCCGGTACTTTCTTCATCTGTAGCTCCAAATTCATTTCGTTTTGCTTTTTTGATATCTGTTATGAAAAAATGAACCTCCAGATCAAATTTACTGTCCGCCCATTCTTCTATCTTTTGTAACTTTTTTTTGAACAAAAACATCTCTTCGGGAACAAAATCATCTTCATTAATGCATACCCAAAAATCAAAATCAGAATGAGAATTTTGGGCCATAGAACCTATACTTCCGATAGTGAGCAATGATTCTATTTTACAAATGTCCTCCTTTATTAACTTCAAGTACAAATCATCAAAAAAGACACCCCGGAAGAGTTTTTTCGCAACATCTAACTGTTCATTAGAAATTTTAAAATGTTTAATTCCATTCGGAACTTTAGGATTTTCCAAATATCCCGGAAGTCCGGTGATGTTCACATGAAGCAGTAATGAAAGGACACGATAAACTGCTAATTTTTCAGCGGGCATACAAGTTTCCACCATGGAATTTTTGTAATTATTATAATTTTTGAATAAATTTAAATTTTTTATTAGCAGAGCATCCTGTTTGGTTAACGGGTTATTTGCAGCTGTACCCTCTGAAACAGGGTTTTGTAGATCCACAATATTGCTCCAAAATTAATTTGTTTATGATATTTATTAATTTAAAGTAAACAATACTTTACTTTAAGTGATGTTCAAGTTGCAAAAGAAAAATATCATAATTTAGAGGTTTTTTGACATCTTATTTTTTTTCGCTGACATTCAGTTTGTCCGGAAACTGACAGCGACAATATAATAAGTCCGTAGTAGCCCAGGTAAATGGGTTGACCTTCAGGCGATTCCGCAAGTACCAGGCTCTTTGAAAGCGCCTTGCAGATTGCAATACTTTTCCGGAATTTCAAACTGAGTTCGTATGTTTTAAGACGAGCATAATTGACTCGCTAACCATTATAAAAAATTTCTTTGGTTGTGATGAAACATGAAATGTATCGGTTGTTTATTTGATTTCTTTGCGGTATATTTTTGGGATTACAATATTTAATTAATTTTGGAGGGAAATTATTATGTCCGGCAAAGTCCCTATGACAAAAGAGGGTCACGAAAAACTGACAGAAGAACTTGAGCGCCTGAAAACAAAAGATCGTCATAAGGTAGTCAAAGAGATTGAGATAGCACGTGCTCACGGTGATCTTTCTGAAAACGCGGAATATCATGCGGCAAAAGAAAAACAATCCTTTATCGAAGGAAGAATCCAGATGATTGGAGATAAACTGGCACGGGCTGAGGTAATAGACATCAGCAAAGTCCCCCGGAACAGGGTTGTTTTTGGCGTTACTGTTGTTCTGGAAGACGAGGAAACATACAAGAAGATAAAATATCAGATTGTGGGAGAGGATGAAGCGGACGTAGAAAATGGAAAAATATCTGTTACATCCCCAATAGCCCGGGCACTCATTGGGAAAGAACCGGATGATACGGCTGTCGCTGTCACCCCCGGTGGGAAAAGAGAATTTACAATTCTTGAAATTATTTGAATGTGTTTTATTAGTGTATTCCATGCAGCCTTTTTGCAGGGTCAGCGAGCGAATATAGATAAAATTACTACAATAAACCAAATTCCCTGCGGCTTGCCGCAGGGAGGCTTCAATAATAAGCATGTTTACTTTTTCTGATCCGTTTTTAAAAAATGTAATTGAAAAAAAAGTGATAAATCGGGAACGTCTCTCTTTTGATGACGGCGTAGCCTTGTTTAATTCAGATGACCTGTTAGGGCTGGGTTATCTTGCCAATATTGTTAGAGAAAGAAAAAACGGGCAGCTAACGTATTTCATAAACAACCGTCATATTAATCATACGAATATTTGTAAAAACCTGTGCCGATTCTGTGCCTTTAGCAAAAGCAAAGGTGAAGAAAACGCTTATGCAATGACTGTTGAAGAGATTCTTAAAGCAGCGGAATCTTATAACGATGGCAGGGTGAGCGAATTCCACATAGTTGGCGGACTTCATCCCGATTTTCCTTTTTCTTACTATATCGATTTATTAAAAGCGTTGCGAAAGAGGTTTCCGGATGTTCATTTACAGGCATTTACAGCTGTTGAAATTGCTCATTTAGCTGATATTGCCGGACTTACTGTTCAACAAACGCTTGTTGAATTAAGAGAAGCAGGTCTCGACTCCCTCCCGGGAGGCGGGGCGGAAATTTTTAATCCTTATGTTCGGGAGAAAATCTGTCCGGAAAAAATCTCAGGAGAAAAGTGGCTGGAAATAATGAAAATAGCTCATGAACTCGGAATAAATTCAAATGCCACAATGCTTTATGGCCACGTTGAATCCGTGGAGGATAGGGTTAACCATTTGATTCTACTTCGTGAGCTTCAGGATAATACGGGAGGGTTTTTAGCCTTTATTCCATTAGCATTTCATCCGGAAAATACAGGACTTGATGATCTCCGTTTTACAACAGGTCAACTTGACCTCAAAGTTTTAGCTGTCTCCCGCCTTATGTTGGATAACTTTTCCCATATAAAAGCCTTTTGGATTATGATTGGTCCGAAGATCGCGCAACTTTCCCTATCGTTTGGTGTGGATGATATCGATGGCACTGTAGTGGAGGAAAAAATCACCCATGCTGCGGGCGCAAACACAGAAGAATATATTGAAAAAAATCACTTAATTAGTTTAATACAGGAAGCAGGGAGAGAACCGGTAGAACGCGATACACTGTATAATACTGTTTCTTGATTAAAATTTGCTTTTTTCACTCATCGCCCTTCTTACTTCCCTTTCGGCGGTTTTCTTTTTAATCGACTCCCGTTTGTCATAGAGTTTTTTTCCTTTTGCCACTGCGATTTCTATTTTTGCTTTTCCCCGTGTAAAAAAAATTTTAAGAGGTACCAGGGAAAGCCCCTTCTCAGCGGTTTTTCCAATAAGTTTTTTGACCTCTCTTTTATGTAATAACAGTTTTCGTTTGCGAAGAGGATCATGATTTTCTATATTCCCGTGGGCATATGGATTAATATGGCAGTCAAATAAAAAAACCTCTCCTGATTCAATACCTGCGTAACTGTCTTTCAGATTGGCGTGACTCGCTCTTAACGATTTTACTTCAGTACCCTTCAGGACTATTCCGGCGACATAAGTTTCCAGGATAAAATAATCGTGTCGGGCTTTTCTGTTTTCAGTTACTACTTTTTTTCCTTCTTTCATTTTTTTTATTTTAATGTAGAGCTCACAGAGTGGCGGGGCCACAACCAAATCGGCTACCGCCCGGTCTACTTACAAAAATTGTGCTAAAAAAACACAATTATATAAGTTTGCAGTGCAGAGTACGCTGAGAAATAGTTTTTATCTCTGCGGACTCAGCGTCCTCTACGTTGAAAAAAGTTATATTAAAACAAAATCAATCTGCTTTTTTCCTATGCTGACATTTTCTACTTCAATTTTTACTTTATCGCCAATTCTATAAACTTTCCTTTTATTCTCTCCAATAATAGAATGTTTTTTTTCGTGGTAGATGTAATAATCGTCTTTTATAGAAGTAACATGAACCAGTCCTTCCACAAACATGTCTTCCAGTTCCACGAAAAGACCAAAAGATGTTACTCCTGTAATAAAGCCTGAAAATTCTTCTCCAATTTTATCCATCATAAAATGGATCTTGTTTAAATCGATAATTTCCCGTTCCGCCTCCATGGCGACACGCTCTCTGATAGAAGAATGTTTCGCGATTCCCGGTAATTTTTTCTTTAAATACTCTATCTTATTTTGCGGAGGCCGTTTTTTGGTTAATAGGGCCTTTAAAATTCTATGTGTTACTAAATCAGGATAGCGACGGATAGGCGACGTAAAGTGAGTGTAGCACTGAAAAGCAAGACAGAAATGACCTGAGTTTTTTTCAGAGTAAACTGCCTGTTTCATCGAGCGGAGCAATACATGGTTTATCAATTTTTCTTCCGGTGTTCCCCGGGCTGAGGCTATCAGTTTTTGCAGGGATTTTGCCAATATGCTATTACTTTGTAAAAACTCTTTTTTAGGGACAGTTTTTTTAGTTTGATCACCGGAGCGGAAGCTCAATTCAGCCGCGGAGTCTCTCCGCTTTGTACTATTTGTATCATCAATGGAATATCCAAAATTATAAATAAATTCATTAAAATCCGATATCTTTTCCGGGTCCGGCTCTTCATGAATACGATAAATACCCGGCACACCGGACTTAAATATGTGCTTTGCCGTAACAACATTGGCAGTAAGCATAAACTCTTCAATAATCCTGTGAGCAATATTTCTCTCCGCTTTCAGGATATTATCGATTCTTCCTTCCTTGTTGAGAATGATGTCAGGTTCAGAAAGATCAAAATCAACACTGCCAAGTTCCTCTCTCTTTTTGTTTAAAATAAGGCAAAGTTCTTTCATTAAAGAAAACTTATCCAATAAGTAGTTATAATGTTTCGCGAGTTTTTTTTCTTTGTTTTCCAGTATTTTCGCTACATCCGTATAAGTCATACGTTCATTGCTGTTAATCACTGAACTATAAATGTCGTATTTCAGAATTTCTCCTCTGAGATCGATATCCATTTCCACAGTAACTGCCAGGCGGTCTTCTTGTGGCTTTAAACTACAAATTTCGTTTGAGAGTTTCTGTGGCAGCATAGGGATTACACGATCAAGAAAATAAACGGACGTTCCTCTTTTATATGCTTCCCGATCCAGTGCGCTGTTCTCATTAACATAATGGCTTACATCCGCTATATGGACATAAAGACGATAATTTTTCCCATCCGGTTTTTCAAGAGAAATTGCGTCATCAAAATCTTTTGCATTTTCACCATCGATAGTTGTAGTGAGTAAATCTCGACAATCTTTGCGTTCGCGAAGTTCTTTATCGGAAATTTTTAGAGGAACTTTTTCTGCTTCTTCCAATGCTTCTTCGGAAAATCGATTAAAAAGACCATGACTTCTAATAATCATTTCAACTTCCACTTCCGGGTTATCCGGGTATCCCAGCACTTCAATAACTTTACCCTCAGGATTGTGTCCTGCCCTGGGATATTGGGTAATCTCCACCACCACAGCCTGTCCTTTTCTTGCCTTTCCTGTAGATTTCTTTGGGATATAAATGTCTTTGTTTATTCTCCTTTCATTTGGAATGACAAAGCCGAAACTCCCTGACCGTTCATAGGTTCCCACCAGGGATTCGGAACCGCGCTCCACAATGCGGATAATTCTACCTTCCTTTTTACCTTTGTACGTGTGTGATTCCACCCTGCAAACAACTTTATCGCCATGCATTGCGTCTTTCATCTTTCGCGCTCCGATATAAATATCTCCTGTGCTTATTTCCGAACCTTCATGACCCTTTTCAGGAATAACAAAACCAAACCCATCGGGATGGTTTTGCAATGTACCTGTAATCAGGTTCATTTTTTCAGGGATTCCGTAACGGCCGCCTTTTATTTTAATTAGCGTGCCTTCTTGAATCATGTCTTTGAGCATGTGCCGAAAAATTCTATAGTCGTCAGAATTGATGTTAAAAGCCTTGGCCAGTTCTTTTCTTTTTAAAGGTCTGGTAGCGTCTTCCCGCATAAATTTTAAAATTTCTTTTTCAGTAATCATTTTTAAAATGGTGATGTACTTTTTTTAGCGGCAGCGTAAATAATGTCATAGCTTGCCAGGATACCGCTTCCATTTGAGGCAGGAAAATATTTTTGATAGGTCTTTGCGGTTTCTTTTAAAAAACAACCTCTTGCAAGACTCTTGTTGCCGGTATGAAAAGGGGGAGATGCGCCGGTTGCTTTCAGCGTCCTTAAAAGATCCCACAGGTTTTCATAACTTTTGTTCTTAACTACGCTTTCCATTGATAAGATTTCAAAACCGGCCTTTTTGAGATTACTTGATAAATTCTCCACATCATGGAATTTCATAAGAACAAAACGCCCGTTGTTCCCAGCAGCATCTCCGGTCTTTTTGTAACTTGTTTGCAATTCTTCTAATGTGCGGGGGCCGAGGGTTGAAAAAAGAAAAAGCCCGCCCGGTTTTAAAACTCGCCAGACCTCCTGGAAAGAACGGTCAATCTGTGGTACCCACTGGTAAGTCAAGTTGGAAAAAACTGAATCAAAAAGAAATTCTTTGAAAGGGAGTTCATCGCAGTCTGAGGTTAAAAACCTGGTGCTTCGATCCCTGTCTTTCTCTTTTGCTTTAAAAAGCATGGGTAAAGAAAAATCGCATCCAAAAAGACTTGCATGCGGGCAAACATTGTCAACACAAAAGGCAAGGGTACCTGTACCGCAGCCAATATCCAGTGCAAAATAAGATTCTGAATTAAGAGGAAATATGTTGATTTTATTTATAAGCTTCAACAAATCCTTTGCCGCGTTTTTTTGAAGTGTTGAGTAGGCATCATAGGTGGATGCGGCTTTTGAAAAAGATTTTTTTATTATTTTTTTATCAAGAGTAAAAGTATTCATGTTTTTTGATAATCTTATTTTAACGCAGAGAACGCTAATAGTTCTACAAAGCCCGTCTTGAGCCTGCCGGAAGGCTCACCATGACAGAGAGGAGTTCCTCTGATAACATCATTTGTCACCCTGAGCTTGCCGAAGGGTCTTTGCCTATTGTGCGTCAAGTCACAATTTATTAATAAAATTTACAAGCAACTTATTAAATTTTGCCGGTTCAGTAAGAAACGGGGCGTGTCCAGCGTTTTGAAAGATTTTCAGTTGAGAGCTTTTGATCTTCTCATGAAGGTAATGAGAGACGCCTACCGGACATATTTGATCCATTCTGCCATGAATAATGAGTACTGGAATATTGAGTAAATCTAATTGATGTCTTAAATCAACTTTAGAAAGCGTTTCAAGACCCGTATTTATTTCATTATACTTAAAATTTGTTTCATTATGAGTATATTGATTTATAAATCTTTTCGCAATTTTTGTCCCAATTTCATTTTCGGTAAAATTCAGTTGGTAAAACCTTTTGATAGTTTCGTGGGGCTTTTTCTTCATATCCTTAATCATTTTTTTCACTATAGGCATTGGCTGTGCCCATGGAAATTCATCTTTCTTCACAAAACAGGGTGTAGCGCCTATTAGGATGAGACCATTGTATTTTATTTTATTTTCGATCGCAGAGGTTAGGAGTACCTGGGCTCCTAAGGACCAGCCGATACCTGTAACTTCATCGTGAGAAGATCCAGCAGACTTTGAAGATAAAAGATGAGTTAAAACTTCTTTTGTCGGAGCTTCAAGATTAGGTTTATCCCATTTTTCGTTCCCGCCATGACCGGGGAGGTTCATGTTGCAGCATCTATAGACATTTTTAAGTTCATTAACCTGCTGTGTCCAAACCCACCTGTCAGTTGCCCAACCGTGTATAAACAGAAGCGTTGATTGCTTTTTACACATCGATTTATGAGTTTATGATGTGGAAAGAAGAAGGCAACACACCCCGTCTCCTTCGGAGCCACCGGGGTATGACAAATGGTATGCTATTTATTTTGATTGCTGCTCTTCCGTCAAACGCATATCCTTTAATTTGAGTTGCAGGGTTTCTTTGTCCTTCCAGCGGTTTATGGATAAAGTAAAGGCGATATCAAAGCGGTCGACTTCAAAGTCAAATTCCGATATTAAACCTCCCATGTTAAATCCTATTGCTTCAACTGCTTTCTTGTTTCCTTTAACTCGCATTTTTAAATGATCTCCATTATTACCAACTACATTTGGAGGGAAAGGCAGACTCACATTTTTTGCCGCAAGAACAGGACGTGAGTTCCCAAAACCAAATGGCGCTAACATTTCGATTTCTTTACATAAATCTTTGGATATTTCGTCAATGAAAACCATCGCATCTATTTTTAACGGTGAGATAAATATTTTAGGGTCTTTAATGCTATTACGCGTTTCTTCTTCAAATGTTTTTTTAAATTCTTCAATCATATCTTTTTCAATAGAAAATCCCACTGCCATTTCATGTCCGCCATATTTTTTCAACAGGCGGCCACATTTACTTATGCCTTTATAAAGATTAAATCCCTCTATGCTCCTGCCGGAGGCTTTTCCCGTTGATCCGTTAAGAGAAATCAAAATAGTTGGTTTGTAATATTTACTTAACAGCTTAGAAGCAACAACTCCGAGTACACCCTGATGCCAGTTTTCAGAAGCAAGGACTGTGGTATAGGAATCTTTCAGATAAGGATTAGAGTCAATCAATTCTACTGCTTCATTGAAAATTTCTTTTTGAATATTCTGTCTTTCTCTGTTGGTTACATCGAGGGATTTGGCAATTTTTTCGGCCTCTTCCGTATTTTCAGAGATTAAAAGTTTAACAACACTGTCCGCGGTTTCAAGCCTTCCTGCTGCATTTACCCTTGGTCCCAATAAGAACCCGACGTCTGCGGTTTCAATATCTTTGTTAAGGCAACCTGCAGCTTTCTTTAAAGCTGCCAGCCCGGATTTTTGTGTGCAGGTTAATTCCTGTAAACCATGATAGGCAAGAATACGGTTTTCTCCTGTTATGGGGGCTAAATCAGCAATGGTCCCAAGAGCTGCAAGGTCAAGGTGTTTTTTCAAGTTGGGAAGCCTGTCTGCAAAATCCGGGTTATCTCTTAGTTTATTCCTGATTGCAGTAAGCAACTTAAATGCTACTCCAACACCGCTAAGTTTCTTGTAAGGGTATGGACAATCCTGTTGAGAAGGATTCAAAATAGCGTATGCCGGAGGAATTATTTCAGGCACCTGATGATGGTCGGTTATGATAACCTCCACCCCAAGGTTTTTCGCTTCAACAATTTCATCATAAGAACTCATTCCGCAGTCAACAGAAATAATAAGCCGGGCGCCTGAAGTGGCTATCTTCCTGATTGCCTCAATATTAATGCCGTATCCTTCCGATTGTCTATCTGGAATGTAATATTCAACATTAACTCCTATTTCTTTAAAAAATGTTTTTAATAGCGCCGTACCGGTTGTTCCATCAACATCGTAATCACCATAAATTGTTATCAGAGAGGGTCTTGCCTCCTGCTGTTTCCGGGAAACCATTTCTTCCAAAACAGAAACTATTTTTTTGACCGCTTTTTCCATATCCTTCATAAGGAAAGGATTGTGCAATTCTTTCAAAGGGGATTTGAAAAAGGTTTGGGCTGTTTGCGGATCAGTTATCCCCCTGTTAATGAGGATTTGGGCTGTCACATGAGAAATTTTCAGTTGTTCGGCAAGAGAATTTGATTTGGTCTGGTCGGCTGGGGGATAAATCCAGTTATAGTTTGTCATAAATAATAGCCATGGAATGGCAACATAGACTCAATTACGATAAAAAATTATATGAAATAAAAACGTAACTACTCAGGTGTTTAGACTGAAGGCTGAAGTAAATCAAGTCTTTCTTAGCGCTTTAATCAAGCCATTCAAAACCTTTTCCGTTTCAATAATCTCTGACTCAATCAGGGAAAAATCCTTATTAGGCAAGAAGCCCAAGCGCTTCGACAAACTTACCTGAGAGTGCAGTTCCCTTAATGATCCGAAGGCACGTAAGAAATCTAAGGTAATCTGCCTGGCTTTCACGAGCACAACCTTCTACAATGTTGGAAGGAATAGAAACCGCTGCCCGCCTCAGCTTTGCATAAGGCGCTGTAAAAAACAATAACTAAACAGCACCTAAATTTGAGAAGTCAAACCATATAGCTCTTCTCTTGAAAAACTTGTGGTGAGCCGATAAACTAACAGCGCTACCTCGTCAGCTAACTCAAAGGCCTTAAGTTTTGTGTGATCACGCATTGTTTTTTTCTATAGCCTTTAGCCTATTCACCTGAATATTTTTGTGCTTTTGTGTTTTGGTGGTTACTGCGATTATTTTAAAGACTTATATGAAATCTGAGGGGTTATTGCCAATTGCTTATCGCCCGTATTAGTAAAGATAGTGTTTTCAATTTTTGTTCTGGAAAATGCCGCAAGCTTTTCCACGATGTTGTTTTGTATTCTGTTATTGTTACCCCAATTGCATTTTCTTGAATTCATGAGCATAGAAAAGGCTAATTCTTCTCCGCCTTCAGCGCCAACATATCCTGAAAGACTGTTGGCCCCGTTTAATGTGCCGGTTTTAGCGCGAATATACCTTCTTTTTTGAAACTCATTAAGTCTTTTTTTCAGTGAACCATCGATTCCCATAATCCCAAGGGAAGCAACGTATTCCGCCCTGACTGAAAAATCATAATACATATTTTTTAAAACATCGATTATTTGATCAGGTGAGAGGCTGTTTTGTTTGGATAACCCGGAACCATCCACCACTGAAAAAGAAGATGGAAGGTATCCGAGTGTTTCCATAAGCTGGTTAACAAGGTCCAGTCCTTTCCGTGTTGTGCCGGGTGCTCCAAATCTTTCTGCTCCAACTGTTTTTAAAACCTGTTCAGCAATAAAATTGTTACTTATTTTATTCATGTCCTGAATGATTAAAGATAGAGGTCTTGATTTATGAATTACCAGTTTTTTTACCTCTTCCGGTTGCTTTGCTATAGATATACCTCCTTTAATTTTTATCCCTTCTTTTTCAAGAAATTCTTTAAATACCATTACGGTATACAAAGCGGGATCAGAGACATTCAAATAAACATGATATCCCGGTGTTTTAATTGAACCATTAATAAAAACAGTATCGTATCCGCTTTTTTTAATCCTGCCGGCAACAATGTTGTAGTCTTTTCCAATAGCCGCAGTTTTTGCTTTGTTGTAGACTTTTATATATTTAGTTGGCGGATCAACCGTTACTATGGCACGAGCACCGACTTTTTTGGCCGGATTCACATAAACAGTTACTGTATTAAAGTTCAATGAAAGGGCGCTGACTCTTGCGTTATATGGTTTGGAATCTCCCTTTTTCCCCACTCCGATCCCTTTAAGCTTATCATCAAAAAAAGTGTCGTCGGCAATAATATCTCCATCGATTCTTTTGATCCCGCGGTTCCGGATACTTTTTATTATCATCCAGAGTTCTTCAGAAACCAGACGAGGATCTCCATAGCCTTTTAAATATAAATTTCCATGGAGCACACCTTTTTTTATCTCACCGTCTGTAGAAACAGTTGTCAAAAACTGGTATTCTCCTCCCAATACCTTTAAAGCTACTGCAGTGGTAAGGAGTTTTATGTTTGAAGCGGGAATGAAAAACTGGCTGGAATTTCTCTGGTATAGGACATCGCCTTTGGTTAATGAAAAAACTTTAATGCCCGCGCTCCCCTTTTTGAGACAGGAGTTTTTTAGAATGGTGTTAATTTCTTTTCCCAACAATTGGACAGGGTTGTTTTCAGCAAAGGAAGAATTTGACTGAAACAGGAAAATGGCAATTGACAAAAATGCTGTATTTAAAAGTGATAAGTGCATATAGACATAAATTTTATAAGAAAAAAAGGAAAAGTCAATGAGAAGATGCGACAGGCTTAATTAGAGTTGTTAGGCGCTTTAGCTATTTCATCGGCTATTTTTTTTGCCGCATCTGCTGGACTGCCAGCATCTCTAATAGGACGTCCGACAACAATATAATCGGCTCCATTAGCTATTGCTTCATGAGGGGTAGTTATTCTTGATTGATCATCATTAGATATTTTGCTCCATGTCGGGCGTATTCCCGGCACTACAACAATAAAATCATTTCCAAATTTTTCTTTAATAGCTTTTACTTCTTTGCCGGAACAAACTACACCATCGCATCCTGATTTTTTAGCTGTTTCCGCTCTATGCAGGGCAAGATTTAAAGGATTCTGCAGTTCTTTTTTTATGCCGGAATTGATGATATCTTCTTTTGACAGACTCGTTAGAACTGTTATTCCCAACACCATGGTATTCTTTTTTCTGCCATTGGCAGCCGTTTTCAACAATTTTGTTTCTTCATTGCAATGAACCGTTATAAAATCTACTCCATGGTCGTTAGCTGCTCTTTGCGCCCTCCTGACAGTTTCCGGAATATCGTGAAATTTCAAATCAAGAAATATCTTTGCATGAGTTTCATCTGCAATCAGCTTGAGAACCTTCGGACCTTCCCTGACAAAGAGTTCCAGACCTATTTTAAATACTCCGATATTGTTTTTAAGGAGGTGAATATATTTTTTTGCATCATCGAGAGATGAAACATCTAAAGGAAATATAACACGCTCATGTGGTAGGAACATATTGTTTGACACAGGTTAAAAATAGTATAAGAAGCTAAACAAGTGGTACGCCTGGCAGGATTCGAACCTGCGACCTACGGATTAGAAGTCCGTTGCTCTATCCAGCTGAGCTACAGGCGCAATGT
>CAYMVZ010000009.1:0-38750 GCA_964394335.1 uncultured Nitrospinota bacterium | reverse complement strand
CCCTTTCCTCCCCGTGCTCCCGCACGGGGTATCCAGGGTTGTTTTCTCATGAATGTAGTCAAGGAAAGATTTGACCCTTTTCGAATAATATCATATTTGGGAGTTGAGGGGAAAGGGAATAAGAATGAGGGGGGGGGAGCTTAATACTCCCCTTTAGTCGATTATGTGTTTCTTTTTACTTGTAAAACTTGGGGAACCTTTTAACAGAAAAGAAAGGGGTTTTTCTCCCACAGCCTCAACCCTAAAATACAAAAATTATAGTTCTATTAAACTACTTGCAGATATCAGTGTTTGTTGAGCGAGATACTGTATGAGCTCAATATCAAATAATAGCTGTTTGGCTCCTTTTGAGAATGGAAGAATCGGCTCATTGCTACCACTACTATAACTATCGTTTTTTGTATGGACTATTTTACAACGGATATCATAGATTCTGTCCGCAACTTCATTACGTAAATCTGTTGCAGGATTAGCGATTGGTATTTTCTGAGCAGTTAAGCCCTTAGTCTTTGATGAAAAAAAGGTTTTTCTTTTTTCGCTGATGGAAAGAAAATCTCTTAAATCGTCTGGATCCACGCATTCATTAATTGTTGCTCTCAATTGAGCCCGCTCATCCCCAAAAACTCCTCCTTTTGTACGTATTGCCGTTAACACACGCCCAAGATCAGCATCCCTGTCACTTCGAAAAGCCGGGTTCTTTAAAATTGATCGAATTTTTCGCCGTGCTTCCGCCTGGTAGTACGTAGAAAAGTAGAATTCAATTACTTGGTAAAATGCTATGAACTGCAAAAGAGGCATCTTTAATGCGGTACGAGCGTACCAATAAAGAGAAATAGGGGCCTTATCATATTCCATGTTCGGATATTGAATATTTTCAATCGTATGTTTCTGTTTACTTCTTGATATAGGTTGCACTACTGTTGCCATTCTCGAAAGATACAAAGGTATTCCTAGAAGAAGCTCAATCTGAAAAAACAATGAATTTGATATCTTTTGAAGTATTGATAGCGCTTTGTCATGCTGTAATATCTGAAGATTTTTAAGGGTTAGGCTTAAACGTAGTTTCTCAGGTGGATGAATTAGTGCCTTCAAAGCCGCAGAAATAGGACCAATAATTATTTCTGGACCAACACTGCCCTTTTTGGGTTCTAAGACGAGTTCATCCTTTCCTTCTGTCCCTACATTATAATCCGAATGATGACCAAAAATAGGCTTTTTCAGAGAGGTCATTGCAAAGCCTGGAATAGACTCGATAAGTGCCTCTATTTTTCCATATTTATAAGAGCAAATTGCATTATATTCTGAAAGAAAGGTGAAATCCTCGAAAGGAATTGCGAGTAATTCTTTAATGTCTTCAAAGCAAATTAGGAAACGCAATCGTTTTTCTCTACCAGAGGGCAGACTAACTTTTAACCAAATATCATCTTCATCTAACCCACCGGTCTCCGTCAATTCAATTCCTGATTTTTCACAACGCTGTTCAAGCTTTTTACGAGCGGCAATTACCTTTGGGTCGTCCATATTAATATCGTTTAGCTCTTTATTCATTTTTCTTCCTTAAATTATAGAGAAGCAAATTTTAAGGGGTCAAGTCCACTCTTGACTGCATGAAAAATAATGTTTAAAAGATTTAACTTTGATAGGAAGTTATTTTCATGATTGATTTTAATTGAAGTTCTTTAAAGTACAATACAGATTAAAAATTATTTGCGATCAATTTCTTCAAGTTCAAACCCGTTGCAATACTTGCTAACAAGAATATTTACAATTTCTCTTGTCTCACTTACAACCCTGAGAGCCGTAGATTTCTTTTTGAACTGGCCTTGGTGGACCACACTATTTCTCTCCCTATTAATATCGCTAATTCGTGATTGGAGATTCTTAAACTCTTCATGGAACTTCCTCTCTTTTGTAGATGGAATGATTAGATTTTGATACTTTCCTTGTATCCCATTAGCCCAAATCATTAAGTAACTAACAAAGCTTCCTTCAATGCCCCTATTTATTTCTAGTTCATGTCGCACTACCAAGTTTGTTGCGATTTCCACAACCGTGGCAGCTCTAACGACAACACTTGACCATTCTTTGCGATTGAGAAGACCTGTTATCTTTTTCCAGTTTGATTTAATCTTTTCAATGTCTGATCGTTTGCTATATGGTTTTTTATTTTTCTTTTTCCCCACCTTAACTTGGATTCCTTACCATCTACAAATCTTCAGTGCTGTTGTACAATTTCAAATTTTCTTAATTATAGCAAATTTAACCAAGTTAATTAAGTTGAAATTAGGTCAGTTGTACTGTGATAAAATTGTGATAGAAAATAGCGAAAAAGATAGAAAATAGGGAAACGATGGAATCAATGGAAAGGGTTTAACGCCTTGATTTTAAATTAAATAGGGAAACCAAACCTAAAATCAAGACCTTGTAAAATTAGTAGTTAACGACTCAAAATTGAAGCACCCTAAAAAAGCCTTAGGGAGTCTTCAGTGTATGGAGAAGGAGTTATTTAATTTCGTTCGATAAACTCACTAAACACTTTCAGTAGGGGCAACCCTGTGACGGTTCGACTCCGTCCTCCGGCACCATATAAAAGCTTATGTTACTTTATTAAAGAAAAGTTCGATCTCCCTGTTTATACAATAGTTTTGAGCGGAAGGCTTGATTGCTGCCACATGGGAAAATTTTTTCAAAGCCATCCTTTAAAGCGTCCCTTCCCCATTATTTCTGTTGCTTTTTTTTCAGCTAATTCCTGCAAAATTCCTTTCCATTTATCTTTAGAATCCAGATCTAAGCTTGACTTTTTCTTTAAACATGTTTTTAAAAACTCCTTTCTCAAAACTCCTGGCTTAAAGTCATGATCTGCTTTTAAAAAACGCATTACCCTTGCCTCGCCGGAAGAGAAATTTGAACCGGGTATTTTATCGTCTGGTAACTTTTTTGTTATATTTTTAGCTACTAAACTTATCAAATCAGGGTGAAATTCCTTACGATTTATATAATCAAGGATTTTATTTATCTGTTCCGGCAATATTATTTTCTTTTCCTTGTGCAGTTCTTTTATCCATGATTCCAGGAAGGGATGTTTCTCCATTCTTTTTTCATAAGCTTTGTCCATTCTTGCACCTAATGAATTGTCCCCTCTTGCTTTAATGAGTACCACAGGGAACGCGATCTCACAAACATCCTCATTCATTTCCGCCATGATACAAATCATAGCTTTTTCCTCATGCTGTATTTTCCCGGCATCTTTTGTCTTACATTCAAACCCGAAACCGTTACAATAGTCCTTCTCCAGTGAAATATCCCGAAGAACAGCAATGACTGAAAAATTGTCATTACCTTTTTGTCTCTGAGGAGTAATTTTAACTACCGTGTTCCAGAGAACTAGTGCTCGTGGATGTAACCTTCTTTCTTCCATAACTTTATTATACTATCGTTAAATAATGATGTAAGTTTATTTTTCATCCCTCAAGCACCCATGTACTGTGCCTGAAACCTCAATATTCCTTCTGGTTGAAGCACCCCGCGGCAAGACCACAGGGAATCTTCTCTGTAAGGAGTTAATTTTATTTTAAGTTCGCTCGCTAAACACGTTCATCTAAACCAGGAAATATGCCTATAATACCTGTATCTTGCACGCACAAGTTTGCCGGAGTTGCAAGGCATCAAGTACGCAGTCGTACTATTTTACTTCAAGTGCTTGATAACGCAGCAGATTCGGTTAAATTGTGCGCCTTCAGGTGATAAATTAAAAAAAATACATAAATATCAGTTTCACAAATTGGGTTAACTTTTTTTTGCATCATAATCGCTGATGCGAAGATACCCTCTTAATATAAATACCTTTTAAAATTCATCATGCAATATTCAGGTAATAACTATCTCCTTGATAGTTAAGGAAAAGACGGATAATATAAAAATTTAGACAGGAATATGAAAAAACAAAGTTTATACTCAAAATCAAGAGAATTGCAAGCCTATGAAGGTTAAACTCTCTCCTCCCGAATTACGATATAAAGCTTTTGGCTTCTTTCTTAAAGAGAAATTCGGTTACCCTGTTTATAAAATAGGAATAGACGCTGGATTCAACTGTCCACACAGAGCGGCCAGGGGGCCGCAACCAAATAGGCTGCCGCCCGGTCTACAATCAAAAATTGTGCTAAAAAAACGCAATTTTACAGATTTGCTGTACAGAAATAATAGCAGAGAAATGGGGGGATGCACTTACTGCAACCCTAAGAGTTTTTCATCCCCTTCCGCCGACCCATCTTTATCCATTCCAGAACAGATAAAAGGTGGCATAAAATCGCTGAAAAAGCGTTATAAAACTGAGAAATTTATAGCCTACTTTCAGACACATACAAATACCTTAGCTTCTGCTGAAGAATTAAGAACTATTTATGAGGAAGCGTTGGAATTTGATGAAATTGTCGGTATTTCTATCGGGACACGACCGGACTGCTTATCGGTCAAAACTCTCGATCTTATTGAGGAAATTTCCCGAAAAACTTTTTTAATTATGGAACTCGGACTCGAATCCGCAAATGACAAAACTTTAAATAAGATTAACCGCAATCATACGGTTAAAGATTTTACGATTGCCATTAACGAATTAAAAAAACGATCCATACATACATGCGCTCACATTATTCTTGGACTGCCCGGTGAAGATCTCAATGACATGATGAGGACGGCAAACTATCTGTCATCCATAGGCGTTGATGGGGTTAAAATCCACCACTTTCATGTTGTAAAAGGGACTGACATGGAAAAAGACTATTACGAAGAAAAAATCGAAACTTTTGAGTTTGAAGAATACATGAGGGTAGTTATCAAGTTTATAGAGCACCTTGACCCCGGGATAATAATACACCGCCTTGTAGGTGACTGCCCAGATGAACTCCTGATCGCTCCAAAGTGGAACCTCGGAAAATCTCAAATATTGAAGTCGATAAACGATGAGATAACACGGTTGAACACCTGGCAGGGGAAGCAAATAACCCAACCGGTTACAAATGGGAACAAAGTTAAGTCCCTTCCCTGACTACTTTAAATCCGGCCGATTTCCAGGCAGAAATTCCTCCTTTTAATTCATAGACCTCCTTGAACTCAAGCATATTCATTAAACGCAATGCAAGTGCCGATCTCGCCCCCTTGTGACAATAAATTAAATATTTTTTCTTTTTATCCAGGTTATTGATATTACTTTTAAAATCATTCCCATAAAAATCAATCAACCTCGATCCCGGAATACTTTCCTTTTCGTGCTCTTTTTTTGTCTTTACATCAATCAAAATATAATGATTCGTATCAAGCTTTTGTTTAAATTTTTCCAATGAAATTCTTAGTAATATCCTTTTTTGAGAGGCTTTATTATCGATTTTATCGTTACAGGAAGAAATAAAAACGCAAGAGATAAATAGTATAAAGCGTAATTTTTTCATTATTACATAAAACTCTTAAAGTTAACTCTTAATCCAGAGTTCATGATTTTTGTTCTATAATTGCATCATTCATTAAGTTTAGCCATTGTTTAAAACGTTTTTCAAGTTCAGGCTTATGCCTCGGCTTAAACCACACCCCCGGTTTTGCTTCCGGCCATTCGTCAGGCTGCCCTCTTAAAAGATAGGCAGTACCCTCAGCTGTTGCTTCATGTTCTACCGGTCTGTACACCGGGATTCCGCTAAGATCCGCAAGCTTCCGGCATAATCCATTTAATGCCGACAATCCACCGCTGATGAGAATTTTTTCAGGTGAAGAAAATAGTTTCTGCATTTCATCCATGTTGACACGTAATAGAAACACTATGCTTTCAATCACACCAACAATTTTCTCCCAATTTTTTCCATTTCCGACAAATCTTGATTTAAAATCAGGAATCCAGAATGGCGTTCCAAGACCTGAGACTCCGTTAAGAAACAAAGGAGGTGATTTTGCGTTTTTTAGCCATTCCGGTAATTGTTGTTTTGTCTCTACCGGATCGATTCCCAACTCCTCCTCTACTTTAGCCAGTGCACTCCCTGCTCCATTAACTGTTCCCTCCAACACATATGTTAACTCATTTCCATCTTGCAGGACGATGCTTGTAAGCAGTTTGGATGAACCAAGGGTATACTCTTTAAAAGGACGTTGCACAAAAGCTCCCGTTCCAATATTTATATAAGCGGTTTCCGGCTTTGGCCTACCATAAGCAAACAATGCTGCAGATTGGTCACCTGTAACTATATGTAAAGGGATTTTCTTCCCGGACACATTAAGATCCCCAAAATAATATCGACTGGGAACACATCGCGGCAGCGGTCTAACCGGGAGTTCAAACAAATTGAGCAGTTCTTTATCCCAATTCAAGGATTGTAAATTCCATAAAAGCGTTCGTGAAGCATTTGCCGGGTCAGCTAACAAAGGATGTTGATCCAGCAGCCGAAATAACAGAAAACTCGCCATCGGCCCCCAGGATAGGCAGCCGTTCTCATAAGCTTTTTTTACAGCAGGCAAATTTTCCATGCACCATCTCAGCTTGCTCACACCATAGTGCGCGTTCGGAAAAAGACCGGTTTTTTGATGAATTGTTGTTTCATGCCGCGAAAACCGCCCTACCCACAAAGCAGCGCGTCTGTCCTGCCAGCTTATTGTTGGAGACAAGGCCTCACCGGTTTTATTATCCCAGCAAGTGATATTAGAACGTTGGGTTGAAAGACCGGCGGCAACAATGTTTTTAGCTCGAGCCCCAATCGCGACAACCGCCTTTTTGATGGCATGTTCAACGGACAAAACCATCTTCTCCGAATCATGTTCCACCCAATTCTCTTTTGGGCTTGCAGTGGTGACTCTCTCTGATTCATGGGTTAAAACTTCACCTTGCCCGTTGAATATTAACGCGCGGCTGCTATGACCTCCCTGATCGATGGTGAGAAACAAATCATTTGCAGGCATATTTGTAATTTAACTATTGTGGCTCAACTTTCAGGGTTTTGCCGTGGCTTTTTTGGTAAATTTACTCAAAGCATTCTTGATTTTATTAATAACTTTTTCACATCCTGAAATATTATGACGCTCTGCGATGTAGTCCGGATTATTATAGCTCAGCCATACCTGGCCTTTACCGTCTTCCCAGGCTAACGCTTTTTGGGGAAGATCAATTGCAGCACTCTGTTCACACTGCATTAACGGCGTCCCCACCTTTGGGTTACCGAATATCAATAATTCAGTTGGGCGGAGCTTCAACCCCACATTCTTAGCCCCTTTCGTATGATTAACCCTTTTGAATATTGTCATTCCTTTTTCTTTCAAAACCGATTCAAGACGGTCTATGGTTGTTTTAACATCATATGAACTTTTAAGGCTGATCAAACCGTTGTCATCAGCATAAACCGGTAAAACAAATAAGATCAAAATTACAACTGCCAATACTAAATTTCGCATAAAGAACCTCCTTAATTAATAAAGTTTTATTGATGATATCTAAAAACACCATTAATCACAATGGTGTCATTCCCGGCCCTGTGCTGAACTTGTTTCAGTATTGATTGGGAATCTCTGTTATAAATTATATTCCCTCACTCTCTGAATGTCATTCCCGAGTGTTCCTATCGGAATTCAAGTCTTCGCAGGCATACTTCAAAGGGCGAATCTGCGAAGCCACGCTTTGCGGGGCGAAGCTAAATCCAGTAGTCAAAGTGATCCCTGGATTCCCGCTGAAATCATGCGGGAATGACAACATGGGTAAGCATTTTAGTCACTTGCCTCATCCACCGATTTTCGTAAATTTTTCTTCTTTGCCTGCAAATGTTTTTCTTTTAAAACTTTCTCTTTTGCCCTTTTTGAGCGCTTCCTTTTTTGCCTTCTGATTTTTTCTATTCGCTGTTGTTCGGCGCTCTTTTTGCCTTTTATCAAGGTGTCTATTTTACTACATAGTGTCAGCCTCGCATAGTAACGGTTTAATGTCTGGGTCCGTCCTCTCCGGCATTTGACCTCTATTTCCGTGGGAAGGTGTTTGAGGTAAACGCAGGTGGAAGTCTTATTTACATTCTGCCCTCCCCTGCCGCCGGATCGGATAAAAGACTCTATAATATCCTTTTCATAAATATCCAGGCTTCTCATCTTTTCTTTTAAAGCTTGTTCTTTTTTTTGGCTGATAAAAGGATTGGCCATTGGTAAAAGCTTTCAGCAATCAGCTTTCAGTGTTCAGTTTTTTTGCCTACCACAGTCCGCTAATAACTGAAAGCTAATTTTATTTTTGTTGATACTCGTTCTTCTTTATATTACTAAATAACAAATCCGGTAAATCCAGTTCATCCTGTCAAATAAGCTAAAAAAAATTAACGTAATACTCTATTATTGCGTTGCCAAAGAAGATGGATAAGATAGCTCCGGTGGCGAGGTAAGGACCAAAAGGAATTTTGGTTTTTCGGCCTCCTTTTTTCAGAATAATCATTGTTATTCCTACAACCGAACCGATTAACGAGCCAAGAAAAATTGTAAGAAAAACTTCTTCCCATCCCAAGAAGGTGCCTAACATGGCAATCATTTTTATGTCTCCACCTCCCATTCCTCCCGGGTAAATTACTGCCATTAAGAGGAGTAACCCACCTCCTCCCAGTAGACCAATCAAAGCGCTTATTATTGAATGGGGTAGAAAAAAATATGATAGAACAAGGCCTATCGGTATGCCGGGTAGTGTAATTACATTGGGGATAATTTTATAGTCTATGTCTATAAACGTAATGACGATCAAAGATGTGGCTAACAGGGAGTAGATAATGGCAAGAGGAAAGTCAAACCTCATGAAAAGCAGGAGATAAAATATCCCGGTTAAAAGTTCTACCACCGGATACCGCCAGTTAATTTTTCCCTGACAGTACCGGCACTTGCTTTTTAATAAGACGAAACTCAGTAGAGGGATATTATCTAAAATAGCAAGCGGAGTTTTACAGTTAGGACAGTACGAACCGGGACGAACAATGGAAAGCTGAAGGGGAATTCTGTATATGCATACATTGGAAAAGCTTCCCATGACAGCGCCAACAATGAAAGCAGAAAACAATGTGAAGATATACCAGGTATCCATTTATAGATTTATTTTCCGGATTTTCCCTTTTTTTCCTCTTTTGCCGTTTCAGCGCCAACAACAGGAAGCTTTAAAACCGTTCTTATTTTTGTTTCAATCTCACTGGCAATATCATTATTTTCTTTTAAAAATGTTTTCGCGTTATCTCGCCCCTGCCCCATTCGAGTTTCGTTGTAAGAAAACCACGTACCACTTCTGTTAATAATATTATTCGCTAACGCAAGATCTATCAGTTCGCCATATTTTGAGATTCCTTCTCCGAACATTATGTCAAATTCAGCATCTTTAAAAGGAGGCGCGATTTTATTTTTAACGATTCTTGCCCTGGTTCTATTTCCAATAGCATCTTGTCCGGATTTAATAGTAGCTATTCTGCGAATATCAAGCCTGACGGAACAGTAAAATTTAAGCGCGTTTCCACCTGTTGTGGTTTCCGGGTTACCAAACATAACACCGATTTTCATCCGAATCTGGTTAATAAAGATTAACGCTGTTTTGGATTTACTGATAATTGCGGTTAATTTTCTCATCGCCTGCGACATCAGCCTTGCCTGCAACCCCATGTGAGAATCTCCCATATCTCCTTCCAGTTCGGCTCTTGGAACAAGAGCCGCGACAGAATCAACAACAATTACGTCAATAGCTCCACTCCTGACAAGTACCTCTACTATTTCCAGCGCCTGCTCGCCGGTATCCGGTTGTGAAATGAGTAGATCATCTGTATTAACCCCGAGCTTTTTTGCGTAAACAGGGTCAAGGGCATGTTCGGCATCCACAAAAGCGGCAACACCCTTTTTTTTCTGGGCCTCAGCCGCAATATGAAGCGCTAAAGTTGTCTTACCGGAAGATTCCGGTCCATAAATTTCTATAATCCTGCCCTTCGGTATTCCCCCAACTCCTAAAGCGGAATCCAGGCAGATGGACCCGGTTGGAATAGTCGAAATGTCCCTGTCGATTGCTCCGGAGCCGAGTTTCATTATGGATCCTTTGCCAAATTGACGTTCGATTTGAGCGAATGCTAAATCCAATGCTTTTTCTTTTCCCTCTTTGCCAGCCATCTTAATCACTCCTTTAAAAAGTTAAACGTGTGCAAAACAGAATATTCAGGCCCGGAAGGCTTTAAATCGCTTTTAATGAGTTTAAAACATGTTACACAAATATCATCACAGGAAACATTTTTTTCTTCATGAAGCATTCGGATAAAATCTTTTTTTCCTTTTGGTGATTTTATCCGGCCGATAGTAAGGTGCGGAGTGAATTTTCGCCTTTCCGGTTCAAATCCTATTTTTTGGAGTTGAAACTCAATATTTTCTACTAATTTATGCAGCTCTCCATCCGGATCGGAAAATCCCAGCCATAAAACCTTAGGATAATTTAAGTTTGGGAAACCTCCGATTTCGGATGTTTTTAAAGTAAAGGAATTCACCCCCTGGCCAGCCTCTATTATACATTTTTTTGCTCCTTCAAACTGTTCTTCAGAAATATTGCCAAGAAACTTAAGAGTCAGGTGAAGGTTTGAAGGTTTTACCCATCGGATCGGCGCTTTCATTTCCTTGAATCTATCCTGTATATTCTCTACCGCATTTTGAACTTGAGACGGCATTGAAATTGCGATAAAAGCCCTGATTAAATCCATTTTATTAGATCTAACGGATTACACTAATAGACGCAGCGCAACGAATCCGCAACAAAATATATATTATTTTCTTATTGAGATTTTTTGTTATTTTTCAATTTGATATTAGGAATTTATCTCTTTGCCCTATTTGGTTACAGGATAACATAAACATAGACTTGTAAAAGAACATTTGTAAGAATCCCGGCTAAAAGATCGTCTGCCATTATGCCCATGCCTCCTTCAATCTTTTCCAGTTTTTTTATTGGTTTTAATATATCAAATAGCCTGAACAACACGAAAGCCGCGATTATCAACTCAATTTTTTTTGGAATAAAAATTAAAGAAAACATCATACCGGAAATTTCATCAATAACAATTTTCCCATCGTCTTTTTTACCGAAAACTTTCTCCGCGCGATCTGAAATCCGTACGCCTACAATAAATAAAACGAATGTAATAAAGACGTAAAAAAGCGGTTGAAGTTCTAAAAACTGATAATAGAAAACAATTCCCCAGAGGGAACCCAGGGTACCGGACGCAAAAGGGAAATAACCGACATAAGCTCCAGTGGCAAGAAAAACTATAATCTTATCGGAGATATCAAACTTGCCTGTTTTTTTGATTTTCAAATGTCGATATCATAGCCATACCGAATAATAAGGTCAAGAACAAAAAGTTTTGACAAAATAATAAAGTTCCCTCCATATTGCATTTATAAACCATTTGACTCAAAACTCTAAAGTTGCTACTATTCTTTCCTTTTTTAATGCGAAGCATATAAGATAATCTTTTTTTTGCTATAATTAATCATTGAAGATTCCCCGTAGCAAGCTGCGGGGAATGCGCTCGCTAAACACTTTCAGGCGGGAGTAGCTCAGTTGGTAGAGTGTCAGCTTCCCAAGCTGAATGTCGCGGGTTCGAGCCCCGTCTCCCGCTCCAAGAATATTGACTGTCTGAGGTATTGAAGTTATGACTAAAGAATACGCTGATTTACACCTGCACACTACATTTTCCGATGGCTTTTTCACTCCTGAAGCTGTTTTAAAAAACGCCTTCAAGCACCGCCTTAAGGCCATCTCTATTACCGATCACGAAACTGTTGAAGGTGTTGCTATAGCTGTTTCAGAAGCTAAGCAATACGATGTTGAAGTCATTCCCGGTATTGAACTTAGCGCTTCAACCGGGGATGGAGAAATTCACCTTTTGGGATATTTTATTGATTGCCAGGATATCGCGCTACAAAAGACCCTGGCTGAGCTAAAGAAAAAAAGGAAGAACAGGTTAAGAAAGATCGTAAATAACCTGAACGCACAGGATGTTCACATTGATTTTAATGCTTTATTGAAGTTCGCGGGCCCCGGAACCATAGGACGCCTGCATCTGGCTCATTTTCTTTATAGAAATAACGTTGTTTCTCATATCTATGAAGCATTTGACAAATATATAGGTTCCGACAAACCTGCTTATGAAATAGTAGATGCCTTAACCCCTCAGGAGGCTATTAAATTAATATTAAGTACCGGGGGTATACCTGTTCTCGCACATCCCGAGTCAGAAGACCTGGACAAATTAATCCGTTCTTTAATTTCCATAGGCTTAAAAGGGCTGGAAGTCTATCATTCCAAATTTGACAAAAAGCATTCGCAAGATCTTTTAGCTATTGCAAAAAAATATGATCTTTTAGTAACCGGTGGGTCTGATTGCCATGGAGAGGGAAAATTGAGACCTCTGATTGGAAAGATAAGATTACCATACGCTTATGTGGAAAAACTAAAAGATCATGTTGTAATTGAATCCTCTGTACTATAAACTTGCAAAACTGTGTTTTTTTAGCGAAGCTTGATTGCGGTATCTTAGATAATTAAATTAAGGGTTAAAGACCATGAGATTAAAAAAAGAAATGATACAACTTATTACAGACAAGCTGACCTCTTCTCTGCTTGATGAGGAATTTATCATCTTTACCGAAGATACCTCCAAACTGAAAGAGATCATTAGCGACATTATCATTGAAGATTTAATGGTTGAAAATAAATTAGACGATGAAGTTAAAAAAATAATAGCAAGTCATGCAAGCGAAATGGACAGTGGAAATGTTGATCATCGGAGAATGTTTCAAATGATTAAAAAGAAACTGGTCAGGGAAAGGGATCTGGTTCTGTGAAATTATCCAGGGAAAAAATAAATCATCTGGCAAATTGTATTATGGATGACTTTGATAAAAGAGAAGAGTTGGATTATATTGCTGAAATAACCGAAGTGAGGCTCCAAGTAGTCAAAGTTATAACGGAGGTATTAGCAGTCGACGATGAAGTGGATGGTTTCGTAAAAAATAAATTAAATTCTCTTTCAAAGGATATTTGGGAAGGGTCTAATGAATGGGAAGTCATGTACAACAAGTATTATGAAGAAGAAATGAATAAAAAAGGGTTGTGATCGGATAGGCCGCAAAACAGCAATATTCTCGTTTTGAAGCTCCCCGCAGCAAGCTGCGACAGCGCTCGCTAAACACTTTCAAGTTTTTAAAATTTTATTCTATTTTCTATCAGCCACTTTTCTTCATCGAAATTTTTTCGGCAAAATTCTTCAAAAGCTATTTCATTGGGGGTCAATTTTTCCCCATCAATGTATTCCCCTTCAGCCGTTTCATTTAAACATTTTGTCTTTTCTTTTTTCTTAACAGCAGGAAGGTTTGTCTTCGCGGGCAAAGAAGAACTGTCTAACAATTCTTCTAACTTAACTATCAAGGCAAACATGGATATAGAATTAATTTTATTTCTTTCTCTTAAATTTTCGATTATCGCTCGAATCTCCTTAGAGTTTCCAATGGCATTGACAAAAGCACCATATAATTTTCTGTAATCTTCTTCCGGGATTTGCCCATTATCCATTTTTTAACCCTCCCTGTAAAAATCCTCTAATTATTATATCGGAATTAAGAAAAATTCCTTAAGTATTTTCATTAGATGCAATTCTAATACCATTCCAGGCTAAATCGACAAAAAAATCCAACATGGAAAATTCTATCTTATTGTAAATAAAATGCTGACCGGTTTTCATCTCTCATCCATTTTTCTAAAGTTAAACCGCTTTCTTTAGTAAAATTAAGAACAGTGCCCTCCTGTTCATTCATGATACGAGAGGTAATTAATTTCCCATTGGGGAATAATTATTCTTTAAAATCGGCATCATCCTGCAACATGGTTAGAGGGCGACACTCCCTTAATACAGGCTGTCCGAATACTGCCAGTACCAGTCATTTCGAGCGGAGCGAGAAATCTTAAGCCTGATCATACAGAATTTAAAGATTTCTCCTTTTAGTCGAAATGACAAATTCTACCGTTTTTCTGACAATGGAAAAAATATTCATCTATGCCCTCCCCTTAATCCCCTTCTTGGCAAGGAGGGGAGGCGCTAAGACTTAACTTACAAGGCGAAGCGCAGGGGTGGTGTGAACTTGGAAAAATTGCTGATTGTTTAAAAATCCGCCTTTTTGCCTAGAATCTTAGTTTTCGGACAACCTGACTCAGGGGTGTGTGTATACTCTATGTTTATTTCGACAAAGCCCCGCTCAGCGTGGCAAAGCTGAGCTTAGCTCTACCATCCATGGTCTTAACCTTCGGGTGGATTCCATGCGGCCTACAGCAGGTAGTTTCAATTGACCGATTTAGTTTTTGTATTTGTTTTATTCTTAAAAAAAACGTTAAATCACTGGTTTTCACAAATCAACGTGAATTATTTATGATAGAATGTACATTACAAAATAATAATTCTGGAGATATTATTTTTGTATATTTATAAGGCAGGGGTTGTTGGTGCGGGGTCTATGGGAGGAGGCATTGCCCAGGTTATCAGTTATTCAGGCCTTCCTGTTGTTATTAAGGATATTGATGAAGAGAGAGCAAAAACCGGCGTGGAGGCAGCCCGAAAGATATATCAATCAAGGATCGATAAAGGAAAAATGACGTCTGATGAAATGGTTAAAAAAATGGCGTTGATTTCCATCGCAATAGATTATAAGGATTTTTCAGATGTGGATATCGTCATAGAAGCCGTCCCTGAGAACATTGAGATGAAAAAGAAAGTTTTCAAGGAATTAGGCGAATCATGTCCGGAAACAACTATTCTGGCGTCCAATACATCGGCTCTTTCCATTTCTGAGTTAGGGTCTGTTACTAATAAACCGGATAAAGTGGTTGGAATGCATTTCTTCAATCCCGCCCACGTTATGAAACTGATAGAGGTTATTCCAGGACTCCAGACTTCGGATGAAACAGTTGATGATGTAGTCTCTTTTTCAGAATCATTAAGAAAGATTCCTGTGAGAGTAAACGAGTGTGCCGGTTTTTTGGTTAACAGGATTCTAATGTCTTACATCAATGAAGCCTTTTATGCCATGCAGGAAAGCGCTGCCAGTGCAAAAGAAATTGATGAGGCAATGGTCTCTTTTGGCATGCCAATGGGTCCCTTTACTTTAGTAGATATGCTTGGTCTGGATGTGGCTGATTCCGTAGCCGATATTTTATACAAAAGTTATGGTGAAAGAATGAAACCAGCAGCATTGATAAAAAAGATCACAGCCTCAGGTCGATTAGGAACCAAAAGCGGGAAAGGAATTTACGATTATTCAAACGAAGGAAAAGACGATTGTTTTTTAGAAAATATAATCAAAGAAACTCAAAAAGAAACAGGGATTTCCAATACGGAATTTTCTGTTCATCGTCTTTTGCTCCCTATGATTAATGAAGCCGCCATCTCTTTCCAGGAAGAGGTTTCTTCTTTAAGTGATATTGATATTGCAATGCTGGCCGGCACCGGTTTTCCACAGGATAAAGGCGGACCACTTCATTACGCCGATGCTCAGGGACTCGATAATATATTGAAGGAAATGGAAAAGTTTAGCTCTATATTCGGACAACGGTTTTGGCCTGCTCCTATCCTCAAAAGATATGTTACCGCCGGATGGTTGGGAGCTAAGACTAAAAAAGGTTTTTTTGATTATTTTGAAAGTGCTTAGCGAGCGCTGTCGCAGCTCTGCTGCGGGGAGCTTCAATAGCATTTAACCGCAGAGAAAAACTATGTTTAAAAATTTCTTTTCACATTTGGATCAGTTTGAAGCGGAAAATATTTTTCAGGATTGTGAATTTCTCTGGTCTCCTCTCAAAAAAATTGAATCCTTTATTGAGAGAAAAGTTTCAGGAAGAGATTCAAATTCCAGGATACCGGAGGGATTTGAATTACAGACATTGCCGGAAGACTCTTCTTTGAAATTAATATTTGTTAATAAGTTCATAAAACTGCAGGAACCGTTTATTTCCAGTGAAATGAATATTTTTATAGAGGAAGGCGTAATTCTGGAACCAACCGCAATTATTAAACATCATGTTTACTTTGGTAAGAATACAGAGATTAGACAAGGCGCTTATGTCCGTGGAAATGTCATAGTGGGAGAAAGCTGCGTTGTAGGGCATACCACAGAAATTAAAAACGCTATTATGATGAACCATTCTGAAGCCGGACATTTTGCCTACATTGGCGATTCCATTATCGGTTCTTATGTAAACCTGGGCGCCGGAGTTAAACTTGCAAACCTTCAGTTTCGGACAGAAGAAGAAAAGACCAAAGGTTTTATCAGGGAAATTAAAATAAATATTGGTAGAGAGATAATTCCAACACAGATGGAAAAATTAGGGGCTATGATTGGTGATTTCGGGGAAATAGGCTGTAATGCCGTCACCTGCCCAGGCACTTTGCTGGAAAACAATGTACGAATATATCCGAACATCAACAGCTCAAAAGGTTTATATAAAGCAGGCACCTCTATTCATAGCCAAAAACAGTCTAATCGTTAATTTTTTTTTGGAGTGCACTATGCGCCATAGTGTTCTTTTGGAGTGCACCGAGCGTCTCGGTGCTAATTTTTGGAGCGCAATGACCAGTGTCATTGCTATTCTGCATCGACACGGTCGATGCACTCCAAAGTATCATATAAACAACTAATTGGCCGAGTTACATGAAAAATACAATTTATAAAGAATATAAACATAATCCTCCTCATCTGTTTTCTCCCAAGGCAAAATACTTTATTACCGGTGCTACATATCAAAAAAAACACTGGTTAAAAACAAATGAAGCTAAACAGAGATTATTAAAATCAATTCAAATTGGTTTCAAACAATATGGATGGATACTTGAGGACTGGGTTATCTTAAACAATCACTATCATCTAATGTCCAATGCACCAGCTAATAGTGGTACCCTGTCTAAAATGTTCAATGATATCCATAAATTCGTATCATTGTGGATTAAGAAAAATATTGCTGAATCAAGAAGGGCAAAAAAGATAATGCATAATTACTGGGATGCTTGCATTACTTTTGAACAATCTTACTTTGCAAGGCTTAACTATATATGGTACAACCCTGCAAAACATGCTTATGTGGAGAATGCTGAGGAATGGAAATTTGGTAGTTATGCGTCAAGAATAGAGAATGAGAAAGAAGAGTTAGAAAAACTAAGAAAAAAGTTTCCTTGCAACAAGGTTAAAGTAAGAGACGATTTTTAATGATTTGGAGTGCACCATGGTGCTTTTTGGGAGTGCACCGAGCGTCTCGGTGCGAACTTTTGGAGCGTGATGACCAGCGTCATTGCTATTCTGCATCGACACGGTCGATGCATTCCAAAATATAATCCAAGATAACTTTTTAATCGTTAATTTTTAGGGTTGCGGAAAAATATGCCACGCTCTCCAAAAGTTATAATATTAATAATACTTATAGCAGTTTTTGCTGGCTTAGTGTCAACCAAATTTTTACGATCTTCCGGAGGAGATCCATTGAGTTGGAAGTCTGAATGGTCAAAGACCAACTTCGAGAAAACTTCTATAAATTTCTCGGAAATTCTATCAGGAGGCCCACCAAAAGACGGCATCCCATCAATTGATAAACCATCCTTTGTTTCATTCTTAAATGCCGACAAATGGCTCAAACCAAATGAGCCGGTAGTAGCCGTTGAAATAAATGGTGAGGCAAAGGCATATCCCATACAGATCATAATCTGGCACGAAATAGTTAATGATGAAATTAAAGGAACCCCTTTAACAGTAACTTTCTGCCCGCTTTGCAACTCCTCTATTGTATTTGACCGACGCCTTGAATTTAACGGCAAGTCTTTTCTTTTCGACTTTGGCACTACCGGTAAGCTCCGTAACAGCGATCTCGTCATGTACGATCGTCAAACCGAAACATGGTGGCAGCAATTTATAGGATTGGCTATTGTTGGTGATTTGACAGGAGCTAAATTAAAAGTTCTCCATTCTTTTATTATCTCTTACGCAAATTTCAAGGAAAGCTATCCCCACGGCAAAGTACTTTCAAAAAAAACCGGGTACCTTAGACGTTACGGGAAGAACCCTTATGTGGGCTACGATGATATAAATAATACCCCCTTTCTGTTGCAGAATGCACCGGATAATCGCTTACCTCCTATGGAACGAATCATTAACGTCTCTCTAAACGGTATTAATAAAATTTATCCCCTCTCGACAATACAAAAAGAAAAAGTTATCCATGACAAAGTTGGAAAAACCGATTTGGTTATTTTCCACCTGCCCGGAACATCTTCCGCCTTAGATAAAGCATCCATAGCAGGCTCCCGTGATATAGGCGCGGCAACGGTCTTTGAATCCGCGCTGAATGGTAAACAACTGTCTTTCAAGAGAAAAGATGGGGTTTTTGTGGACGAACAAACAAATTCGTTTTGGAACATAACCGGCAAGGCAATAAAAGGTTCTCTTGCAGGGAAACAGCTAAACCCGATCATTCACGGAAATCATTTTGCCTTTGCATGGCTGGCATTCATCCCGGATAGCCAGATTTACGGAAAGGACTAACAGTTAAACAGGGAAGCAAAACGAATGAAAATTTTTAGACAGAAGATATGGATTAACATGATAACTATCTAGTTTATCCTGTTTCTCCCTGTCAAAAAAAACAGGGTGATTATGCTGAAATTTAGTTGCGGCGAAGCTGGGCTTTGACTTTTTTAAAACTGCGTATTCTCATTTCCAACATGATTGGGAATCTATTTTAGATACCCATTTTCGCGGGGATAAAATAACCGTAAATAAAAAAAATGGTTTTAATAAAAAAGCGCCGTTGCTGGGAAATTCCTGAAAACGAAGCAACTCCGGAACATATATTCATGAACCGGCGTTCTTTGATTAAAAAAATTGGAATTGCCGGTTTAAGTGCATTAGGTGGAGTGACCGGTTTTGGAAATGCCTTTGGCGCAGATTTAAAAAACAATATTAAATCTAAGCCGGGCAAATTTATTCCCAAAGGCAGTGACCAAAAAATAGGCCTTCAAAAACCCTTATATCCCGCAAAAAGAAACCCCGCGTTTACCCTTGATCGTCCGCTTACGGATGAGAAAATAGCGTCAAAGTATAACAATTTTTATGAGTTTACCAATTTAAAAAAAATAGTCTGGAAAATGATGGATGATTTTAAAGTGAGACCCTGGCAGATAGAAATAACTGGTCACATAGAAAAACCCTGGAAAGGAGACGTTTATGAATTAATCCGGCGTTTTCCTTTAGAAGAAAGGTTATACCGATTCCGGTGCGTGGAAGCCTGGGCTATGGCTGTTCCATGGACAGGATTTCCAATGAAAGAACTAATTAAATTTTTCCAGCCAACATCTTCAGCGGAATATGTCCGAATTATCAGCTTTTATAATCGGGAAATAGCTCCGGGACAAAAATACAGAACTTACGAACCGTGGCCCTATGTTGAGGGATTGAGCATGGAAGAGGCAATGAACGAACTCACGCTTCTTGTCACCGGAATTTACGGACATGAGCTTCCGAAACAGCATGGGGCGCCTTTGCGTTTAATCACACCATGGAAATATGGTTATAAAAGTATCAAATCAATCGTTCGCATTGAATTTAGAGAGGATGAACCGGATACTTTTTGGAATAGAATAGCACCTCGAGAGTACGATTTTTCCGGCAATGTCAACCCCGGTGTCCCCCATCCCCGCTGGTCCCAGCAGCTCGAAAGGATGATCCCGTCAGAAGAAAAGCAGAGAACGCTGCTTTATAATGGCTATGAAGAAAATGTTGAAGATTTATATTTTTAGACAAATAAGCGGAAGTATTAATTTGCGGATAAAAACGAAGTGAGATTGTATATTTAGCGGGTTTATCCTAAAAGTAAAAAACATTCCTCTGCCATTAGAACGCCTTCAGGCTTGAGATCTCCGCCAGTAAACATACCCGCTCCTGTAATATGGGTAAACTGTTTATAATAAATATCCATGATATTGAAGTCCTCTCTTTCGATATCTTCCGAGACTATCAGCTTGACTCCTTTTCTATCAAGCATTCTCAAGCTGAGAGTTTCTGCGCCTGCTCCCATCAAGTTGGTAATTTCGACCTCAATCCCCAGTTTCCTCGCAATTTCATCAATATTTTCCCGTGTTAGTCGCATTGCTTTTTTAATATTATATTCCTTGTCAATTGCTTCATCGAGATCTTTGCAGTACATCAAACGGCTCAATAACTCCTCTGGAGCATTCTTAATGCTTACTTCTTTTCTGGCCTTACCTATATGAAAAATTGTTCCTTCTGGTGCTTGTGGCATATTGTTATAATATTAATTAAAATTAAATTTAATATTCAGAAGTGGATATATTAACAAAGTATTTTTAAAATTTCCATGTTAAATTTTATAATTAACCGCTAAACGATAATTGCTCATGAGCCTTTTGCAGCATTGAGGCAACAGGCAGTTCATATGGGCATGCCTTTTGGCAAGAAATGTCTGCGCAGGTAAAGCAAGCGTCAGCTTTTTGTTTTAATGAAGTATAACATTCCATGGCTCTTTTTTCTATTCCGTAGTCCTGAAAATACATCTGGTATCTCAAAATTGTGGCGATATTAACTTTTGAAGAGCAGCTTTCGAGACAGTCCCCGCAGCCGGTTCTACAATATTCACGTGAATAGAGTTTCGCGTACCGGTCTAATGCTGCCTGAGATGATGCAGTGAATTCTTTCCCAGATGCCTGAACATAATGGTTAAGCTGATCGGTTGCGGTAATGGTTACAATCAGACCATCCACTTCCGGATGTTTTAATACCCATTTGAACGCGGCATGAGGAAAACTGTCACCCCCGGTGTTAAGTTTCATATCCTTGGCACCGGCTAATGATTTCATGGCAATAACCCCTACCCCTCTTTTCTTTGCTTCTTGAATGACTCCCGGGATTTGGGGAAATTTCATAAAATTAAACGCGGGCATAATAATATCATAATGTCCAGATTCTATTGCGGATAGTAACAGTGGTTCAAGGTTCTCTGGACCATGAGAGGATATAGCAAGAAACCTTATCTTTCCCGCTTTCTTTAAAGTCTCTACCGCGGAGAGCATATTTTCATCCAAGAGCCTTTGTCCCCCAAATTTTTTACTCTCCTCCTCACCAATAGCATGAACAAAGCAGATATCAAGGTAATCAGTGTTTAGCCGTGAAAGACTGCCCTCTACTGCTTCAATATAATCTCTTTTGACGGAACCAAGCGGAAGATGTCCTGGGTACGGAATCGGCTTGCAGAATTTAGACGCAATAATCATCCGGTCCCGTATTTTGAACTTTTTAACGGCTTCTCCCAAAATACTCTCACTTGGTCCATAATCAGGGGAGGTATCGAAATAATTAATTCCTCTATTTATTGCCCGTGCAATCAACGAGGCAGAGGGAAGCTTGCCGCATCCAAAAGAGATATCGCTCATTTTTAAACCGGTTTTTCCGATTTCCTTATATTTTTTAATTTTCGCTTTCCCGTCGGCGGCATTACTATAGGAAGGGATACCAAAAACAGTTGTTCCACCAATCACGGCGGATGATTTTAGAAAATCACGACGTTTCATTAGTATTTCCTCCTTGCATTTGGAAGGTACTAATTAAAATCACTATAGCAAACCAAAAGTGCGTGTGGAACATAACACTTTCAGACAAATTAGTTGTCTCCAAGGAACCTCCAAAACAGGACACTACCTTGAATTCGGTAATATTTTGTTATAAATGAAATGTTGGGTTATAATACCAATCTGCCAACTTAAATTCAATGCCATTACATTTTTTTTATTAGCGATTGAAGCTCCCCGCGGCAAGCTGCGAGGAATGCGCTCGCTAAACACTTTCATGGGCTTTAATTACCGGCGATTTATCGATCTCTTATTTTACCCTCTGTATGATCTCCGCTCAAAGGTCACAATTTATATTAGAAACCGAGAGGTAAAAACCGGTTTCAGAAGAGACCCTTCCACAAAACATTTTATATTAATTTCAGTTGTACTATCAGGAGTTGCCTTATCTTTTTTATTGTTCTGGATTTTAATTAGGAGTATTCCCTCAGCGGAAAAAACCGAAAACACATTAACAAAACTACCCGCAGAGAATCAACAGGAGCTACCAAAGCAGGATATCACAGTCGCAACCGCAATAGAAACTGATAAAGAAATACCTAAAATAATTAATCCCTTTCCAGTTGTAAAAAACGAAAATCAAGATGTAGAAGTAAATGAGAAAGCAGAGGCAAAGACTGATGCAGAAATAAAGGAAGAAAAAAAAGAAGATGAAGTTGCTGTTGTTGCCGCTGCTGCAAAAACATCTCATTACATGAAGATAGTGGCAAATAATGTAAACATAAGGACAAAGCCATCCCTGGAGTCAGATATTATTGCTCGTTTGGGGCAGGGATTTATAGTAAAAAAGCTGGATAGCCAGGGGGACTGGGTATTGGCCGATGCTGGAGGCGATTTGAAAGGATGGATCTATCATGAGCTCACTGAAGATACGACTGCTGACGCGCATGAATCATGGAAAAAAAATGCGAATAGATCCGCTGTTATAGGAATAACCAGAGAGGACCTGGACGATCCCAATAATCTGGAGACGGAAAAGAAAAAAATCGAGGAACTTCTGGACGCATGGAAAACAGCCTGGGAAGAAAAAGATATAGATAAATATATGTCTTTTTATTCAAAAGCTTTTACAAAAGCCACCTATAACTGGGAGAGTTATAAGGAATACAAGAAAACTATTTTCATTAGACCCGGCAAAATATCGGTTGAGATAAAAATTCTTAAAATTAGCTGGGGTAATTTTTTTATGATTGCCTCTTTTGTCCAAAAATATGAATCAGCCCCCATCAATTCCACTACTCTAAAAATGCTCCATTTTCAGCAGGAAATAGACGGTTGGAAAATTGTAAAAGAAAGCCTTATCAATCAGAACACATAGCTTTTCAGGGGAGCAATAACTGAAAAAAAACAAAAAAGGTGGCAGTACAAAAAGCTTTTTTTGATAATGGAAAAGATTATCAATTATTCGCTTTGCCATTTTGTATTAAATTCATGAATTCCATCCTGGTGCGTTGGTCTTTCAGGAAAACACCCAGCATTGAACTGGTGACAACGATGGTATTTTGTTCTTCGATTCCACGCATCATCATGCATAAATGTTTTGCCTCAAGAACCACTCCGATTCCCTGAGGTTTTAAGGCTCCATCAAGAGTTTTCGCGATTTGTTGTGTAAGACGTTCCTGTACCTGAAGCCTCCTGGCGAGAACATCTACTATACGCGGAATTTTACTAAGTCCAACTATTTTCTTATTTGGAATATAACCAACATGGCATTTTCCGTAAAAAGGAAGAAGATGATGTTCACAAAGAGAATATACATCAATATTCTTTACCAATACCATTTCATCATATTCCACGTCATATAACGCGCCATTCAGAATTTTATCAATATTCTGCTTGTATCCATTGGTTAAGAATTTCAAAGACTTAGAGGCTCGAATTGGTGTTTTTTGAAGTCCCTCTCTATCAGGATCTTCACCCATGCGTACAAGCATTTTCCTGATTAAATCTTCCATGTTTTACCTTTCATTCGATAATAAATTAAAAAAACCCAGTAAAGGTTTCCCGCAACAATAACAAACCATAGATAAAAATACAATTGATTTAAGAGAGATGACAAAGAGATAAAAAATAATTGCATCCCCAAGCCCAGCCAGCTAGTCATCGTTAACATTTTTTTGTTAAGATACCAGTTTGAAGGAGAATTATCAAAATATTTGAGGCTCCATCTGTCTATTTTCATCATGATTCGGTCCTGCCAGCCAAAAAACAGAAGAAAAAGTTTTTGTAGAATCATTAGAAATTTCTGCTTATAAGGATCACTATACAGAACATTGTCTTCTTCCTGTATAGTTTCATCCACTCTACTTGCAGTCTGTCTATTTACATTATGTGCGTAACTCACAGTATAAAAAACATAATAGGAACACTGTAATTGCGAGCTTAAAAAAGCAGCAAAGGAAAGAACCCAAATTCCCGCCGGGGAATATTGGCTTTCCAAATGAAAACCAATGGCAATGAAGAACGCAAGGTTCGTAGTAAAATCAATAATGGAATCCAGGAATCTTCCAATCCGTGATGGGGTATTTCTCGCCCTTGCCAAATGGCCATCAACCGTATCGAAAATATTTTTAATTTGAATTAATATGGCGCCAGCGCACAAATATAAATATTCTTGGCGCGCAAGCAGGAATGCCGCGGCAATGCCAAAAACAAGCGCAACAATCGAAACCTGGGGAGGTGTGATAGGAGTGTTATATATCCATCTGACAATTTTTAGAGCCGGCCTTTTCCCCCAAATGGCACTGACATCAAAGAAATCTTTGGTTGGGTTGAATTTTTCAGCAGCCTGCTCAATGGAAAATTTATCTTTTTTCAATCTACGTTCAAAAAAATTGGTGCCGCGGTTTAAAACAACCGCCGCACCGAAAAAAAACTAAAAGAGGAAAAAACTTCTATGACCGTTTTTCCATGCCTGCCGGTTGCCTGGTTACCTGCTGCGCTATAAGTCCGCCTTCTCCGTTATCTACCAGGTCGTGCCATGCATTGGCAGGGGCTAAAAATGTAGAACCGGCTTTTACCTCAAGCATTTCTTCACCACCGTCATCAAGCTTAAAGGTACCGCAACCGGCAATTACTGTGAAAATCTGATCCCCGGTTGGATGACGATGATATCCCAGTGATTGACCTCCTTTGAAATAATAAACATCAAGGGTAAGGCTGTCTGTTTTATTAAGATTAACCTTGTTTACCGCATCATTTGTTACAGCTTTTTTTTCATTAATATTCGCGTTTTGAATTGCCATACAGAATCCCTCCAATAAACGTTAATAAATAAAAACAAAATTTATAATTTTATCTATAAAAAAATTAACAGTAATTTTATATTACTTTCTTAGACAATTAATAGTTAAAAAGGATTCTTATAATTTTTTTGTTTTTGCTCTTTTTTTTCTTTCTGCTTTGGAAAGCTTTTTCGGGTTCCCTCGTTTTTTAGTAGAAATTTCTCTCTCCTCGTAATCCTCCTCGTCATAACCTTTCATTTGATAAAATAAAGCCTCTTCAATTTTTTTCTCAAATTCTGATGAAGAGACGGAAACCGTGTTGTGTTTTTCAGCAAAATCCCTGATTTCTCTATCTGACGAAACCACAACGACCTCTTCTGAAGAATTTGCAATTATACGTTTAATAACTTCATCCGCTTTTTCTCCAAGCTTTGAATAAATAATTTTGATTCCTTTTAATATTTCCTGACTTTGAGATGGCATGCCTCCTTTCCAACCGTCAAAAACAATGGCAACAAATACGTTCTTTTGCCTTTTATAACGACTGAGCTTTTCTATAAGTCTGTTTCTCGCGTTTTCCAACAGTTCTTCACGCCGAACGCTCAATTCAGGGGAAACATGTAGCAGATTATAACCATCAATAATGACTTTTGGAGGCATATTTAGACGGCACTCAGAATATGTTAGAAATTGATTCTAATTAGTCGCGTAAGAAATAGTTGCATGCTTCGACAGAGCCTGTCCTGAGTGCTGCGACAAGCTCTGCACAAGTTTATCGAAGGGCTCAGCATAACAGTTTTTCGTTTCATTGGCACTCATTCATTCATAACACTCTGAATTCACCCAAGATGTCATCCCGAACCTGCTGAAGGGTAGATTTTTGGTTGCAATAATACTATAAATCCCCTGTGATAGGACGAACAATAACATCCTCAATCAATGTTTTTTTCGGCTGTTTACAAGCTAAGATCACTGTCTGAGCAATATCTTCAGGTGACATCATCTTAGAATGATCAAAATCTCCTTCTATATTATTCCAAATAGGCGTATCAACCGCCCCGGGGAGTATGGCAGTTACTCTTATGTTATGTTCCCTTGCTTCTTCTCTCGTAACAGCGGTAAGACCCATCATGCCATATTTAGAAGCGCAATAACCCGAGGCATTGGGAAACGGCTGGATGCCTGCTACAGAAACAATATTTACTATATGTCCATCTTTTTTTTCTATCATGGAAGACAACACAGCTTTAGTACATAAAAACGCGCCTTTTAGATTTATATTTATCATTCGATCCCAATCTTCCATGGAAGTTTCCACAAGGGGCATAAACCTGGCCACACCGGCATTGTTTACCAGAATATTAATATCACCTAATGTCTTTTCTATTTTATTTACAGTACTATTCATATCAGCTTCAGAAGAGACGTCACACGGAAACGGACATGCCTTGCCCCCGTTTTTATTAATAGATTCCGAAACGGATTTAATCTCATCCGCAGTTCGAGAAGATAAGGCAAGCATGGTTTTTTCTTTTCCAAAGGCTTCTGCAATGGCTTTCCCGATGCCACGTCCCGCGCCTGTTACCCAAACAACTTTATTTTCCAGAGAAACCATGATTAAATATTATTCTCCTCTATAGACGACAATATTGTTTTCTGTTTCGTAAAGCTTTAATTCATATAATTCAGTATTGTTTTCCAAGAGGGCTTCCTTTAGAATTTTCCAGAATTGTATGACTAAATTTTCCGCAGTTGGAATAATCTCACTCATAAAATCCACGTCTTTGTTAAGGTATTTATGATCAACTTTTTCTATGACGTTTTCGGTAATAATTTTTTTTAAATCTTTTAGGTCAATAACCATCCCAGTTTTCTCAGGCACATTACCTCTGACAGTGACTTCCAGCACGTAGTTATGACCATGACCGTTTGGATTATTACATTCCCCATAAATTTTTTTATTTTCCTTATCGCTAAGTTTTAGATTATGCAAACGGTGAGCGGCACTAAAAGTAGCTTTTCGGGTTATATATAGCATGTTAAATCTATATTACGAAAAAAAAGACCTGATTGCTAAAAATATTTATATCATGATATAAAAAACTATGCAAAAAGACGAAATATACAAAAGAAATTTAAAAAAAATCTCTACTTTTAGATTCAATAAGGAAGTAGCCTGTGCATTTGATGATATGGTTAACCGGTCAGTTCCCCTTTATAAAGGGCTGCAAAATCTGTTAGCAAAATTAGCGGTTCACTTCCATAAACCGGATAAAATCATTTACGATTTAGGCTGTGCTACAGGAGAAACATTATATAAAATCGCTAAAAATAAACCCAAGAAAGTAGAAATCAAAATGATTGGCATGGATTTATCACCTCATATGATAAAAATAGCGCAAGATAAATGCGCTAATTTTCCAGAAATTAATTTTATGGAAAAGGATACTCTCAAGGCAGATATCGTCAATCCGGGAGTTGTAATTTTGACATATGTTTTACATTTCTTTGAAATAAAAAAACGAAAGGCACTTCTATTTAAAATTTTTAATAGTCTTGAAACCGGCGGTGTTGCTTTAATAAGTGAAAAAATCCATTGTAACGAACTCGAAAAAGATTTTATGGAGCTTCATGACCTTTTTAAAATTGAACATAAATATTCCAAGTTGGAAATTAAACAAAAGAAAAAGGCCCTTGAAAAATCATTAACCCCTTTATCTTATGAAGAAAATAAAAAAATGCTTCATGATTGCGGTTTCCGGACTGTTGAAACTTTCTTTCAGTGTTTGAATTTTTGCGGGTTTATTGCGATTAAATGAAATTAAAAAACAGCTATATCCCTGAGAACTCAATATTCGTAACAAATGATCCGCGTAAAAATCGCTGGGCAATTCCGTTTCATCATGAGGCTGTAAATGTTAGAGCACAAACCCTGCTTGATGAAAATATAAAGCATATAAAAGGAAAACAAATACTAGACTTAGGTTGTCATTTTGGAACTTTTTCATACATTGCACTGCAATTAGGGGCTGAGTCTGTGCTGGGTGTGGACAGTTCAGTAGATTTGATAAAGCAGGCTAAAGAAATGTATACAGAATCGTCAGTCCCCGAAGATAAATATGATTTTATTAGTCAAGATGTTATTAAATATCTTGAAAATCTATCAAAAAAGTCCTTTGATAGCATACTTTGTTTCGGGCTTTTATACTACATTCCGGATAATTACCATTTTCTAAAATTGCTTAAAAAAGTTGCCGTAGAGGCGATCATCATAGACACCTTTACGGCATTTTATTCGCTTATACAGGGAAAAGACGCTGTTGAAGCCAATTCAATCATTGAAGAAGATATATTTAAGCTGCCTGTTATGATGCATTCATTAACTCAGGCCGATAAAAAATATTACAGCCTCCCTGAGAGTTTTAAAGGCCAAAACAAAAAGCTCAGTTTTTTAACATGCCCGACGATTCCGTTGCTGGAACTATATTTTAAATCCCTTGGCTTTAAGTTTAGGAAGTTGGATTGGTCTCAGCACCTGAAAAACCCACAAAAAAACTGGCAGGATCTGATCTCATCACAAGGTAAAATCGACTCCCACTGGACCGATATTTACAGCACTGATATCAGGGTGAGTTATTTGCTGACTTTGTGATTTTTTAGCTCACAAGTTGGAAAAGCTCGCAGCTCTTCTTTTAAGCGGCTAAAAAAGTTCGCACTACCATCTTCAGGCGGGCTTTTTAGGCGCAGTTTGGTTTTTCCTTTTACTGCGCCTTATGCAAAGCAAAACCACTAAACTTCCTCGAATATAGATTACCAAATAGTAGAAATGTTTTTAGACTGCCTTAAATCATTGTCGGCTGTAACTAATTTAGCATTTTTAATGATTGATGTGGCAGCAATAATATTGTCGGCAGGATCTTTGTTGGCGCCCAGGCCTAATGTTGAGGAAAGTTCCGCGATTTCAGGGGTGATTCCATACAAAAGGTAGTTGTTGGATTCTAACAGCAATGTAATGAATTTTTTATATCCAGAGTCAACTCGAATTCTGCCTTTCCTAATCAGCATTGCTATTTCCCATAGAGAAATTTCACAAAAAATTATTCCATCTTCTCTGTTAGCAAGGGCTATTGTTTTTTTTGCATTCTCAGAAAGCATATCGGGTTTCAAAGCATCCCAAATGATTACATGAGTATCTACCACTATCATTCAATGGCCTTCCACTTTTCCTTTATAGGAGATATAATATCGCCTATAACTGCGTTTTTACCAAGTTGCCGCAGAATTTTTTTTGATTCTTTCATTTTATTTTCAAGGGGAACAAGCTTTGCCACTTCCCGCCCTCGCGAAGTAATTGTAACACTATCTCCCTTTTCGACTTTCTTTAAAAAAACCATTAAATTTTCTCTTAACCTGCTAACAGCTACTTTTTCCATATTATTATCCCCCCGATTTATTTGTACAACTCTATTGTACAAAATGCTTTGTGGGCAATCAAGAGCTTTTTCCCTGTAAGGTAAAAAGGTTCGCAGTCCCGTCTTTAGACGGTTTTAAAAGCCCGCTTAAAAGAGGAACTACAAACGGGAATCCATTTTCTTATCTATAAATTCCCTAATTTTTTTCTCAAAAACTTCCCGATCGAATTTCAAAGTATGTTCCCTGATTTTCTTGCTATCAAATTTATGTTCAATTTTTTCAAATTGTTGAACTGCCTCAACCAGGGAATCTGAAGTCTGCTCTTTAAAAAATAGTCCCGTTGGAGAGTTATTTTCATTAGTGAAGGGAATGACCGTTTCCAATGCTCCTCCTTTTCCAAAAGCTATTACAGGTCTGCCGGAAGCCATAGCCTCTAACGGAGTTATTCCAAAGTCTTCCTCCCCCGGGAAAATAAAAGCCTTGCATTTTGAGTAATAATGTTTTATTTCCTCATCATTTAGAGAACCCAGAAATTCTATATTAGGTCCTGCAATTTCGCGCAACTGTTTTTCACACTGTCCACTGCCGATAATTTTAAGCGGATATCTCAATCGGTTAAATGCTTTTATTGCCAGATCAATTCTTTTGTACGGCGCAAAGGCAGAAACCACTAAATAATAATCATCCACGCTGTTAGACAGTTCAAAAAAATTCGTGCTTACAGGGGGATAAATCACAACTGATCCACGGTTATAGAACTTTTTGATTCGGTTCGAAACGTGATGTGATATAGCTACAAAATGATCCACCTTTCCCGCCGACTTTCTATCCCAGTTTTGCAGATATTTTTTTAACAATTTGAAAATAAATCTTGTAAGCGGACCGGCAGTTGTTTTGTTAAAGTATTGGGATGATTGATCCCAGATATATCTCATAGGTGTAAAGCAGTAACAGATGTGGTAAGTATTTTTTTCTGTTCTAATTCCTTTTGCGACGCAATGACTGCTGCTTATTACCAGATCGTAACCCTTGAGTTCAAACCGTTCTATAGCCGCCGGCATAATCGGTAGCAAATAGCGGTAATATTTACCTACAAACGGGAAAAACCGGAGATTGGAGGTGCGGATATCCATTCTTTTTAAAGAAGGCGACAGAATATTTTTGTCGCAGATTAAGGTATAAAGATGCGCGTCAGGATATATCTCGCATAAAACTTCAAGGCATTTCTCACCGCCCCTTATTCCGGTAAGCCAGTCATGTACAAGAGCTACTTTCAAAGTGTTTTATTTTCTTACTTTCAAGTGAAAAAAATCAAAAATTACTCGCTTGGCTTTTTCTAATAATTATTAAGTAGAAATGCAGAAATATTCGTTTTTAGATGAAGGTTCAAAGTTATTCTTAGTATAATAAAAGATTATTGTTAAATCATGTAATTTCGGCTGTTACGGAGTTAAATATGGAAGATTCAACTTCAGATGATCAAATTGAAATAATTCAAGCATTTACTCAAGAAAGCTGGGGGAATTGACCAATTGGAACCATCTATTGATGATTTAGGAAAAAACAGGGTGGACGTCATTAAGATATGATTATAATGTTGACCTCCAAAATTCAATATGATATAAAATCTTCCTTCACCCAAGTATTTTTGCCAAGGTTTATATGAAAATTCACGAATATCAAGGAAAAGAGATTTTAAAAAAATATGGAGTACCGGTTCCAGAAGGGGCTGTGGCTGACAACCCGTCTGATGCAAAAAAAATCGCGGAATCTCTCGGAAATACTGTAGTTGTAAAGGCCCAGATACATGCCGGTGGAAGGGGCAAAGGAGGCGGAGTAAAAGTTGTCAAAGGTCCGGAAGAAGCGGAAAAAGCTGCTGAAAAAATATTGGGGATGAATTTGGTTACTCATCAGACAGGGCCGGAAGGCCGTCTGGTTAAAAAAGTTTTAATTGAAGAAGGAATGGAAATTAAAAAGGAACTGTACCTTGGAATTACCATTGATAGAGCTTCTTCAAAACCAGTTATTATGGCAAGTGAAGCGGGAGGCATGGATATAGAAGAAGTTGCCGCAAAAACTCCTGAAAAAATATTAAAAGAAACTATTGATCCTGCACTCGGAATTTTACCTTACCAGGCAAGAAAGCTTGTATTTGGTTTAAATGCCGAGCCGGGGCATGTTAGAGAAATGACTTCATTTATCATTAAACTTTATAATGCTTTCAAAGGGGAAGATTGTTCCCTGGCTGAAATCAACCCGATGGTAATTACAGGAGATAACAGAGTTTTAGCCCTGGATGCAAAAATCACTTTCGACGATAATGCGCTCTATCGTCACAAAGATATACTGAAATTAAGAGACTTAGACGAAGAAGAAGAACTGGAAGTTGAGGCTTCAAAGTTTAATTTGAATTATATAAAACTCGACGGCAATATTGGATGCATGGTGAACGGAGCCGGTCTTGCAATGTCCACTATGGATATTATCAAGCTGGCAGGTGGTGAGCCGGCTAATTTTCTTGACGTAGGCGGAGGTGCCGATGAGGAAATGATTGAAAACGCCTTTCGCATCCTTTTATCCGATAAAAATGTAAAAGGAGTATTTATAAATATCTTTGGCGGTATCTTAAGGTGTGACACCTTAGCCAAGGGAATTGTTCAGGCGGCGAAGCATCTGAAAATTAAAATTCCAGTTGTCGTCCGAATGGAAGGTACCAATGTTAAGGAAGGAAAAGAAATTTTAAAAGCCTCCGGCTTATCATTGATTTCTGAAAGTGGCATGAAAAACGCCGCTCAAAAAATTGTAAAGGAAGTTTGTAGTTAACAATTGTCAATAATCAATTAATAATATACAGTACTCGCCCTGTCATACCTACGAAGGCGGGAATGACGATGCTGACTGCTAAAAGCTGATAACCAAAAGCTATTAATTATGTCTATTTTAATTAATAAAAATACAAAACTGCTTGTCCAGGGAATTACAGGAAATGAAGGAACTTTTCATACCAAACAGGCGATAGCCTACGGTACAAATGTTGTTGCTGGGGTCACACCTGGCAAAGGAGGTCAAAAAGTAGAAGATGTTCCTGTTTTTAATACGGTCAAAGAAGCGGTTGAAAAGACGTCTCCTAATGCCACTGTTATTTTTGTTCCACCGCCCTTTGCAGGAGATGCTATTATTGAAGCTACTGACGCGGGAATAGAACTCGTTGTTTGCATCACAGAAGGTATCCCGACTTTTGATATGGTCAGTGTTTATGGATATCTGAGGAACAATAATAATACAAGGTTAATAGGTCCTAATTGCCCTGGAATTATTTCACCCGGAAAATGTAAAATAGGAATTATGCCGGGCCACATTCACAAGGAAGGAAATGTCGGCGTTGTTTCCCGAAGCGGCACTTTGACTTATGAAGCTGTGGGTCAACTGACCGGTTTGGAAATCGGCCAGTCCACTTGCGTTGGAATAGGCGGAGATCCTATAATCGGAACAAATTTTATCAACTGCCTGGGATTGTTTCAGGAAGACGAGGATACAAAAGCAATAGTAATGATTGGCGAAATAGGCGGCACCGCAGAGGAGGAAGCAGCACAATTTATTAAAGAAAATGTTAGCAAACCGGTTGTGGGATTTATCGCGGGTCAAACCGCTCCTCCCGGGAGGAGAATGGGACATGCGGGCGCCATCATAGCCGGAGGAAAAGGAACTGCGGCGGAAAAAATGGCTGCCTTGTCCGATTCCGGTATTCATGTTTGCAAAAGCCCGGCAGAAATAGGACAAACAATACAATCTGTGTTAAAATCAGCTTAATCGGGTTTCAGGGATCAGTTGTCAGAATTTTTTTGCAAACTGATTCCTGAAAACTATTGTGATTTGAAATAAGAAATACTGCGACTAAGTAATCTTTTATTTCGATCAAACTATATTTTTTATCGTACAAGGAGGTTTTCATTGTCTACTAAAGATGATCTGACTATTCGGATTGGAGGCGAAGGGGGTGAAGGTATTATCAGTTCAGGAGATATCCTGACTCAAGCGGCAACACGGGCCGGTTTGAATGTTCTGACCTTCAAAACTTTTCCTGCTGAAATCAAGGGTGGGTACGCAATGTACCAGCTTAGACTGTCAAACGAAAAAATTATCTCAACGGGAGATGGTTTTAATGTTTTCGTGGCATTTAATGAAGAGGCCTACCAGGTTAACAAAAAATATCTCACAGAAGGAAAGGTGTTTATTTATGACGGCGATGGAAAAGGCGGGTTTGAACCGGAAGACCTCCCCGGAGTAGTAAGTTATGCCATCCCCATGTCAAAAATAGCCAAAGAGGATCTCGGCACTTACCGTTCAAAAAACATGGTGGCCTTAGGCGCCATTGCACACCTGTTTTCTATTTCTTTTAAAAGCGTTGAAGAAATTATTACAAATAAATTTAAAAGAAAAGGGGACGATGTCGTAAGTATAAACATAAAAGCTTTGCACGCGGGGAAGGACTATGTTGAAAAAGAATTAAAGAAAAAGGACCCCATAAAGCTTTCTTCCGTTGAAGCAAAAGATGATATTATCGTTTTAGATGGAAATGAAGCGATAGGGCTGGGGGCCCTCATGGCGGGATGCGACTTCTTTTCCTGCTACCCCATTACACCGGCAACCGATGTTGCCAACTGGTTGTCTAAATATATGCCTAAAGTAAAAGGAACCTTAATCCAGGCGGAAGATGAAATAGCTTCTTTAGGGAATGTCTTAGGAGCTGCCTACGCGGGAGCAAAAGCGATGACCGCTACCTCCGGCCCGGGACTTTCGCTAATGAGCGAGCTGCTTGGAATGGCATGTATGGCGGAAATTCCCTGTGTAATTGTGGATGTACAGCGTGGGGGCCCAAGTACCGGTCTGCCGACCAAGCACGAGCAATCCGATCTTTTCCTTGCGGCCCATGGAAGCCATGGCGACTCCTCAAGGATTGTTCTGGCATGCGATAATGTGGAAGACTGCATCAGCCTGACGGTTGAAGCATTTAACCTGGCTGAGAAATATCAAACTCCTGTTCTTTTGTTGAGTGACGGTTCTCTTGGAATGAGAAAAGAGGGGATTAAAAGACCGGACCCTACAAAAGTAAAAAAAGTTGAAAGATTAAAATATGACTCTTCTTCGAATGGAGATGAGCCGTTCATGAGATACAAAATAACTGACAACTGGATTTCCCCAATGTCTATCCCCGGGATGGAGGGCGGCGCCTACGTTGCTACGGGTATCGAACATGGAGAAACAGGCGCACCGAAATATACTCCGGACAATCATGAACTGATGGGCAAAAAAAGATTTGAAAAAATAAAAAATGTTGAAGACGATCTGCCTGAAAGTAAGCGGATAGGTGATGAGCAGGCGGATATTGGATTAATCGCCTGGGGTTCGACCCAGGGAGATGTAACAGAAGCGGTTAACAGAGCGCGGGCAGAAGGCTTAAAAGTAGCAGCTCTTTTCCCTAAACTGGTTTACCCGGTACCCGTAAAAGCTATAAAAAAATTCAATAAAACAGTTAAGAAAATCATGCTTCCTGAAATTAATTACCAGGGACAGTTCGCGGACTTAATTCAGGCTGCGACCGGCATCCCGGTTATAAAATATAATATCTACGGTGGTTTCCCTTTTACGCCAAAAGAGCTACACAACAAAATTAAGGAGATGATCTAATATGTTGCAAGAAGCAATACCTACAAAAGAATATAAAAGCGATGTAACTCCCGTCTGGTGCCCGGGTTGCGGCGACTATGGGGTCTTGAATGCATATTTAAAAGCCTTATCCGAATTGAAAATCGATTACAACGAAGCTGTCACTGTATCCGGCATAGGCTGCTCCAGCCGTTTTCCGTTTTTTGTTAAAACCTACGGGGTTCATTCCCTGCACGGAAGGGCGTTACCCCTGGCCGTAGGAGTAAAGCTTGCCAGGCCGGACCTGAATGTGGTAGTCACCACTGGTGACGGAGACGGGTTTTCCATTGGCGGCGGCCATGTTCCTCATGTGGTTAGAAAAAATATAGATCTAACCTGGATTTGCATGGATAACAGCATTTACGGTTTAACCAAGGGTCAGGTTTCACCAACGAGTTCAGTTGGACTGCCCGGCAGCACAACTCCTTACGGCTGCCCTGACGAACCGGTAAACCCGATGGCTTATACTCTAACCTATGGCGCGACTTTCGTTGCCAAAGCTTTCTCAGGCAATCCAAAAGAACTGGCAAATATTTTTGTCCAGGCAATGCAGCATAAAGGGTTTTCCTTCATCGACGTTATTTCTCCATGTCCCTCTTTTAACAAAAAGGATACTTTCAAAGCATATAAAGACGTTCTGGAGCCGATCCCTGAAAACCATGATGTTACGGATAAAGTAAAAGCTCTTGATATTGCTATAAACTCGGGCGGAAAACTGATAACAGGAATTTATTACAAAGTGGAAAAACCGGATTACTGGAGCATGCTGGAAAGTATTAAAGAAAAAAGCAAAGCAACAGACAAACCGGATTATGAAGCTATAATAGACACCTTTAAGGTTTGAACCACAAAGCCTCGCTTAGCAAGGCGAAAGATATAAAGCTAAAGAAGAAAACAATAAAAAAAAATCCCCTATTTACAGGGGATTTTTTTTATTCTTGATACCCTCCAATCTCTTGTTTAGCTCTTAACGGCATCCTGTTCTTTGTCACTCTCTAATCTATAACCTTCTAAATCCGGCTCAAGCTGGAAAGCCTTTACGTATTCCTCAACCGACTTTTTCCATTTCTTTCGTTCTCTAAGGGAGATGCCCAATCGGTTGTAAACATGAAGTTGTGTCAAAGAAACAGCGAAAAATTCTTCTGCTTGTTCTGCATATCCATGTTTCAAGAAAATTTCTGCAACTTCTTCAGCTCTATGCGGCATCAGCTTGATTGCAGCCTTGAATACTTTACGGGCTTTATCCGGGTCTTTCTCTGCTTCCAAAGCAAGCCTTCCTATCATAACCAGCCTGTTAGCATTAGAAGGACTAATCTCTGCCGCTTTCTCCATAGAACGTAATGCCGCCTTCTTATTTCCGGTTTTGAGTAAAAAATCAGCTAATGCATTATGGGCTTCTAAAAACAGTGAATTTTTCTCAACGGCTTCTTTATATAATTGAAGCGCTTTTTCATTCTCCTTCTTTTTTTCATGAGCCTTTCCCATAAGAATTCTAACACCAGCGCTATCCGGTAGGATTTTCAGTTCATCCTGAAGAACACCGAGAGCTTTATCAAATTCACCTTGCCTTATAAGCTCCTCCCCCTCTTTGATGGCTACTTCATGCTCCTGAGGATTAATAATGTTGAGCATTTTTTGTTTCAGAGTTTTCGGTAAAAAAGGTTTTATAATATAACTATCTACCCCACATTCGACGGCTTGTAAAATTTGCTCCATACTTATTTCCGCTGATATTATTAACACAGAAATGTGATTGGTCTTTTTGTCTCCCTTTATTTTCTTTAACACTTCAATTCCAGAGACTTGCCAAATATTACAATAAAGCAGAATAAAAATAATCTTTTGCATGTCATCTTGAATAATTTTCAAGGCGGCATCGCCATCATTTGCCTCAATGATTTGTTTATCTTCCAATTCCATTGATTTAAGCATATTTTTGGTGGCTCCTCTCATGTTCGGCATATCACCGACAACGAGAATATTGCCATCTTTGAAATGCTCAGTGATAGTTTTTTTCATCTAAGTTTCCTATCTCGTGCCTTTTTTTCAAGCATTAAAAAACCTGGCCATGATGTCCAGGTCAGAGCCAACAGGCTATGTCCTGTCCTATCATTCCTGACTGCTTCCTGTATGTCATTCCCGAGTGTTCCTATCGGAAATCTATATTCAAGCTCTTGGTTGAGTAACTTCATTTTCGTGAAAAGCAGAATTGACATTATAAGTTTCATGCTATCAAACTAATCTTTTTCGTCTGGAGTTAAATCGCCCCAGTTTAAAAGACCTATGTATATTTAATATAGGCATTTATGAGATGTCATGTAAATCCCACAAATATGGTATTTTTTTGATTTTCATTGTTTTGGGAGACTAGTATTTGAGAGCAAACCAAGATTATAAAAAACAAAACATCGGTCCTCAGATCCAGGCCAAATGACGGCTATGAACTACAAGTTAGGCCCAAATGTATCCCCGTTTTCACGAGGACAAGCTTATCGGGCATCCAGGAACGTTTTTGTGTGGATTCCCGATTAGGGCACTCGGGAATGACATATGCCGGTAGCATTCGGGAATGACACAAGGGGACATTCAGGAATGGCATACTGAGACGTTCGGAAATGACGTGCGGGGTAGCAAGTGGGAATGAGATGCAGGGATGCTGGGAATGACAGGCTGTTGTCAGGGAAAACACTGATTATTGCGGATAAAAAAGCGGTGCATAAGGCGCTGTAAAAAACAAAAATAAAGATCGTCTAATAATTTTTATCTGCGACAATCCGTATCATCAGCGTTATCTATTTTTTAGTCCACTCGAAGGACGTTCAGGCTGTCCGAAGACGATAGAACTTGTCATTTCGACTGAAAGGAGAAATCTTTAACTTCTGTATGATGAATGATTTAAGATTTCTCGCTCCGCTCGAAATGACAGGTACAGACAGTTTTCGGACAGTCTCGGCGCAATCAGTTCGATGGTTATGGCTATGTTACATCCATCTGATGGATTGCCTTTTTCATTTTTCCGAGCGGGAAATTTTTGCTTGAAAAAGGGCTAATAGTTGACCCCGGATTTGTATCTCCTTTTCCAAAATTCGGAACCCGATCAAGCTTTAATTGATCATTTTATTGACAATCGGACAGTCAGGGAATAAAATATCCGTATAAATACGGAGATAAAAATGTTGACTAAACGATTAGAAATTCTTTTCGATCCCAAGGAATTCGAGGCCATTAGGAAAAAAGCTAAATCGGAAGATAAATCCGTAGCCCGTCTGATTCGCGAGGCCGTAAAAGAGAAAATTATAGATAAAGATAAAAAAAGAAAAGATCTGGCTCTGAAAAGGTTATTCTCTCCAGAAATGGAAACCTCTTTTGGCAAATGGACCGAGGAAAAGAAAAAGATAATAAAAGGTAGAATAAAAGAGATTGAAGCTCATTGATACTAATATTATCATGTATTCCCTTGGGAAAGCTCATCCGCTAAGAAAGAGTTGCAGAGATATTCTTGTGAACGTTGCCCATAATCTGATAGAGGCAAACATAAATACTGAAGTATATCAGGAGCTTTTATATGTTTACAGTCTTAGAGGAGAAAGGGGAAAGGCAATAATAGTTGTGGAAGAGATGTTAGCCCTTTTCCCAAATCCTTATCCGATCAAGAGAGGAGAAGTAGAAAAAGCAAAAGATTTAGTAAAGAACCCCGTGCTTCCGCACGGGGCATTAAAAACCTAAATCCATT
>CAYMVZ010000008.1:0-39123 GCA_964394335.1 uncultured Nitrospinota bacterium | reverse complement strand
CCAAAACAATAAACAGTTGAATTTATTTGAATTTTAACCGGACACTACTGATTAATCATTAGTCATTTCTTGCAGGATACTGAAGTTGAGGCTTAATGAGAAGTGACCATGACCAAGACAATCTACGAAAATCTGCATCCAAATTATTTTATTTTCATCTGGTTCTTAAATGCAGTCAGCCCATTTTTCATAAGCAAAGCTATTGTCATAGGACCGATTCCTCCTGGAACGGGTGTTATCTGAGAGGCTTTTTGTGAAACTTTATCAAAATCGACATCGCCGACAAGCTTTTTATCTATACGGTTAATACCCACATCGATAACCACTGCTCCTTCTTTTACCATATCTTCTTTAACAAATCCCGGTGATCCAATAGCAGCCACTAAAATGTCAGCTCGTTTTGCAATATCCTGGAGGTTTTTTGTTTTTGAATGGCATATGGTGACCGTAGCGTTTTTCTGGAGAAGCATGATGGCAAGAGGTTTTCCGACAATATTGCTTCGCCCCAATATGACTGCTTTTTTTCCCTCAATTTTTACTTTGCTTCTCTCTAAAAGTTCGATGATACCCGCTGGAGTACAGGGGAGAACGGAACCTTTCCCAACCATAAGCTTCCCGACATTATAAGGATGAAAACCATCTACATCCTTATCAGGGGAAATTGCTTCCAAAACAACGTGCTCCCGTATATGGGAAGGAAGAGGGAGTTGGACTAAAATACCGTGTATGACCGCGCTCTCATTTAACTGTTTGATTAATTGTAAAAGTTCTTCTTCTGAGATGTTGTCATTCAGATGATGTTCAAAGGACTTGATGCCAGCCTCATCGCAGGCCTTTTTTTTATTGCGTACATAAATAGTGGAAGCGGGATCATCTCCCACCTGGATAACCGCAAGACCTGGTTGGATGACCAATTTGATATTCAGGGATTTTATTTCTCCCGCTATTTCTTTTTTTATAGCTGTGGAAATAGCTTTCCCATCCAAAATATTATTTTTCATTGAATTGACCTTTTGAAAAAGCAATCAGGAAACCCTTGTTTGGAGCGAAGACAAATATGGCAGTAAAATTAGTGATTGTGGTGGTAAAAAAATAAAAAACTATCTCTTGGAGAACTGGAATCTTTTCCTTGCCCCTTTTTGGCCGTATTTTTTTCTTTCCTTGATTCTGGAATCTCGGGTAAGCAAACCAGCTCGTTTCAAGATAAGACGTAAACTTGGATCGGAATGAACCAACGCTTTAGTAATAGCCTGCATCAGTGCGCCTGCCTGTCCGGAATGCCCACCACCTTTTACCGTGGCAAAAACATCATAACGCTTAATAACATTAGTAATTGTTAGAGGTTCTTTAGCTATGCATATATGGGAATCTCTCGCGAAGTAATCGACGAGGGCTTTTTTATTAACAGAAATATGGCCGTCTCCCTGCTGGAGCCAGACACGAGCTACTGAGGTTTTTCTTTTCCCTGTTGCGTAATATTTTTCTTCCATTACACTCCTTTTGTTTTAATTAGCCAGAAATCACAATTCTCGTTTAAATGATAACTAATTTAATGCCAGGACTTCCGGTTGTTGAGCCTCATGGGGATGTTCAGCAGAAGCATATATTTTCGCTTTTTTAAATATTTTTCTGCCCAGCGAATTTTTGGGCAGCATTCCTTTAATTGCTTTCTTCAAGACTTCTTCCGGTTTCTTTTGAAGCAATTTTTCAGCGGAAATTTTACGGATTCCCCCTGGATATCCGGTATGATGTTGATAAATTTTATCTTTTTGTTTGTTGCCTGTCAGCCTTACTTTTCCGGCATTCACGATGACAACATAATCACCGGTATCCACGTGTGGAGTAAAAGTAGGTTTATGTTTGCCACGAATTATTGTTGCAACCCTAACGGCAAGCCTGCCGAGAATTTCCCCGTTCGCGTCAATCATATACCATTTTGTTTTTATTTGTTCTTCTTTAGCGGAAAATGTTTTCATCATAATTCATATCTCTTAAAATATCTTTCCAAATAAAATTAAACTAAGTTTTCAAAATAAGATATAAGAAGTTTATTGTCAAGTTTAATTAATCTTATCCGTGCTGCTGATTATAGTCTCTATAAAGTTTTTCCGGCAGCTTCTACAAAAGGACGAAGTTCTTTCATTAATCTATCAAATTTAGAAGGTTTTAGGGTTTGAGCTCCGTCAGAAAATGATTCTTCCGGCTTCATGTGTACTTCTATCATAAGACCGTCAGCCCCTGCGGCCACACTCGCCTTACTCATTGGATTTATATATTGCCAATGACCGGTCGCGTGGCTTGGGTCAATAATAATCGGCAAGTGAGTTTCATTTTTGAGAACCGGGATGCAACTAATGTCGAGAGTATTTCGGGTCGCCGTTTCAAAGGTCCTGATTCCCCGTTCACACAAAATTACCTGGTGGTTTCCCTCTGACATAATATATTCTGCGGACATTAAAAACTCCTGGATAGTCGTCATCATGCCACGTTTAAGAAGGATCGGCTTTTTAAGTCGTCCAATTTCTTTCAATAAAGAGAAGTTTTGAACATTTCTCGCGCCTACTTGAAGAACATCAGTATATTTTGCAACCAGGTCTACTTCTCTCGGGTTCATTACTTCTGTAACAAACGGGAGTCCTGTCTCCTCTCTGGCCAGGGCCAGAAGTTTCAAGCCATCTTCTTCCAACCCCTGGAAGCTATACGGAGATGTTCTGGGTTTAAACGCCCCCCCTCTTAAGACTTTAGCTCCTGACGCCTTTACAGCTTGAGCTGTTTCAACAATTTGTTTTTCGCTCTCGACAGAACAGGGTCCAGCCATAACGATAAATTCTTTTGCTCCAACTTCAACATTTTTATTTACTGATATAGTGCTCCCCTCTGTTCTTACCTGGCGGCTAGCTAATTTGTGGGGTCTGAGAATTGGAACAACACTTTCCACACCAGCCATTGAATCCAATGATTGAAGGCGCGCTTTTTCACGCTCATCTCCTACTGCTCCTATTATAGTTCTTTCTACCCCCTTGATAATATGAGGTGAATATCCTAAAATTTTTATTTTTTTTATAACTTCATCTATATGTTTCTGATTTGTGTTTGCTTCCATAACTATTATCATTTTCTCAACCCTTGTCTGACGTTTTAATTGTTCGAGTTATACGATTTTCAATAGTCGCAATATTTAGCCTGCTAAAAATTAATATTGAAGCTCCCCGCAGTAGAACTGCGAGGAATCATCAGCGTAGAGTATAATTTTATTTTAAGTTCACTCGCTAACCCCGCAACAGAGCTGCGAGGAATGCGCTCGCTAAGCACTTTCAAATAAATAACGCAACCTAAAAGGTTGCGGATGTTATTCACGCATAATTTGGGGAAAAATAATAATATCAAATAAATATTTTCTTGTACAGCCTATAATGTTTTCTTTTAAAATTTATATTTCTCAACTTCCTCAATTTATTTGCACCCTTTTGTTATTTTTTATAGATATAAAATAAAGTAATTTTTCCGAATCTCCATTTGGTAGAATTGTAGTTTTTCCGGAAACTCCCCTATAATTCTTAATTTTTAACAGCTTTTTCTTCATTATTTGTCTATCTACCCTTTCTTTCAAAACAATATTAAAAACCATTTTAGCAGCATCAAATGCCTGGGCAGACAGCACGTCCGGCGCTTCACCAAAAAAATCTTCATAGAGTTCATTAAATTCCCGCACCCTCCTTAAATAAGAACCGATGAAAAAACTATCCACAAAAATTGCTCCGTTAACATATTTCCCACCCAATTTTATAATATCATCAGAATTCCAGCTATTTACTCCTAAAAGTTGAACATTATCAATATTATAAAACACTAATTGCGGAGCAATTAATCCTACCTGGTCTGGATATCCCGGGATAAAAATAGCGTCGTAATGCACTTTTAAAAAAGGTTTAAAGAATATTTCTTCTTCAATAATATCGACAGGTTCACTTTCCTGAAATTGGTCCGGCATATCTTGGTTCTGAATTTCTATGGATTCTTCTTCAGCAATGATTTCACTTTCTTCAAGTGCTTCTGCGTTACCTTCTCCCGGCAACTCCGATGGAATTTCACCCTCCTGTCTTTCTTGTTTGATTATCTCTACCAAAACTGTTGACATCACCTCATCTTTATTTTCGTCCATACCGTTCTTAATCATTTTTTCATTCTCTGCCAAAGGGTTATTGCTTTCTTCTGAAATCGACTCCAGGGCTTTCTTTTTCAGTTCCCTATCGTTCAGTCCGCCAATATCCAAAATCTGATCTTTGAAATCATTTTGTGTTTGATCATAACTTTTCCCGGCAAGAACCTCTCCACCTAAAACATTTATCTGATCTAAAAAAACATCTTTTAATCTTGCTCCATAGAGATCAGCTGAATAAAATACAACAAATTTATTCAGTTCAAGATTATTAATGGCATATTCGGCAATAGCTTTACCTTGTAATTCGTGTGTGAGGGAGTTTCGAAAAAAATATTGACTTTTGTCGGGCAACCCTTTGACAGAGGCTGACGGAGAAATCATTGGAAGTTGAGATATCCTTGCTTTTTCGATTGCTATTTGAGCAGTTTTACTGAACATCGGCCCAATTACACAAACAACATCATTATCTGTTGCTAAATCTTCCACAATAGCAGCAACCGTTTCCATATCCCCTTTTGAATCTTTAACAATCAATTCAATGTTTTTTCTTTTGTTGTCCGGAAGCAAATTAAAAGCCAACTGGATACCTTGTAAAATCTTCTGTCCGCTTGCAGCTGCCTCTCCGGAAAGCGGTAGAATACAACCGATTTTGGTTTTAGTTGTTTCGTTTTTTGATAAAAAACCGTCCAGTCTGTCTTTACCCTTTTCATAAAGTTCATGGTTTGGAAAATCACTTAAAAATCGTGTTAGGTGCTTTTGATATAGTGCATAATCCCTCTGTTTCTCATATATTTCAGCTAAACGAAAAAGAACCAAACCAAGTGGATATTTTACCTTTAGTGTTTCTGCCAACAAATTTAAATCATCTACACTCAGGTTTTTCTGTACCATTTCCATAATTTTAGATTCAGATTCTTCCTCAAGTTTAGTATCTGGAGCGATCTGCATACTTAACAGGTACTTTTTGAATGCAGCTCGAGTGTCTTGCGCTTTTTCTAAAGCCCTGCCCATTAAAAAAACAATATCCCATTCACGCTTTCTATCGTGAGGTTTGGAATAGTTAGATTCAAGTTTCAGCAACGCATTTTTATAGTGTCCTGAATGATAATAGCAAAGCGCAATTTTATACTCAGATTCATTATATAAATCTGTTTTAATGTCTATTTTATTCAGTAATTGATAGTACCGGATGGCCATAAAATAGTTTTTTCTTAACCTGTAAATTTCACCCAACTGAAAGACTGCATCATCTACAAAATCTCCGCCTGGAAATTTCTTAATATGATTTTGATATTGCATGATAGCTTCTTCATATTCAGATTTTTTAAAAAATTTTTCAGCAACTGCAAAAGATTCTTTTTCCAAATTACGATGTCGGATAATACCTTTGCTGGTGGTCTCAGCTCTTACAGGACAAACCAGGGAAGTCAAAATCAAAAAAAGGATAAAAAAGGTAGAAAATTTCTTAATAGTTTTCAAAATCAAAAACCCAATTCTTGTCTAAAAATTTTTAATTTTATGCTTTTCAAGGCGGTATCTAAAAGACCTGAAACTTAAATTCAGAAGGGATGCCGCTTTATTTAAAACTCCATTAGTCTTGTTTAATGCAGTAGTTATCAGCTCTTTCTCAATTTTTTCTATATATTTTTCCAGGTCAATTCCCTCCTCAGAAAGTTTCGGTATTTGCGGATCCGATGTTTTAAAAAGTGCTGTAACATCCTCGGGCAAACTTTTTGCTTCAATCACATCTGATGACTCCAAAACTACCGCTCGCTCTATAGCATTCTCCAACTCTCTAACGTTTCCCGGCCAGTTAAATCGTTCCAAAGACTCCATTGCCTCTGGAGTAAAGCCTTTAATATTTCTATTATTGTTTTCCGTAAACCTTTTTAAAAAACCTTCTGCTAATATAGGGATATCTTCCCTGCGCTCACGCAATGGGGGCACTTGAATAGGTATTACATTAAGACGATAATAAAGGTCTTCCCTGAACAATTTTTTTCCGACTAATTCGAATAGATTCTGGTTTGTTGCAGAAATAAAGCGGACATCTATTTTAATGTTTTTATTTTCACCCACTCTTTTGAATTCTTTATCCTGCAAAACTCTCAGGAGTTTTACCTGTATGGATGATGGAGCCTCTCCTATTTCATCCAGAAAAAAAGTCCCTCCATCAGCTTCCTCTAACAGGCCTTTTTTGTCTGAAACCGCTCCTGTAAAAGCCCCTTTTTTGTGTCCAAAAAGCTCGCTTAAAAGAAGATTTTCTTCAATTGCTCCACAGGAGACGCAAACAAAAGAATTATTTTTTCGGCTACTTCTCGAATGGATTGCTCTTGCTACTAATTCTTTCCCTGTCCCGCTCTCTCCAGAGATAGAAATGGTACTATTTCCATCCGCTACTTTATCTATTAACTTAAAAATTTTCTCAATTTTTTCACTTTTACCAAGAATCTGTGAATAGTGATGTTTTTCTTCCAATTCAGTTTTTAAATAAGCATTTTCATCCAATAGTTTCTTTTTCTCCAAGGCCCTCCTGACAATGATCTTCATTTCATCCACATTAAACGGCTTTAAAATATAATCATAGACACCCTGGTTTAAAGCTTCCAATGCTGTTTCATTTGACGCAAAAGCAGTAATCATAATCACAGGTGAATTCAAATTGAGGGAGTTGATTTTTTTTAAAACATCAACTCCATTGATATCAGGCATATTAATATCCGTAATCACAAGGTCAAATTCCTTTTTTTCCAAAAGATCAAAAGCATCCTTGCCGGATGGTGCGGACTTGACTTGATAACCCTCCTGCTTTAAAAAAATACTCAGAAAATCTCTCATACTTTTTTCATCATCTACTACCAGGATCGGATTCAATACTGTGTCTCCTTGTTAAAAAAACTCAAGTTAAAAGAGATTTTAAAAACGTATCACAGGCCATCCAATAATGCAATTGCCCGTTAAACGGCAGAATATTATTTAGTCTGGACAAAAAAAATTACCCTAATAACAAGTTTGTGATTGTCATAATAATTGGAAAGACAGCCTTGCCTATAATTCCGCTCATTAACAAAACCAATATAATAATAAACCCGTAAGGTTCAATTTTAGAAAACTTGATAACCTGTTCATGGCTTAAAACACCTGCCAACACTCTTCCACCATCTAAAGGAGGAATCGGGATGATGTTAAAAATCGCCAGGGCAACATTAATTCTCACGCTAACATTTATCATATAAAAAACGGGTAAAACGACGTACAGCAAATCATTAAGTTGATAATTCAAAATCAATCCTACAGCGGGTTCCTGCAAACGGAGAAGAATAGCGCTGACAACAGCAATAATAATATTTACTAATGGCCCGGCTGCTGCCACAATTGCCATATCTCTTTTAGGGTTTTGGAAGTTTCTCGGATCAACAGGAACAGGCTTTGCCCAGCCAATCAACTGGGTTACAACAAATACTAAAGTGCCCATAAGATCAAGATGTTTTAATGGATTCATGGTTAGTCTGCCCGCATCTCTCGCGGTTCCGTCTCCCAGCTTTTCAGCAACCCACCCATGTGCCAACTCATGAAGAGTGAGAGCGAGGAGCAGTGGCAACGCCAACAGTGAAAACATTTGTACTGATTGATTAATTTCCATACAATTCAGACTTCTCTAATTAATTTTTTAAAAGTGTTTAGTGAACCATTCCTCCCAACTTTTAATGAAGGGATTGTTAAAGACCTTGCTACGGAGAGCTTCAATTTAAATGTTTTTTGACTTAATGTTTTAATTCTTTTACTCTCTCTACGTCTTTCACTCCTTTAATTCTCTGGACATCTTTCATAATCCTATTAAGTTGTCTTAGACCATCAATTTCAACGGATAAATTAATAATAGCTCCATCACCTTCAACTTTAATCGTTTGCACGGCAGATATATTGACCTCCATTGACCCTATAACATTGGATACTTGAGCCAGCAGACCTGGCTTGTCCCGCGTAGCAATAGATAATTGTACCGAGCGTTTGATATTTGCTTCTGTATCCCACTCCACCTGAATCCTGCGCTCTGAATCATATTTTATGTCGCTAATGCTCGGACAATCTTTTTGATGAACAGAAATCCCCCGGCCTCTTGTTATGAAACCGATTATTTCATCACCCGGAATTGGGTTGCAGCACTTTCCAAATCGAAACATGATATCGTCAAATCCCTTTACAAGCACTCCTTTGGCCGGTTTATGGATAACTCTTTTAACTAACCGGTGAAAAGTAGATTCCTTTTTCCTTTCGACCTCATTAAAAATTTCTTCCGGGATTATTTGAAGCATCAATTTTTTTAAAGATACTTTTCCATAGCAGATTCCCTCCATAAGCCTTTCCACGCTTGGAAATCCAAAATGTCTTGCTGCTTCTTCAAGGTATTTAGGTCTCATGGCTTCCGACGGAGAAATATTGTATTTTATAACTTCCTTTTCACAAATTTCTCGCCCAAGAGTCGTGCTCCTTTCTCGCTGCTGAACTTTCATCCACGCTTTAATTTTTGATTTCCCTTTCGCGGTAACGACTATCTTCAACCAATCCCTACTTGGCTCATGGTGAGGAGAGGTCATAATGTCCACAATATCGCCATTCATTAACTGATAGTGTATAGGAACCATTTTGCCATTTACTTTTGCACCACAACATCTATGCCCAACATCAGTATGTATTTGATATGCAAAATCAATTGGAGTGGCGCCCCGGGGGAAACTTCTGACTTCTCCTTTTGGTGTAAAAACATAGACCTCATCTGAAAAAAGATCTATTTTTACCATTTCCAGAAATTCTCTCGGGTTTTTTACTTCATTATGAGAATCCAGCAAATAGCGGAGCCATAGGAATTGCTTATCATGCTCATCGTCCTTTTTTTTATTCTTGGCAATGTCTTTATATCGCCAATGAGCTGCAATGCCTTCTTCAGCAACGCGATGCATCTCTTCGGTTCGTATTTGAAATTCAACCCGTTCCCCCTGCGGTCCTATAACCGTGGTATGAAGGGATTGATACATATTGGCTTTGGGCAAGGCTACATAATCTTTTATTTTCCCTGGAATAGGTTTCCAGAAGGAGTGGACAGTCCCCAGGAGGGAATAGCAATTTTGTAGAGTATCTGTAATAAGTCTTATTCCCCTGAGGTCATGGATTTCTTCAAAACTGATAGCCTGTTGTCGCATTTTGTTAAAGACACTGTAAAAATGTTTTGAACGACCCATAACTTTTACAGGAATGCCTGAACTCGATAATTTCTCTTCTACAATTTGAGTGGTTGAATCAATAATTTTTTGCCGTTCTTCAGCCCCTTTAGCAACGCTCTCTTCAATAAATTTATACTCTTTTGGATAAAGGTATCGAAAAGAGTAATCCTCCAGATTCTGCTTGAGCCACCCTATTCCAAGACGGTTTGCGAGAGGGGCATAGATATCCAGTGTTTCGCGCGCAATCACTTTTTGCTTATCTTGCGGCATGAAGCCCAAAGTCCTCACATTATGAGTACGATCAGCCAATTTAATTAATATAACTCTAAGATCTTTAGACATGGCCAGAATCATTTTTCTAAAATTCTCTGCCTGCTGTTCCTCATGAGACGCAAAATTGATTTTGCTGATTTTGGTTAAACTCTCAACTAAGAGCATTACCTCTTCGCCAAAACTTTTTTTAATTTCTTCCGGGGTTGCAAAAGTATCTTCTACCGTATCATGCAGCAGTCCAACCGCCACACTAATAGCGTCCATGTGCAACTGGGTAAGAATAAAGGCAACTTCTAAAGGATGGGACATATAAGGCTCGCCTGAAAGGCGTGTTTGTCCCCTATGAACCTTGGCGGAAAAGACATACGCCTTGGAAATAATATCTATATCCGCCTCTGGATCATATTGACGAATAGCCTCTGTTATATCTTCAATTCGCCTCATATTAACTACCCTTAGTATTAGTACGCATTAAGTTCAGTTTACCCCGATAGTGTACGAAATTCTATATGAAAATGCCTGACCGAGGTATTCCAAACGGTTTAGAGAAGGGTTATTTGTCGGCTACTATAGCAATGCAAAATTGGCTATCCTCTTTTATTCCTGTTATATAATAGCGTCATGAATTATATTAGCGTAATTAAAGCAATAGGAGTTATTGCCAGTGTTGCACTTCCCTTATTTAACATCCCGCTGATTTTGAAAATAAGAAGAAGAGGCTCTTCAAAGGATTTTTCTCTAACGTGGACATTGGGGGTGTGGTTCTGTCTTATACTTATGATTCCAGCGGTACTCATTTCTCACGATATTGTGTTTAAAGTGTTCGGAATAATTAACTTTACACTGTTTACCGCTGTTGTGGTTTATGTACTCAAGTACCGGTAACAGGTATGCATTTGTTTCAAATGCATACCTGTTGACTTACTTCTTCTTCCTTTTTTTCCTCTTTCCGATGCCTTTACGTGTTAACTCCTTTTCTATCTTCCGTAATAAGAAATTAATGATGCTTTTGCCAGAGAATGCTGATTTAAATAATAACCGATCATAGCTGGTGGAGAATTAGAATTTAAATCCAATTTTGCTACATCTAAAGCATATACGGTGAAAATATAAGCATGTGGCTTGTCTCCTTTTGGTGGGCATGCTCCTCCAAAACCGGTCTTTCCAAAATCCGTTATGCTCTGGATGCTCCCGTTGGGAGCTAATTTTTTCTCGATATTCCCGGCATTTTCTTTTAATGCATGAACTTTCTCAGAAATATTAAAAACCACCCAATGCCACCAGCCACTTCCTGTTGGGGCATCCGGGTCATACACTGTAACTGCAAAACTTTTTGTGCTATTTGGAGCATTTTCCCATGACAATGCTGGTGAAATATTTTCTCCGGTGCAACCAAATCCAGAAAATACCTGTTTGTTCGTTAGTTGTCCCATAAGGTCATCGCTTTTAAGTGTAAATTCCTGGGCAAGTACATATGTATTCATTAAAAACACAGCAATAAATGTTACAACAATTTGTTTCATTTAATTCTCCTTTCTTTTATTTTGTAAATATTCTACCTAACCTGAATTTTATAATGAATCAAAAATGGCTGTCAAACTAAAACTGTGGGAGACAGCTATCAGCAGTCAGCACTCAGCGGTCAGTATTACACACCCCTTTTTTGTTTTTGATCATATGATTTAGCATGATACGATATTGTTTGTTTAAAACTTATTTTAACTTTTAATTCTTAACCGTGAGATTTTAATGAAAAAAAGGATACTCTTTTTATTCATTTTTTTATTACTCAGCCATCCTCTATATGCTGATACGTCGCCAGAAGAATCTATTGCCAAAATTGTCAAGGTGATGGCTAATGATGATTTTGCTGCCGCGGAGAAACTGGTTGACCGGTTCTTAGAAGAGCGTCCGGAAGATATCTGGCATTTCAGAGCCCTTTATTTAAAAGCACACATCAGCAGCAAACTCTCCAGGCTAAATAATGCTGTTGATATTTATTCGAAGCTTCTTTCCCAATACCCGCAGTTAAAAGACTATACCATGTTAAAACTGGCAGAAGCCCACCTGGAACTGGGAGAGGAGAACAAATCGCTTCAACTATTAAATCGCATTTTAAAGGAGTTTCCTCAGAGCAGCCTGCGCCCTTATGCAAAATTCTTTCTTGGAAAACTCCATTTTAACAGGGATGATTTAGGAACAGCGTATAAGTTTTTCACAGAGATTATTGAAAAATATCCTAAAAACGATCTGGTACCGGAGTCGATGCTTTTTATCGGAATTATTTTCAAAAAACAGGGGAAGATAATTAAAGCCTATGAAACTTTTACTAACCTTTTTCACTCTTTTCCTTTAAATGAATTTTCAATAGAAGCGGAAGAAAAAATTAGAGAAATGAGACAGGCTAAAATCAAACTTCCTGAATTCCCCCCTAATTTCATTTCCAGGAGAATTGAATTGTTAATGAAGCAGGGGGAATATTCTATTGTTTCCAGGGAATGCAAAAAATATCTCAAAATCTACACGACAGGAAATTTATTTCGAGACTTAACTTTTAAACTCGCCAAAGCTTATACTGCTATGAAAAAGAAAAAAGAAGCGCTTCAAATTTACAAATCATTTATTACAAAAAATCCTTCCGGCTCACGTGTTCCTGAAGCACAATATAAGATTGCCAGTATATACTGGAACCTGGGAAAACACAGAGACGCCATAGCATATTCCAAAAAAATCATTAATAACTTTCCCCATAGCTCCTATGCTGAAAGAGCCTATTACATTATAGGACGAATTTCCGTTCAGAATAAAAAATACCGGGAGGCGATTTCCCAGTTTCAGAAAATGACTACAAAATATCCACACGGCTCTTTCGCGGTTAGCGCGCATTGGCATATCGGTTTGATAAATTATATATCCGGGAACTACCAAACAGCGGCTAAAAAATTTGAGACGACCACTTCCCTGTTTCATGATTCACCGCTTCGGGGCCAGCTTCTCTATTGGGCAGGAAAGTCCAATGAAAAAGCGGGAGAAACCGGGGCTGCCCGCAGTTTTTACGAGATGGCAGCAAAAGAGTATCCTTACAACTATTACGGCTACCGGGGAAAAGTTAAGCTCGGTAAAAAATCGGGAAGTAAATTAAAAATGATCAATCCTTTTTTGCAGAGGAAATTAAATTCTGTTGAGGTCTATAAAGATTTAAAGACCAAAATGAGAAATGAAGACCATTTTCATTTTATTAGAATTAAAGAACTCATTGCTCTTGGTTATTATGAAGATGCTGCTGGGGAGATTCGCATGATAGCAAGAAAAGTTTCCGTCAACACCCCGGAAAAAATTTTGTGGGCTGGAAATCTTTATATTAAAGCAAGAGGATACGTTAAGGCATTAAGAATCATTGAAGGTTTTTTAAAGGAGCTTTCTTCAAAGAAGCAGTTGGAACTGTCATTGGAATATTGGAAGCTGTATTTTCCAATTGCTTACCGTGAGCTTGTTAATAAAAACGCCAAAGACTATAAGCTCGATCCGTTTTTAATAGCGGGCTTGATGCGTCAGGAGAGTTCTTTTAATCCTGATTCTCTTTCGAGGAGCGGCGCCATAGGGCTGATGCAATTAATGCCGGAAACAGGCAAACATGAATTTAAAAAGAGATATAAAAGTGCGTTTCATGAAGAAATTCTCTACACTCCGAGAGTAAATATTTCCCTTGGTTCCCAGCATATGGCACACTTGCTCAAAAAAGCTAAGGGGGATCCGGTTATAGCTCTTGCAGGTTATAACGCGGGATTAAGCCGTGCCTTGAAATGGAAGAAAACAATAATAACTCCAGACCCTGATCTTTTTATTGAGATGATTCCTTTTCGTGAAACAAAATCGTATGTTAAAAAAGTTATGCGCAATTATTTCAATTACATAATGCTTTATGGCGATGGGGAGGAAAAAGATAAAGTACTGGTTTTAAATACAAAAGATTTGTAAAGTTCATTTAATCGCAGAGGCGGCCGGGGCCGCAACCAAATGGGCTACCGCCCTGATGCTGCTAATAAAAATTGTGTTAATAAAACACAGTTTTATACGTTTTCAGTGCAGAGTAGCAGGGGCACAACCACAATTAGGGTTCAGGGATCAGTCGTCACGGGTCAAGAATTAAGAAAATCTGATTGCCGGCACCTGAATCCTTTAAAATCTTATCTGTGTACTTTGCGACCTCTGCGGTAAATTATAAAAAGTTTATCAGAGAGAACCAATCTATTGGCTGAAATAATTATAAAATGCGGAGAAATAATCGATGGTACCGGGAAACCCGGGTATAAAGCCGATATTGCTTTAGAAAAAGATAAAATAGCGTCTATCGGCAAGATAGAAACTAAAAATGCGGATAGTGTGCTGGATGCATCCGGCCTGGTTGTTGCTCCGGGATTTGTAGATATTCATTCTCATTCGGATTATTATCTTTTGATTGATCCGCGGGCAGAATCCAAGATTATGCAGGGAGTTACCACTGAGGTAGGGGGAAACTGCGGTTATGCGGCAGCACCAATTTTTGGAGAACTGCTTAAAGAAAGGCGAAGAAATTATCTTAAACAATTTGATATCCATCTCAACTGGACTAACCTGAGCGGCTATTATGAAAAACTCGAAGAAAAAGGAACCGCAGTAAACTTCGCGCCTTTACTCGGACAAAATACCATACGCGCTTCGGTTATGGGATATGAAGATAGAACTCCGGAACCGAATGAAATAAAAAAAATGGAACTGATCGTTTTGGATGGATTAAAACAGGGGGCTTTCGGGATGTCTGTCGGGCTTATATATCCTCCTTCTTGTTACGCAAAAACAGAAGAGTTGATCCGTCTTTTTAAGGTTGTGGAAGAGTGCGATGGTCTTTTCACTTGCCACATGAGGAGCGAAGGAGAAAAATTACTGAAAGCAATTGAAGAAACAATACAAATTGGCCGGGAAACCGGTGTGAGAACACAAATATCCCATTTAAAAACTGCAGGAAAAAAAAATTGGGATAAAATTCAACCGGCTCTGGCATTAATAGAAACCGCGTTAGAAAATGGCACGGATACCGCTTGCGACAGGTATCCTTACACTGCATCTAATACCGGTCTTTCCGCCCTTTTGCCGGATTGGGTGTTTGAAGGGGGAATTCAAAAACAGATGGAACGACTTCAGGATAAATCAACAAGGGAGTTGTTGAAAAAAGAAATTTTAAAATGCCACCCGGAACCGGAACACTGGCAAACAGTTTTGATTTCCCAGGTGGTCACAGATAAAAACAAAGACCTTGAAGGGAAAAAAGTTTCCGTAGGCGCAGAACTGCGAAAAAAAGAGATTTTTGATTTTATTTTCGATCTGCTACTGGACGAGCAGAGCCAGGTGGAAGCTATATATTTCTGCATGTGTGAAGATAACTTTCAAGAGATTATCAAAAAGGATTATGTAATGATAGGAAGCGACAGCGGAGCAAAGAGCATCAACGGACCTCTTGGTGACGGTACGCCTCATCCGAGAGGATTTGGAAGTTACCCGAGAGTGCTGGGAAAATATGTACGGGATGAAAATGTCTTAGAGCTTCCTGTTGCAATTAAGAAGATGACTTCAGACCCATGCAGCCGACTAAAGATTGCAGACCGCGGAATAATTAAAGAAGGAAATTATGCTGACCTTGTACTGTTTGATCCTAAAAAAATAAAAGATACTGCTACATACGAAAACCCGAAGCAATATCCGGAAGGAATAGAATACGTGTTTATAAACGGCAAAATGGCTGTAAAAAAAGGAAAGCCCACAGGTATTTTAGGTGGCAGAGGTTTGAAAAAAAATTAGTATTTCTTTATTAAGAATCTTTCGTTTGAACTATTGTCCGCTTATATGCCGGTTTTGATCTTCCGTAGATTTTTTTTCCAGAGTGGGTACGCCGCTTATATGCTGGTCTTTTTCTTCAATACTGCCTGGTGCAGTCATTGGCATTCCGCTAATATGCTGGGCAGCTTCTTCTTCATTTTTTGCTTCCGCTGATATTGATTTTTCGATTACTTGCTGCTCGCTTTCTTCATTGCTTGTTTCTGCTTTTTGCTCAGGGACAGTATCTCGGCTGGAAATTCCAGCTTCTTGGCTTACAGCTTTGGTTACATCTTTATCACTTTTATCATTCCCTTTCCCAATCATAATCAAGAGGAAAACTATAATTATCAATATTACAATAATTATGTGTTTTATATTCATAATTACCTTTTCTTCATTTGTTTTAGGCTCTTTTTGACATTATTACTTAGAGCATAAAATAGTTTACATTTTTCCATAAGGGTGCTCTGTCATCTTGAGCTTTCCGAAGTAGAATGCCTTGTTGAGTTTGACAAAGTATAAAATCATCTTTGAACGGCCACATGCTTCGACATTGCCTGTCCTGAGTTAATCGACGGGCTCATGCTTCGACAAGCTCAGCAGGATAGTTATGCTCAAAAAAATGTAACCTATTTTATGCTTTCCTTAGTAACCCATCTGTAAATTTAATGGCCTTAAAAAATAATAAGTCTGGTAATTTTCAAAATCAAGCTAAAAAATGGACTGGTTTGAATTGACGAAATCGCAACCTGCTCGACAAAGTTCGATTCTTCCTGAATTCCCGTAAAATCATGCGGGAATTACCGTTTTTATGTGATTATGTCCGTTTGCGAAAACCTAATCGGACGACGTTGCGCTTAACTGTCAACTATATTTACATAAAATAAAACTAAGTATACAGGAAAAAATGAACAGATTATTTTGTGCAAGTCAATTTTTTTTGTCGTAATATCTTAATAAAATCATTAAAATCAAATAGCTGTATAATTTCAGCCTGCTATTTAAAAAATTGGCATATATATTGCTATCTATATGCATAGAGTTAATAATTAATATTTCAATTATTAGACTTTTTTAAAAATAATAATCTTTTTAACCTATTAATTGGAGATGTGATGAATTCTGAAGTAGAATTTTTAAAAAATCTCAGCTTTTTTGAAGGGTTTTCTCTGACAGAGTTGGAACAACTTTTAGAGCTAAATCGAATCGACAGATATAATATGGGTGAGACCATCGTTAAAGAGAATGAAGAGGACGAGAGCAATGCGGGTCATTATTACGTAATTTTAAGAGGCGCGGTTGATGTCTTAAAACAAAATAGAAAACTGACAACCCTGGAGCAAGGAGACTGTTTCGGAGAATTGGCCTACCTTACTAAAGAGAAAAGGACTGCAGATGTAATCGCTGTTTCCGATCAAACCCTTTTACTTGAAATCGATGGATGGAAAATTGATCGTATTAAAACATCCGATATAAGAAATAAATTAATCCGAAAAATAGCGATTACACTGGCAAAAAAACTTACAAACGCGAGCGAGATGCTTGCCAATAATTTTGGTTTTACGGATGATATCCAGGAAGTTTTAAATGAAAACAAGTTAAAGGAATTAAATTTATTTCAATTTTTATCCCGGGCAAGACTTTTAAAATCGATTCCTTTTTTTGCTCCGTTTTCCACAGATCAAATCGCTGAGATCCTCTCTCTACCTCACTCATTTGTCTCTCCAAAGGATAATCAAATAATAGGAAGTAGCAAAAAACCTATCGGAAAATTTCATATCTTCTATATTATATTAAAAGGATTGGTTAAAGTCGTGAAACAAGGAAAGATAGTTTCGACTCTAAACCAGGGTGACTGCTTTACACAGGTAGAGAAATTAGATGACGGCAAAGAACAAAAAACAGATTTAGTCGCAGAAAAAGGAAGTAAAATTTTTGCATTTAATTTTGGTATTTTTGAAAATGCCAGCAAGGAAACACAGTTACTATTCTACAAACAATTCGGCAAGCATCAGGCCCGCCGATTAGCTAATTAGAAATGAATATCCTATACTCAACTTCTTCCTGATTTACAACAATCTTCAAGACCGTATCTTTTTATCTTTTTAATTAAGCCATGGCGGCTAAGGCCAAGTAATTTTGCTGTTTGCAACTGGTTGCCATTCGTCTCTTTTAGAGCATTTTTTATCATTTTCACTTCCAGTTCCCTCACCTTTTCTTTTAAAGGACTAACATCTTCTCTATCAATAATCTTATTATTGGTTATAGCCTCTGAAAGATCGTCCAAGGTTATCCAGTTATCGCTGCTCAGGGTCAAAAGGCGTTTGACTTCATTTTCCAGTTCACGAACATTTCCAGGCCAGTGATAATCTCTCATGCTCTTCAGTGCCTCTGGAGAAAATTTAATGATTTCCCTGTTATTCTCTTTGCAAAGCAGATCAATAAAATGATTCAGGAGGAGAGGGATATCCTCTTTTCGTTCTGCTAATGTTGGGACATGGATCGTCACAACATTTAGACGATAATAGAGATCTTCACGGAAATTCCCTTTCTCAACTTCCTGTTTAAGATTTTTATTGGTTGCGGTAATGATTCGAGTATCTACATTAATTGTCTTTCTTCCTCCAACTTTCTCGAATTTTTTCTCCTGGATAATTCTGAGGACTTTAGCTTGAGTGGATACGCTCATATCAGAAATTTCATCCAAAAACAACGACCCCTTGTTTGCCTGTTCAAATTTTCCAATCCTCTTATCTACCCCAGTCGCAACTCCTTTTTCTACCCCGAATAATTCGCTTTCAAGCAGCCCATCTGGAATGGCCGCACAATTTAGTGTTATCAATGGATATTTGCTCCTGGGGCTGGTATAATGAATGGTTTTTGCGACTAACTCCTTACCGGTGCCGCTCTCTCCTGTAATAAGTATGTTCTCCTGACTACCACTTACTTTCTTTATTAATGATAGAATTTCCTTTATGGAGGGACTGATACCTATAATGTTATCAGGATAAAAGGTACGGCTCAATTCCTTGCGAAGGTTAATGTTTTCTTTTGCCAGAGAATCTTTGGCGTGCATTAATTCCTGATTCAACAGGGTATTTTCAATAACTATGGCTGCTTGAGCGGACAGTGCAAGAAGCATCTCTCCATCCTCTTTGGTGAAATTCCCTTTTTTTTTGTTCATGCTCTCAAATACTCCATAAATCTGACCCTCTCTATTTATCATAGGAACACAAAGAATATTTCTTGTTTTGTAGCCTGTTTTCCGATCAATCTCCGGGTTGAACCTGGAATCCTCATAAACATTGTCAATATTTAAAACTTCACCGGTAGTAGCTACAAATCCGGCAATTCCGATGTTGGCAGGAAAGCGAATTTCAACACCACTTGTCCCTAAAGCTACCTTTGACCAGAGGTAATTGGTATCTTTGTCCAGGATAAATAGAGAGCTTCGATCAGCATCCACAACTTTATTAGATTCTTCCATAATAGACTCTAAGAGGCGTTCTAAATCCTTTTCCGAATTGATTAGCCTGGATATCTTCAGAATAATATCAGCAATATTCTTTTTCATTACATTTTTTCACTATAATGACAACACTGTTAACACTAAATGTAAAGCAAGCATACAACAAAACCCCAGTATGTGCCATTTTTTTTGTAGTATGCCAAGCAAAACGAATTTTTAATTTTGCTCTCCTTATTATTGAAAAACTTGTTGCATCTATTTGTTTCAAGGTACCGCTATAGCGGTAAAAAACTGTATAAAAAAATTTTATTTTGGAATCAGTATTGTGTTGACCTGAAAAAGTACTGGTGGTATTATAAAAAAAGAAATGAGGATTTTAGGGATTGATACTTCTTCGCCAAAAGGGAGTATTGCCATTACGCTAAAAAATAAAATAATTTCTGAAAAAGCCATTTCAGGTAATACTTCTTATTCAAAAAACCTTTTTTTTATAATTGATTCTATTCTTCAGGATACTAATCTTAGCATCTCTCAAATTGACGCCTTTGCTGTCTCTATAGGTCCGGGCTCTTTTACCGGTTTGCGAGTCGGGCTGAGCAGTGTTCTCGGCTTCTCGTTAGCTCAAACAAAACCTGTTGTTTCAGTCGAGACACTTTTAGCCATGGCGCATACTATCCCTTTTACTAATAATATAATTTGCCCTATTATTGATGCCAGAAAGGGAGAACTCTATACTTCTTTTTTCCAATATAATGAAAACGGTCAAATTTGCAGGCTTGGAGAAGACCGAACTGTAAAACCTGATTTGCTGCTTAATGAAATTAACAAAACCACTCTTTTTTTTGGAAGCGGAGTCGATGCTTACGGCAGACTTTTATGCGAGAAACTTAAAAACCTGGCTGTTTTTGATAACGGTTCTTCAAATACTACAGCCGCAAGTGTGGCAAAGTTGGCTTTTGAAAAAACTAAAAAGGGAGAGAAAACAGATTCAGCTCAATTAAAGCCGAAATATGTTCGCCGGTCCGAAGCTGAAATGAATTTCAATTGAAATCCCCTGTGGCAAGCCACTGGGAACTCGCTCGCTAAACACTTTAAAAAAATTTAACTAGATATTTTACTTACGCTAATTATTATATTATTAAATTTTTCATATTTTTAAATGGAGGGGGTGCTTATGGTTGTAGAAGAAGAATTAGTGGAAAAAATTTGCAGAGAGAATAAAGGGTTTAAAAAACTCTGGGACAATCATTATGAGTTAAAAGATAAAATTCAGGAATTTGAAAAAATGAAATACCTTACCCCTGAGGAAGAATTGGAAAGGAAAAAACTTAAAAAAATAAAACTGAAAGAAAAAGATCTCATTATGCAGATGGTGAGTGAATACCGTTCAAAACAGGTATAGGCAGTTGAACAAGGGTGTTTGAAGCTCCCTATGATAAGGTTGCAGAGAGTCTTCACAATTTTTTCATTATGGTAAAATCGGATGGCTGCCAAAAAACTTTTTTTGTTGAAATAGAGTACAACCTTTGTATTGTCACAATAATTACGGTTTTTATTTATCACCCACTTATACTTTTAAAAAAATTGTTGACAAAGGTTTAGAATATGTGATATTAAATCTCTATCAGCACTTCTGTTAATATCTGACCTCAAACAAGTTTCCTGCATGAGGATAATTTTTTTGTAATTCACAATTTAGCAACAAATCAAGGAATATCCCTCGAAGAAAAATCACTAAATTGACAAAACTGCCTTGAAAATCATATCAATCGAAAAACTTCCAGAGGTTTTATAGCTATATTTGTCATCTAAAGCAAAACTGGACTTTTCTCAATATGCAATCTACGGAGAGACATTATGAATCTTGTTGAACTAAAAGAAAAAAACATTTCGGAGTTAACCAGCATAGCTAAAGATCTTAAGGTGCATAGCTATAGTGGCTTAAGGAAACAGGAATTGATCTACAAAATATTGGAGACGCAAACGAAAAAGAATGGTCAGATATATGGCGAAGGGATATTAGAAATTTTACCGGATGGTTTTGGGTTTTTGCGCGCAACAAGTTATAACTACCTGCCAGGGCCTGATGATATTTACGTGTCACCGTCACAAATTCGCCGTTTTGATATGCGAACTGGAGACACTATCTCCGGGCAAATCAGACCTCCAAAGGATAGTGAGCGTTACTTTGCATTGCTAAAGGTTGAATCTGTCAACCTGGAAAATCCTGAGTCAGCTAAAGATAAAATACTTTTTGATAATTTAACCCCTTTGTATCCGCAGGAAAGGATTAACCTGGAAGCTTTAAATGGAGCGGATTATTCCGCGCGTACAATGGATCTATTGACTCCTATTGGAAAGGGGCAGAGAGGGCTGATTGTTTCTCCACCACGAACCGGAAAAACTATGCTGCTCCAATCTATAGCCAAGAGTATAGAAATGAATCATCCGGAAATCTTTCTTATTGTTCTTCTAATTGATGAACGGCCGGAAGAAGTTACTGATATGATTCGCACGGTTAAAGGTGAGGTCATTAGTTCTACCTTTGACGAACCAGCGCAGAGACACGTTCAGGTGGCTGAAATGGTTATAGAAAAAGCAAAAAGGTTAGTAGAACATAAACGGGATGTGGTAATTCTTTTGGACAGCATTACACGATTAGCCAGGGCTTACAATTCCATCGTGCCTCCCAGCGGAAAAATCCTTTCCGGTGGAGTGGATTCTAATGCCCTGCAAAAACCGAAAAGGTTTTTCGGAGCTGCCAGAAATATAGAAGAAGGAGGAGCACTTACTATAATTGCCACCGCCCTGGTTGATACCGGTAGCCGCATGGACGATGTGATTTTTGAGGAATTTAAAGGCACCGGCAATATGGAAATTCATCTGGATCGGAAGCTGGTTGATAAAAGAGTTTTTCCGGCTATAGATATTAATCGCTCTGGAACACGGAAAGAAGAGTTATTGATTGACCCGGAAGATCTGAACCGAATATGGATTTTAAGAAAAGTTCTGCAGCCACTTAGCATAGTTGAAAGCATGGAACTTCTTCTTGATAAAATGAGGCAAACTAAAAGCAATAAAGATTTTCTTGATTCAATGAACCAATCTTAACAAGCATAGAGGATAAAAATAATGAAACCTGACATTCATCCTGAGTACTCTGAAACAACTGTTAAATGTGCGTGTGGAGAAACCTTTCAAACCAGGTCAACTGCTAAAGATATTCATGTGGAAATTTGCTCAAAGTGTCACCCTTTTTTTACAGGAAAACAAAAGTTAGTTGATTCAGAAGGAATGGTGGAAAGATTTAAGAAAAGATACTCTAAAAAAAACGTGAAAACTTCAAACACAGGGGAGCAAGAAAAAACATAAATGAAGCTACAATTAGAATATTATGTTTGAAAAATTACATGCTTTAGAGAAGAGGTTTGATGAACTAAATAACCTCTTGAGCCAACCGGATGTAATTGCAAACCAGTCAAAATTTCAGAAACTCGCCAAAGAACACGCCAGTTTAAAAAAAATCGTTGATACCTTCCAGCTGTATAGAAAAAATATTGAAGCGCTTAGTGAAAATGAGGTGCTTCTTAAGGACGAAACACAGGAAAAAGAGTTACGAAAGCTGGCCGAAGACGAACGTAAAGAGATCCAGGCAAAACTTGAAAAAATAGAGTTTGATCTAAAAACTCTTCTTATTCCTAAAGACCCCCGAGACGAAAAAAACATTATTCTTGAAATTAGAGCTGGAACAGGAGGCGAAGAAGCCGCTCTTTTTGCTGCTAACCTTTTTCGTATGTACAGTAAGTACGGAGAACAACAAGGATGGCGCATAGAAACTCTGAGCAGAAATGTTACCGGCAAAGGAGGCTTTAAAGAAATTATCTCTTCCCTTGAAGGAAAAAATGTCTTCAGTTTTCTAAAATATGAAAGTGGAACACACCGGGTTCAAAGAGTTCCAGAAACAGAGGCTTCCGGCAGAATTCATACTTCGGCGGTTACGGTGGCTATACTCCCTGAAGCAGAGGAAATAGACATAGAAATAGATCCTAATAAGATTAAAGTAGATATTTTTAGATCCTCAGGGCCAGGAGGACAAAGTGTCAATACAACCGATTCTGCAGTTAGAATGACTCATATTCCAACAGGAATCACTGTATCCTGCCAAGATGAAAAATCCCAGCATAAAAACAAAGCAAAGGCTTTAAAAGTTTTAAGGGCAAGGTTGTTGGACGCCGAGGAAAGAAAGAGTCGTGACGAAAGGTCTTCTGAAAGAAAAGCCCAGGTTGGCACCGGCGATAGAAGCCAACGAATACGCACTTATAATTTTCCACAGGAAAGAATAACTGATCACCGAATCGGTTTGACCATTTATAAATTATCCAGCGTGATGGATGGAAACCTCGACGAGCTTCTTGAAAAACTACAAATCCATTTTCAAGCCGAAGCAATGAAACAACGTGAATCTAATGAATTATCTTCCAGCAAACCCCAAAAAGTCTTGAACAAGGAATTAGACAGAGTGTGAATAAGTTAATAATTTTAAAAGCCTGCTGAATGCCTTACAAAAAATAGAATTTTTCTCTGCAAGTTCTACTCTCTCTACAGTGATCCTATTTACTTTTTAGTAAACCGTCCTCCAAAACTACCTGCAAATTTTGAGCGGATTTCATCCATTAACTCAGGCGTTATTAATTTTATACTATTCTCTAATGCATGTTTTTCCAATCCCTGTTTAGCTATTCCTCTGGCAAAAAAAGGTATCTTTTTTAATCGTTCTTGAGCCTCCGGCGTCCAGGAAAAGCCTTTATTATTATCTTTATCCTCTCGTGATGATTCGTTTTCAATACCAAACTGAATGGCTGTTGCAATATTAATGACGTGAGTATTTCCCTTAACCGGTTCATAATTGCACCATGGATCTTCGCCGAACGTATTGTTATTATCAGCTAAAGCCCTTGCTCTGCATCCTCCACATAAAAGTTTGAATTCACAATACTCACATTTTCCTTCATATTTTGGATAGCGGAATTGTTGAAAAAGACCAGCGTCATTCCAAATTTCTTTGAAGTTTGTAGCCTTCACATTACCGACACTATTAGGCATATAGGGGCACGGAGTAATGTCTCCTCCAGGGGTAATCCTGCAATAATTTGTCCCCGCGCGGCACCCCCCCACGTACCCTTTTAATAGAGGAGAATTTTTATCCATCTGATAAGCGATTCTTTTAAAATGTGGGGCGCATTTTGCCCTGACCATCATCCCATTATAGTTCCCATGAACTTTATAAACATAGGACAGGACTTCTTCATATTGTTTTGGTGTAATATCGGTCATCTTTTCTCCCCTGCCTGTGCACACAAGAAAAAACAGATAAAATCCGGTTGCACGCAGTTTATGCGCAAAATCTATCATCTTTGGTATTTCATCATAATTATCTTTAGTAACTGTGGTTTGAATCTGAAAATCAAGGTTATATTTTTTGGCGGCTTCAATTCCCTTGATTGCTTTTTCCCAGGAACCCGAAAGGCCGCGTAGGCGATCATGTGTTTCGGGATGAATAGAATCGAGACTAACTCCTATCCCTTTTATTCCGGCATCAAGCATTTTAGGAACAGTAGCATCATTGAGCAAAAGGCCATTAGTTCCCATAACTACCATAAACCCTTTGTCATTGGCATAAGAGGCAATTTCATAGATATCTTCCCTGAGAAGAGGTTCTCCGCCAGTCAGGATGAGGCAGGCATGAGGGTTGACTTCCGCCATCTGGTCAATTAGTTTCCGGCATTCCGCAGATGAGAGTTCATCTACAACATCACCGTTTAAAAAAGAAGCATCCAGATAGCAGTGGGAACAACGCAGGTTGCATCTCTTTGTAAGATTCCAGGATATAACGTAAGTTTCAAAGGCCATATCTATGTTTGCAGAATTGAGGGGTCGGAGGTCAGAGAACGCTTTTTAACTTCTGATACTGACAACTGATCCCAGTTCATTTTATTCCACACATTCCTGAGCCGCAAGCACCAGTATTATATCCACAGGCAGGTGTAACACAGGAGGGATCTGAAGCATTGGAAGATGGACTAATAGCCGAAAAAGTGGAAAAACTTTTTTTTATATTTTTACTTTCACATTTAGGACATGAAACTTCTTTTCCATTGCCAAAAGTCAGCACTTCAAATTTTTCGGAACATTTTTTACATGTATATTCATAAATAGGCATAACTAAATCTACCACAGATCTTACCGCATTACGAACGTATTTTCAATTTGGCTTCTATATTATATTTTAAAATAAAATATATTGCGGCTACGCCATCTTTCCAGCCTATTTTTTTTCCTTCACTGTAATCTCTGCCGCTGTATGAAATTGGCACTTCGTATATTTTATAATTATTGCTATGCGCAATTTTAGCTGTAACCTCTGGCTCAAAACCAAACCGGTTCGATGACAAAGAAATATTCTTAATCACATTTGATTTAAATGCTTTATAACCTGTTTCCATATCCGTGAGATTCAAATTTGTCATCATATTGGAAAACAGGGTTAAGAACTTGTTTCCAAGATAATGCCAGAAGAATAAAACTCTATGCGGCCCTCCCTGAAATCTTGAACCATAAACAACATCGGCCCTGCCATCAAGCACTGGCTTAAGTAGCTGAGGGTAATCCGCAGGATCATATTCCAGGTCTGCATCCTGAATAATGACAATATCTCCTGAAATATTTTTTATAGCTGTTCGTACCGCCGCTCCTTTTCCGCGGTTTCTTTCATGATAAAAAATCTTAATTTTCGACTGTTGACTCAGTTTTTGCAGAACATCTTTTGTGCCATCCGTAGAAGCATCGTCTACCACAATAATTTCTTTATCATAATCCGCACTTTGTACTTTTTTAATAATGTCGGCAATAGTATTTGCTTCATTAAATACAGGTATAATAATGGATAATTTCATATTTTCCCGCTGCTATATACATGGTTTAACATTTTATACAATATTTTTCTTCTTTTCGGAATCAAAAGGATAAAAATACAATTAATTAAAGATGAACTAAAAGGCACGCATTAGTATGAATTATTTTAAACGTCTTAATCCCAGCTATCTACTGCCTGAGTAATTTCTTTTAGCTTTTTTTCAAGTTCTTCACGTTTGCTTTTCGATTTTTTTTCTTCTGTTTTTTTGTCAACACATACAGGTTCACCATACATTACTTTTATTTTGGAAAAAGGAAGCGGAATAATAAACCGGTCCCAGGTATTCAGTTGAATTTTATTTTTAGCTCCATAAGCCACGGGTAGAATAGAAACGCCCGTCAAATAAGCAAGGTTTATTATACCTTCTTGGACCTTATAGAGTGGTCCCCTGGAGCCATCGCCAACCACAGTAACGGACTTTCCTTTCTTAATACTCCTTGTCATTTTCAGTAGCGCGGGCCCGCCTTTTTTAAAAGATGACCCGCGAATACTTGAGAATCCAAATATTTTCGCGGTTCTTGCAACAATTTCACCGTCTTCACTCGGACTTGTCAGAATTGTAGATTTACTTGAAAACCTGTAAAGGTACGGGAAGTAGAGCATCCTGCCATGCCAGAAAGTATAAATAATCGCTTTGCCCTGCTTTTCCAGCCGGGACTCGACATCACGATTTATAATTTGAACGCGTAATGTTTTTCCGATCAAATATAAAATTACAAAAAGAACATAAGGGAGTATGTATTTATAAAGATTTTTCTTCATAAAGGCAATTAATAATGCTCTTTGCTGTAGTTTGAGCGGCTTTTTTTTTCCCCAATAATTGCTCTATTTTAGCTAATTCCCGTTTTACCTGCTCATAATATTTTTGATCTGTAAGAGCTTTAAGACTACAGGACGCGATATTTTCCGGGGTCATTTTTTCCTGAAGCAATTCCGGTACTATTTCTTTTCCAGCAATAATATTTACAAGACCCACGTGTGAAATTAGCGCCAATATCCTCGCGAGAATAGACGTAATAAAATTAACTTTATAAATTATCACCATAGGTTTTTTCAATATTCCAGCTTCCAAAGTAACAGAGCCGGATGCAACAATTAAAAAATCTACCACAGATATTACATCATAAGTAAAATCCTTTATCACCTTAACTTTCAGCCCACTCTGTTTAATTTGAGTTACAACTTCATCCTCATTAACTGTTTTCGCAAGAGGCAAAGCAAACTGAGCTGTTGGAATCTCCTTCTTTATAATTCTGGCTGATTCCAGCATCACCGGCAGGAGTGTTTTTATTTCCTGGTTGCGGCTACCGGGTAAAATACCAATGATTTTCTGATTTTTATCAAGACCAAATATTTCATATGCTTTATCTCTTTCCAAGGCTGTTTTGACCTCGCCAATAAATGGATGCCCCACAAACTCCACATCCATCCCTGCATTCTCATATATTTCTTTTTCAAAGGGAAGAATAACAAACATCTTATTCACAATACGGGTAAGAAGCTTGAGGCGGATTTTTCCCCAAGCCCATACTTGTGGAGCGATAAAGTAAAAGACAGGAAGACCGTGTTTTGAAGCAATCCATGCTAACATCATGTTAAAAGTCGGATAGTCTATGAGGACAAGAGCCGAGTATTTTCCAGAAACAATTTCATATTCTATTTTTTTGAAAATCTTATACAATAACCTGATTTTTCCAAAAATTTCTAAAATACCAATAACTGCCATTTCATTATTATCCTGGAGGATATGGACGCCGGATTTTTTCATTTCAGTACCGCCAACACCAAAAATTTGTAAATCTGGTTTAAGTGCGGTTAAAGAACGGGAGAGGGCTGCGCCGTGAATATCTCCGGAAGATTCTCCGGTTATTATGAGTATTTTTTTTTCCATTATTTAAACTGCCACAATGGAAATCTTATATTTATTCGCAAGTTCTATCATTTTCTCTTTATTTACCACAAGGGTTCTTTCCGCTTCCAGAGCAAGAACAGCAGCTTTTCCTTTAATTATCATGGAGAGGGTAGTTTCTCCCACTGCAGGGATGTCATAACGAAAATCCTGTTTAGGCCTGCTGACTTTAACAACAACTGCCCCTTTTCCCGCTATTTTTAGACCCCGCATTATTGTTTGGTCTGTTCCTTCCATAGCCTCGACCGCAACGATTGATTTATTCTTTACCACAACGGTTTGCCCAATTTCCATTTGCGCCATTTCTTTAGCAATAGAAAATCCATATTGAATGTCTTCCCATTCGGATTTGGTCGATTTTCTTTTTGTCAACACGCCTTTAGATGGAAACAACTTTTTTAGAAACATGGATTGATCCAAACAGGTTATTCCCTCTGATTTCAACTCATCAATTACAACCATCATCAAAGATTTATCATCTTTTAGTTTCATGTTTTTCAAAATTTTAAGAGACCGAAAATCAAATATCTTTGTTTGGAAAATAACTTTTTTATCAACTTTGCCTATCATCAGGACATTTTTAATTTTTTCATTTTTTAAGGTTTTTAAGATTTTATTGGTTTGTCCTATGCCGAGATGAAAAACCTTGTTACAAACCGGCCGGAGGGAAGAAATGGAGTCTTTGGAGAGGGCGATGGCAACAACATTTATGTTATCTTCGGTAGCCTGTTTTGCCAGTATTATGGGCAATTCCCCTGTTCCTGCTATGAGACCTATTCTATCTAACTTCGCTATATCTGTTTTATTGTTCAAAATTAGTTATAAGAGAAGATGAGAGGATTATTAGAGATTCGCCTGGCTTTTTTTAAACTTGTCGCCAATTTCCAGGGCAACTTTTAAAGACCTCAATTCTTTATCAACTGATATAGATGAGGTGGCACCGTTTGCAGAACAGTCAAGAAAATGTTTTATTTCGAGCTTTAAAGGGTTCTCTCGGTGAACAAACAGTCTCTCCGTGAACGATTCCTGTTTGTAATGGAGTTCATGCTTTTCTAAACGGTGTTCAGAGGAAGCCCCACGATGAATATGAATCTCCTGATCAGTAAAGTCCAGATAAATGTAGGCGTCTTTTTGTGAAATAGCCATAGTTCTGATTTTATCTTGAGTTACGCGGCTGGCAATGATGTTAGCAATACAATTATTTTTAAACAGTATTTGAACACTTGCCAAATCATCATTCCCAGTAAAGTAAGATCGCCCCATAACATTAATATCGAGGATTTCCGACTCAACCAGGTTTAAAATTATATCAATATCATGTATCATCAGGTCCATTACCACGCCATCATCTTCAATTCTTGTCTGAAAAGGGCCCAATCGCCTGCTCTCTATTAATAGCGGCTCATGAACAATCTTTTTTAATTCTTGCACCGCCCCGTTAAACCTTTCTACATGGCCTATATGAAGAGTGCAATTATTTTTTTTCGCCAGTTCAAATAATTCAACAGCTTGATTAAAATTATCCGTAATTGGCTTTTCTAAAAGCACATTTACCCCGGCGTTCAAAAACTCTTTCGCTATTGAGTAATGCAGGCCAGTTGGGACAGCAATGCTTACAGCATCAACTTTGTCAAGTATCTTATGAAAGTCGTTAAAATAAGCAACGTTAAATTGTTTCGATATGGCTTTTCCTCTCTCTTCCTTAATATCAACAATTCCCACGAGATCAATTAAAAATAGTTCCGAATAAACCGCAGTGTGGTATTCACCCATTCTTCCGGTACCAATAACTCCAGCTCTAATTTTTTTCATACAATTGTTTCTCCGTAAAAAAATTGAGTGAATTTACTTATGGATTCCTCGTTTGGAAGTTTCAATGAATTTGAGCAAGTATTTTATTTCTTCACTTTCAGGAATCTCATTTTTTATTTTGTCTAAAGCCTGACTTGTATTTAAATTAGATCTCGAAATAAACTTAAACGCTTTTTTCAAATCGCTCCGAATAGAGAGGCTAATATTGCTTCTTTGCAAACCGACTGCATTTCTCCCGTAAAGCTTTGGAGGGTTCCCTTCAACCAGAGAAAAGGGTGGAACATCTTTTGTCAGTCGTGACATTCCCCCCACCATTGCCATCTTTCCAATACGAATAAACTGATGTATGCCGGCATGACCACCAATGACCACCTTGTCTTCTATAAAAACATGACCGGAGATACCTGTGTAATTAGTCGCGATTACATTATCCCCTATCTGGCAATCATGAGCAACATGAACATAAGCCATCAAAAAAACACCGCTCCCAATGGAAGTAATACCATTTTCCTTGCTGGAACGATGAATAGTAACAAATTCTCTTATTTCCGTGTTATTTCCAATTTGCACCCAAGATGGTATATCTTTGAAGCCAACAATTTGCGGAGGACCTCCCAGGACAGACCCAGAAGAAATTCTACAATTTTTTCCTATTTTTGTCCACTCCTCTATAACTACGTTTGCCCCCAGAACAGTGTCATTATCTATAGAAACATTTTGTCCAATATAACAATGTGGTCCTATTGTTACATTTTCGCCTATTTGGGCATTCTGGTGTACAATAGAGGTTCTGTGAACTGACATGAACTATTTAGACTCAAGCATGGCCATAACTTCAGCTTCTGCGACTAATTTCCCTTCGACAAAAGCATTGCCGCGAAATCGATAAATCGCACCGCGTCGTTTAATAACTTCTAACTCAAAACGCAATTGATCTCCCGGTACAACGGGTTTTCGGAATTTTGCTTTATCAATTCCCATAAAATAGGCAATTGACTCCGAACTTTTTCCTAATTCAATTGATGCGAATACGCAGGCAGCTTGAGCCATACCTTCAATGATTAAAACTCCTGGCATGACCGGGAATTTTGGGAAATGACCTTGGAAAAATGGCTCATTAGTCGTAACATTTTTTATCCCTACAACCCGCTTTCCCTTTTCTATCTCTATAATTTTATCTATCAGCAAAAAAGGATAACGATGTGGAATATACTTCTTGATTTCATTGATATCTATCATATTTCTTTTATCCTATTGAAGCTCCCTGCGACAAGCCCTTTGCAAATGAGTTTCAGAACAAACCGCCGGGAATCAGCGTAGGGCATTTACACCCTCCTATTAAGGGGGCATCTCTAACCCCGCAGTAAGCCTCGGGGAATGCGTTCGCTAAATACTTTCAAACTTATTTAGAAGACTTCTTCTTTCTATATTTCCTATTATATTCTCTAATAACCTTATCAGAAATATCTATAGCTTTATCACTATACACAGTAAATTCGCTGGAAGTTATATATGTATACCTGTCTTTTTTTCCAATTTCTTTGACAATTTCAAGAAGTTCTTTCAGAATTTTATTCGTGGCTTCCCGCTGCTTAATCCTTATTTCTTCTTCCGCGTCTTTAATATGTCTTTGCAGATTCCTGGATTCCGTTCTAAAATCAGCCTCTTTTTTTCGTTTAAGTTCTTCACTCATAATAAGGCCCTGCTTATTCAAGTCTTTTCTTAGTTCTTTTACTTTCGATTCCTTTTTTTTTATCATTTCCTGCTCTTTTTTTATTCTACGTTTCATTACTTCGACAATTTCCTTACCTCTTTTTGATTCTCGTCCTGCTCTATCGAGATTAACAATACCTATTTTAACTTTATCTGCGGCTATTGCCTTAGCTGGAATATACGTAAATATCAGCAGCAGAAAAATTAAAACATTGAATTTGCTCATTGTAGAATTATTCATATGACTCCTCTAAAAATTATTTTATTAAAAGTAATATATTTTAAAAAGTTCTGCCAATAATAAAATGAAATTCTGCCGGATTTTCACCTTCAGCTTGATCAAGTTTGTATCCATATGCTAACCCTATGGGACCCATAGGACTATAAAACTGTACTGCAACTCCAATACTATGCCTCATATTTGATAAGCTGAAATTTTCTCCTGTTAATGAGATGTCATCTCCGTCACCATAAACATTTCCACGGTCATAAAAAAGAATACCCCTTAAGGCGTTGGAAAAAGGGTACTGTATTTCCGCGTTAAAAAGGAGAAGTTGATCTCCCCCTAAAGGATCTCCGTCTTTATCTTTAGGGCCAACATCTCGGAAATTGAAACCGCGCAAATCTAAAGCGCCTCCCATAAAGTATCTTTCATAAATAGGAAGTACATCACCACTGTACCCTTGCGCGTAAGCGATTTTTCCATGAAGCATTCCCACAAGACCAAAGAACAAAGGAAAATAGTTGCTTTTTTCAGCTTGAAACTTATAAAAACTCAAACCGGTCAAGATTCCTCCCGCATATTGCACACTAAGTATTTCTTTGGTTCCTTTTGAGGGATTGAGACGATTGTCTCGAGTATCTCTCGTAATTGATGGGAAAATTCGGCTTGTAAATCGTTCTTCATTTTTTAAAAAATTCGTTTCATCTTCAGGAGCAACATCAGATATTTTAACTTTTTCATAACGATAACCGATATTACCCCACGTGAATTCCGTAAAAGACTTTCCCAGGCGTAATCCAGCACCCTGTCTTCTGGATTCAAAACTAAAAAAATCTCTCTTAGTATTAAATATATCCACTCCTGCGCTTATTTCCCTATCAAACAACCATGGCTCGGTAAAACTCAAAGAGAAATCTGTTCTCCTGGATGAAAACTCTGATGTAAACGCAAGTTTTTGCCCATTTCCAAACAGATTGTCCTGTGAAATTTGAGCAGTAACTATGGCATTATCAACTGAACTGTAACCTAAGCCTGCTCCAATGGTTCCGGTAGATCTCTCAACTACTGATGTAGTTATGTCGATAGTGTCATCCTTTTCCCCTCTGCCGGTTTGTATTTGCACGTCTTCAAAAAAGCGCGTATTCATAATTCTTTCTTTACTTCGCCTTAATTTTTCACTATCAAACAGGCTTCCCTCAGCAAACCTGAACTCTCGCCGAATAACTTTATCTTTAGTTTTAAGGTTTCCTGCAATTGTTATCTTCCCAATATATACTTTCCTGCCTTTATCAATTTTCATGGCAGTATCGACTACCTTTTTTTTAGCATTAACGACACGTTCCGGAATAACGTCCGCATAAGCATATCCCTGCCGCGAATAGAGTTCGGTAATATTAAAAACCCCTTCTCGTATTTTACTCAGGTTGTATACATCTCCTTTTTTTAAATTAACTTTTTTTCTTAGTTTTTTTTCTGGGAAAGTATCATCACCAAGGAATTCAATTTTACCTGTTTTATATTGTTCTCCTTCTTCTATTGGAATTTCAATAAAAATAGCGTTTTCATTTTTATTGACGTCAATTATTGGATCAAGAGCTTTTACATTAAGATAACCGTTTTCCCTGTAAAATAATTCCAAATTTAGCCGATCTGCCTTGATCATCTCTTTTTGATAAATGCCTGCGTCAGTAATAAATGAAAAGATGTTCTTTTCTTTCGTGTTCAATTGCTTTTTTAATTCCTTATCCGTAAACGCTTTATTTCCGGTAAAACCAATTTTCTTTATCCCTACCTTTTTATTTTCAGAAATTTTAACTACAATATCTATTTGATCTCCGCTAATTCTTTTAGCAATTGTACGCACAGTGGCTAAGAAAAACCCTTTTTCGTCATAGGATTTTTTAATCAGTTTTTCTGTTTTATTCACCATATTTTTATTGTAAAGAGATCCTTTTTGAAGGCCTTTAGAAGCAATCAGCTTTTTTTCCAGTGCTTTCGTGGATATCTTTTTATTCCCGACAAAAGAAATCTCTCTAATAGAAGCAATTTCTTTAACTATATAAATTAATTTAAGCCCGTCATTAAAGTCTTTAGCTTCTACCTTGATGTCCTCAAATTGTCCAAGACCGTATATAGCTTTGATGTCTTCATTGACTTTAGATGAAGAGTATTTTTCTCCCTTTTTCAATTTTATGTAAAACATAATGGTATCTTTATCTACCCGTTTATTTCCACGAATCTCTATTCTTTTCACTATTTTTCCTTCAGTTTGGCCATAGGCTTCCGGTACATCCCACGGGAAACATAAGTACGTTATAATGAAAAGGACTAAGAAGTAAGGATTAAATCGCATGATTTATCATTTTTTTAAAATTGAAGCCCCCCTGCAGCATTGCAGCAGGGAATTATTTTTTTTATGTTCGCTCGGTAAACATTTTCAAAGCAAATAATTTGGAACTTTATTTAATATCGTCATTATTTTGAAAAACTAAAAGATTTTTACCTTTAAAAATAAGGAGTTGTATGGTACCTGATTTTTTGGAGGACTGCAAAAAAATATTTTAAGAAGACAAGCTTGGGGATTAAGATAAAGCGGTGAAATAACTTATGGTAGTGCCTATTAGAGAATTCTTAGTATTAGCCTAACTGTACTGTACATGCATGCATAAAGCCTGCATGAACCTTTAACCGGAGAGACTCTTTATTAATCCAGGCTTTTCGATAAATATTAAGTGATTGTCCTGAAGACCAACTTCTACAACACCGCCCTCCTCGTATTTTCCCTTCAGCATTTCATCAGAGAGAGGGTCTTCAAGAAACTTTTGGATGCTTTGCCTCAGAGGTCTTGCGCCAAATGAAACATCATAACCTTTTTCAGCCAGCCAATCTTTAGCCTCATGTGTTATTTCAATAGTTAATCCTTTTTCTATCAGTTGATTGTTCAGCTCAGTCAAGTGAATATCTACAATACTCATGATATGCTTTTTTTCCAAATGTTTAAAAACAATTGTCTCTGTTACTCTGCTTAAAAATTCAGGGCTAAAACTTTTCTTCAAGTCTCCAGTAATAGTTTCTTTCATTTTCTCGTAAGATGTGGCAATGTCCTGTTTCTGAAATCCAAGTTTAGTTCCTTTCCCAACAGCTCGAGAACTAAGATTGGACGTCATAATTATAATGACATTTTTAAAATTAACTAATCGACCATAACTGTCTGTTAGTCTGCCATCGTCCAAAATTTGAAGCAGCATATTATAGATATCAGGGTGGGCTTTTTCAAGTTCATCAAAAAGCACAACTGAATAAGGTCTCCTTCTTACTTTTTCAGTAAGCTGTCCCCCCTCATCGTGCCCGATATATCCGGGAGGCGCTCCAGTAAGACGTGAGATATTAAATTTTTCTCCATATTCGGACATGTCCAGCCGAATCAATGCATCTCTATCACCAAACATAAATTCCGCAAGCGCCATTGCTAATTCAGTTTTTCCCACACCGGTAGGTCCTAAGAAAAGGAAGGAACCGATAGGTCTTTTAAAATCCGATAACCCTGCACGTGACCGACGAATTGCTTTAGTAATGGCTTCAATCGCCTCTTCCTGACCAACAACTTTTTGAGACAATTCCTTTTCCATTTCTTTAAGACGTTGAGATTCCTTTTTTTCAATTTTAGAAAGAGGAATTCCTGTCATGCTGGATACTACGTACGATATATCTTCTTCCGTAATAACCTGTTCCACTAATTTATTCTTATCTTTCCATTTCTTTTTTGCCTCTTCAAGTCCGCTCTTTAATTTTTCTTCTTTATCTCGAAGATCAACCGCCTCCTCAAAATCCTGGCTCTCGATTTTAGCTTTCTTATTTCGCGCTATTTCATCCATTTTTCTCTGGATTTCACGGATTTCAGGGGGGTACGTGACCTTTTTAAGTCGTGCTCTGGAGCAGGCTTCATCTATAACATCAATTGCTTTGTCGGGAAGGAACCGATCATTAATATAACGATCTGCAAACATAACAGTCTTATTGATGGCATAATCTGTTATTTTAGTATGATGGTGAAGTTCATATTCAGTCTTCAGACCTTTAATAATCTCTATAGTCTCTTTCACCGTCGGCGGATTGACCATAATAGGTTGAAACCTTCTTTCCAAAGCTCCGTTTTTCTCAATATACTTTCTGTATTCCTCTAAAGTTGTTGCTCCCACGCATTGAATTTCTCCGCGGGAGAGAGCAGGTTTTAACATGTTAGACGCATCCACTGACCCTTCAGCTGCCCCGGCGCCTACAAGAGTATGAAGCTCATCAATAAAAAGAATTATTTTATTATTGTTTGTACTGATTTCTTTCATAATTCCTTTTAGGCGGGCTTCAAATTGACCACGATATTTGGTACCGGCAACTAACGCTCCCAGGTCAAGGGAAATAACTCTTTTATTATATAATGTCTCAGGAACCTCTATTTCCATAATTCTCTGGGCCAAACCTTCAACAATAGCGGTCTTCCCTACCCCCGGTTCACCAATCAGTACCGGGTTGTTTTTAGTTCTCCGGCTTAATATCTGAATAACCCTTTCAATTTCTAAATTTCTCCCTATAACGGGATCCAGTTTTCCTTTCAAAGCCAAAGCCGTTAAATCTCTGCTGAACTCATCCAGAACAGGTGTTTTCTCTTCCTCCGGTATTGTCGCTACCGGTTTTTTCAACATACTTAAAATATTTTCCCTTGTCTCCGCGTAATAAATTCCGAATCCCGTTAATATTTTTGATGCCTGACCCTCTTTCTCTTTTACTAACCCCAAAAGGATATGTTCTGACCCAATATAATTGTGGCCCATGGCGCGAGCTTCTTCCACGGAATATTCTAAAACCTTTTTTGCTCTTGAGGTAAAAGGAATGTCGCCGATATTCACAACGGACGAACTTTGAGGAAGACTTTTTTCAACTTTCTCTCTCGCATTTTTAATATCAACTCCCATTTTATGAAGCACGTCAATAGCAATTCCGCCACCGTCTTTTAAAACACCAATAAGTATATGCTCGGTTCCAAGATATTCATGTCGATAATGCTCTGCTTCCTCACGCGCTAAAATAATGATTCGGCGCGCTCGTTCTGTAAATCTCTTAAACATTTTTTCCTTTCACCTCCCCAAAAAAATTGTCATAAAATTTTCCCGTCTTCCATGATTAATACCCTATCCATATCATCAGATAACTTATTATTATGCGTAACAACAACCAGAGTTTTATTTTTAGCTTGTTTTAGCTCTTTTAGCAGATGATGCACCTTCTCACCTGTCTTTTGGTCCAGATTACCGGTGGGCTCATCAGCTAATATAACCTCCGGGTCATTCGCTAAGGCGCGCGCAATTGCGACTCTCTGCTGCTCTCCACCTGATAGTTCTCCGGTTTTATGACTTAACCTATCACCCAAATCCAAATCGCCCAGAATCGTATTTGCTTTATCCAAGGCGTCTTTCTTTTTAATACCCTGAATCAATAAGGGCATCATCACATTTTCCTGTGCGGTAAATTCAGGCAGTAAGTGATGAAACTGAAAGACAAAACCAATATTTTTATTTCTAAAATCAGCCAGCCGCCGATCATTCATTTCAAAGAGATTAGTATGATTAAAAAATATCTTACCGGTCGAAGGGCGATCTAAAGTACCCATTAAATGGAGAAGCGTACTTTTTCCAACTCCCGATGGTCCCATGATCGCGACCATCTCTCCCTTCATTATACCAAAATTTAAATTTTTTAAAACCTTTAAATTTTCTTTACCGGTTTTAAAAGATTTCTCAAGGTTCTGAACTGAAATCAGAACCTCATTACTCATATCGCAAAGCCTCTACAGGGTCTAACTTAGACGCCCGCCATGCCGGATAGAGAGTCGCTAAAAAACTGATAAGAATCGACGCACCGGCAATCATTATTGCATCAAAATAATTGATTTTAGCGGGAAGTTTATCCAAATAATAGACATCACTTGGGAAAATATCTATTGAAAATAATTTTTCAACGAATACCACAATTTCATTAATATAAGGTACAACGGTAAAACCACCAATCACTCCTAAAACTGTGCCGGAGAGTCCAATAATTAATCCCTCTATACTGAATATTTTCAAAATACTCCAGTTGGTTGATCCCATGGATTTCAAAATCGCTATATCCCGGCTTTTTTCCATCACAACCATAATCAAAGTACTTATTATATTAAAGGCTGCGACCAAAATAATCAACGTAAGAATTATAAACATTGCTATTTTTTCCATTTTGAGAGCGGAAAAAAGATTCTTATTCATCCGCATCCAATCTCTCGTATAATAGGGAAGCCCCAACCTCTCTTGAAGTTTCTCAGCCGTTTCCCTGGCTAAATAAATATCATCAACCTTTACTTCTATACCTGTTACACGATCCCCCATCTTAAAAAAATTCTGCCCTGATTTTATGGAGATGAAAGCAAGACTGGAATCATACTCATACATACCTGAATCGAAAATACCTACCACGCGAAATTTTTTTACCCGGGGAGTCATGCCGACAGGCGTCATTTTCCCCATAGGGGATATAACATTAATTATGTCGTCACGGGACGCGCGCAGATGTTCGGCCAATTCCTTGCCCACAATAATTCCATCCCGCTTGATTTGCTCTGCCTCCGACGTCTTTTTCGTAATAACAGAATCTGTTGATTCCAGAAACTCTACTTTACCATCTATGAGATTTTTTTCAATATCAGTGACAGTTTGTTCCAGTTTTGGATCAATACCTCTGATTACAACGCCTGAGACATGGCCTTTGTGAGACAACATGACCTGGCTAATTATGAACGGCGCGGCTCCTAAAACATGCTCCTCTTTTTTAATTTCCTCAATTAGAGCCGGGTAATCCCGGATGCCGTCTTTACCATAAATGTTTACTAAAACATGAGAATAAGTTCCTAATATCTTATCCCTGATGTTCTCTCCAAACCCGCTCATTACTGCCAGGACAATAATAAGAGCCATCACCCCTAAAGTGATCCCACCGATCGATATAAACGTAATGAGAGAGATAAATGTCTGCTTTCTTTTTGCTTTTAAATACCGGAGCCCGACAAAAAATTCAAAAGACATTTGGAGAAAACCCTCTCAAGAAAAGATATAAAAGTATAAATCATAAATCAAGGAAGGTCAAAAAAAGTCAAGGGTCGATTATGAGGTCCAAAGTCAGAAAGAGTACTAAATTTTCATTTTAAAAGCGACTGGAACAGGGAACCGGCAAAGTAGTTGGTTAAAAACCATTGGACTTGATTGGAAGCTGTTCCACCTATAAAAATATTGAAAGATAAATCAGCTTGCAAAAAGTTTTTATGACTTGATCCGCCCATGCTATGAGCCGTAAGGGGTTGGACTTGAGCCATGTGGTTCGACAGGCTCATCATGACATACTAACCTTGTCGCCCTGAGCCTGCAGACTGTGTAGCAATGTCATTCTGAGGCGTTAGCCGAAGAATCTCTTTTTTTAACTGGTTGATT
>CAYMVZ010000007.1:0-42166 GCA_964394335.1 uncultured Nitrospinota bacterium | reverse complement strand
TTTCCTCCCCGTGCTCCCGCACGGGGTATCCAGGGTTGTTTTCTCATGAAAAAGTAAAAGAAAAAGTATCAAAAACCATAATATAAATTTTTAGCCGCGGATTAACGCAGAGCGGCAAGTTGCCGCAACCCAAAGGAGCTACCGCTCCGATAAGCAAATGAAATTGTGCTAAAAAAACACGATTTTACAAACTTGTAGTACAGACAATCTCGGGAAAAGATAAGTCGATTACATACCTCTAACTATACAAAGGTAGCATGAACAGCTACCATAAATTATAAAACTTTGCGTCTTTGCGGTGAAATATTCGTTTTGTTTTTTTAGTAAAAGGAGGGCTATCATGTAATAAACTTTCAGCCTTATAACTTTTAAGAGATGGAGAAGCTAATAGGCTTCTTTTCTATGGGCAATCCGAATAATTGTGATAAGCACAACACGGTTTTCCTTTAAATAAATTACCCGATAGTTCCCTGCCCGTTTTCTGAATTTCCCCTTATGTTTTCCTTTTAAAGCTTTATCACTTGAGAAGACGCCCTTTTGTAATTCCAGAATTTTCTTTACAACAAGTTTTTGCGCGCTTTTCGGTAGTTTAAGAAATTCTTTTTCAGCTTCCGGATCAAAGGCTACTTTATACATCTATTCCAGCTTTTCTGAAAACCTCTTCGAGGGGGACCGGCATGCTCTTACCTTTTTTAATAGCGTCTATTCGTTTATCGGCAATCAGTTCGTCAAGGGTATCAAAATAGGAACCCACGGCTTTTTCTATTAAGTATGTTCTGGTCCTGTCTAACTCCTTTGCGTAATGGTCCAGGTTATTTAATAAAGATTTTTCAATTCTAATATTGATTGCTTTTTTCATTTTTTTGTACCTTTAAGTAGCTTATTGTAGATACATGCTAACACATCCCTTTACTTTTCACAAGGTTTTTTAATTGCCTTTTCATGTGGTAAAATATCAACCATTAATTGCTCTGCGGTGATTGCAATAATTATATTTTTAATTTTTTTGTATTTTTTTTGCCGCAGATGAACGCAGATTAAAGGTAAAGTCATTACATGAAAGTGTTTAGCGAGCCGATGAAACTTGTTTCTTACAGTGCAATATTAAGTTGTTTAATCTTCATCGTAGTAACGTCTCCTGTTTTTGCTGAAAGGCTTAAAAAAGGCGATACCATTCATGTCTGCGGTGATGGTGCTGGATGGCCTCCATACACTTTCTTTAAACACGAAAAAGGAGAAAAAACAAAAGAGATAATCGGGTACGATATTGAGGTGCTGAATAGCATTTTTAAGAAACATGGCATAAATGCTATATTTGAAATGCCTCCCTGGAACCGTTGCGTAAAGCTTGCGGAGACGGGAATTAAATACCAGATAGCGTTAAGCGCGTCTTACAGCAAGGAACGGGATAGAAAATTTATATTGACCCGTGATTATTACAGAATAAGTCCTTATTACTTTTATTCCAGAAATAAATATCAAAAAGATATAGATATAACCGTGAAAGAAGATTTTTTACAATATAAGGTCTGCGGTTTGTACGGATATAATTACATGGGTTTTAATCTACCATTAATGAAAATAGACCGGGGGGCAAAAAACTTTGACCTTGTTATAAAGAAGACCCATAAGGGAAGATGTGATCTGTTTATTGCAAGATATGAGATATTAGTCGGGTTTGATCAGATTGGAGTAAACTATCTGGAAAGAGACCTGGGGTACGCTCCGATACCGGGAGCCACTCTTGAGAAATTTTATATGTTGATATCGAGAAACTATAAACATGCCAATCAGCTAAAAAAGATTATCGATAGTGGAATTGCGGAGATGGAGAAATCAGGTAAACTTAAAAAAATTATAGAAATGTATATAGGCAAATCCAGGCAATGATTATGAAGTTAAAATATATTCTCATTTTTTTATTCGTTATTTTCTGTCCCATCCAAGGAAACGCGGAAAGGAAAACTGTCTCCCTTGCCACATCCGACTGGATTCCCTACGTTGACCAAAGTCGAAATAACAAGGGTTTCACTTCGAAGATTGTAACTCAAGCCTTTTCCCGTCAGGGTTATGAAACCAGGATAAATTTTATGCCCTGGGTCCGAGCAGTCCGGAAAACCGAAGAAGGAACATTCGACGCCTTTTTTCCCGCCTATTATACAAAGGAAAGGAGCAAGAAATTTTTCATTTCGGATGAAATTTTTAAAAGCCAGTTGGGATTTTACAAAAGAAAGGATTCCAACATTTCTTAAACGACCCTGAGAGACTTAACCCCCTATAGCATTGGGGTGGTCCGGGGATATGCCAACTCTCCGGAGTTTGATGCAGCCGATTTCCTGAAAAAAGATGTCGCGAATTCCGATCTCGTTAACCTTAAAAAACTATTAACCAAACGTGTGGACCTCATTGTCATTGATGAATTGCTGGCGAAATACCTTAGTAATAAGTCTCTAAAAGAGGGAATGGAACAACTGGAATTCATGGAACCTCCTCTTGAAGTAAAGCCCGTTTACTTGCTGGTTTCCAAAAAGATCAACGGAGGGGAAGAAATTGTAAAAGAATTTAATGCAGGGCTTCAAGCGATCTCTGAAGACGGAACTCTAAATAAAATTATCCGGGCCGGAGGTCTTTCCTCCTATTCTGTATCTTCCAATAATAAAATCACCCTCCGGGCGAATGAGTGGTGTCCTTTTAATTGCGAGCCTTATTCTGAAAAACCTGGTTTTTTGATTGAAATCGCGAAATATGTGTTTGAAAAAGAGGGAAAGCACTTTGACCCAAAGCTTGTACCCGCCTTTCTGGAAGTCGTACCAAAGGTTTTGAAAATCAAGGATCAATACGCAGAAAACCAAAAAAAATAAACCTATGTTTCCTTCCCCAGTACAAGCGCCAGAAGGGCCCTCCTGATAGGGACACCGTAAAAAGATTGTCGAAAGTACGCGGCATTTGGAAGGGAATCTACTGGTTTACGAGATTGATTTTACCAGGTCAACTAACTCTTTCCGACCAGCCCTGTCCAAAAGATAGTCAGTCTGTTTTCTGGATACCAGCATCAAGAGACTGCTGGAATAACGAACTCGAACAGTATTCTGCCAGCCACCACTAAATTATTACGATTCAACAGATTATCTCCTTGACAAAGTCGATTAATTAAAATACATTAAATTAATATTTATGTTAATTAAGTGTATTTTATGAGATTCTTTGAATTAAGCAAAATAAATAAATTATATTTTGATTATGAAGAAATTTCCAGAGCCCTTGAAATCACCCTGCAATCAGCCATGGTTTCAGCCAGTAGGTATGTAAAGCAGGGTTTGCTTATTAAGATTAAGAGGAATATCTACGTTTTGAATGAAAAGTGGAAGGCCCTTGAAAGAGAAGATAAATTCACTTTGGCGAATCTGATCCAGGTCCCTTCTTACATATCCTTAATGAGTGCGTTGGATTATTATGAAATTACGACTCAGATTCAGAGGGATTTTATCGAGTCCGTTGCTGTGAAAAGGACTAAAGAGAGAGAAGTAAAAAATACGCTCTTTAACTACACTAAGATAAATACAAACTTATATTTTGGATTTAAAAAAGAGAAAGATTTCTTCATTGCTACTCCTGAAAAGGCTTTTCTTGATGCTCTTTATCTGATGTCTCTCGGGCGATACAGTTTTGACATTGATTCTCTGGATTTCAGTAAGCTTAATGGAAATGAGATCTCAAAGTTAAGAAAAAGATTCCCTGCAAAAACTCGAAAGTTATTAGACAAAAATGGATATTTTCGAAAAACATGAACTGTTTGAAATAGAGGTGCTGGAGAAGTTAAAGAACAGCATGCTACTTGAACCTCTGATTTTTGGCGGGGGAACAATGCTGAGATTATGTTATGAATTAAACAGATATTCCGTTGATCTTGACTTCTGGTTCACAAAAAAAATCCCCCTTAAAACGTATTTTAATAAATTTAGTAAAATTTTGGAACAGGAATATGAAGTCACTGATGCTCAGATTAAATACTATACACTATTATTTGAGATTCGCTCAGGAGGTTATCCGAAAAGACTCAAAATAGAAATAAGAAAAGAGATGAAAGATTGTGATTTTCAGGAAAGAATAGCCTATTCAAAATTCAGCAATAAACAGGTGATCTTAAAATCGCACACACTGGAGCAGACCATGAAAAATAAAATTGATGCGCTGTTGGACAGGGGCGAAATAAGGGATGGTTTTGATATAGAGTTTTTATTAAGGAAAGGCATTAGCCTTCCAGAGTTAAGGACAAAACAGTTGTCCAGACTGAAAGAGCGTGTGAATGGATTTAAAGACAAGGATTTTAAAGTAAAACTGGGTTCTATTCTTGGAAGTGATGTTCGTAAATATTATATAGAAAACAGGTTTAATTATTTGCAGGAAAAAATTGCCTTCTGAAAAGAATAATTTAAAAATAGTATTTATGGAAAATTATGCGGCAGCATCCGGCTTTTGGATCTGAAATTATTGGGGAACATGATTCAGAATTGCTGGTAGAAGCACGGGTTGTAGCTCGAACACATCATGAAAAATGGAACGGGAAAGGGTATCCCAACGGGATTAAGGGAGAAGATATTCCGCTTTCAGGTCGAATTGTTGCAATAGCTGATGTTTTCGATGCCCTGACAAGCGAGCGACCTTATAAAAAAGCCTGGCCTATAGAAAAGGCGCTGGATATTCTTAAAGAAGAGAGTGGAAAGCACTTTGACCCAAAGCTTGTACCCGCCTTTCTGGAAGTCGTACCAGAGGTTTTGAAAATCAAGGATCAATACGCAGAAAACCAAAAAAAATAAACCTATGTTTCCTTCCCCAGTACAAGCGCCAGAAGGGCCCTCCTGATAGGGACACCGTAAAAAGATTGTCGAAAGTACGCGGCATTTGGAAGGGAATCTACTTCGGCTGAAATTTCTTCGAGCCTTGGAAGCGGGTGCATTATTGTAATATCTTTTTTTGCTTTTTCTAAAAGCTCTTTATTAATAATATAACAGTTTTTAACCCGCTCATATTCCATTAAATCTTTAAATCGTTCCTGCTGAATTCTTGTATCGTATAAAACATCTAATTCAGGCAAAACCGATCTCAAGTCACCTGTTTCTTTAAAATTAATTCCTTGCTCTTTTAGAAAGGCCTTCTCATCCTCAGGCATTGTTAATATCTCAGGGGATACGAAATGAATTGTAACATCGTAATGGGCAAGGAGATAAGCTAATGAATGGATAGTACGCCCGAATTTTAAATCCCCGACCATGGCAATGGTAAGGTTATCAATCCTTCCTTTTTCTTTTTTGATTGTGTAGAGATCGAGAAGCGCCTGAGTGGGGTGCTGACCGGGACCATCGCCCGCGTTAATAACCGGTTTGTCGGCCGCTCGAGCCGCCTGCTCCGCGGACCCTATTTCAGGATGCCTTATAGCTATAACATCAACAAAATTAGCAACAACCTTTGCGGTATCGTGAAGTGTTTCTCCTTTGATAATAGACGAAAAGGGAATACCCGTTGAGTTTATAATATTTCCGCCTAATCTGAGCATGGCGATTTCAAAACTCAACCGCGTCCTTGTGCTCGCCTCAAAAAATAGAGTGGCTAAATATTTATTATTGAGTAAATCGGATTTTTCTTCTCCTTTAGCGATCGGCTCCATTTTTGCGGCAACTTTGAAGATGCATTCCAGTTCTTCCTTATTGAATTGTTTGGCTGAGAGGATATCTTTTCCTATAAAATCCGTCATATTATAAATCAGGCTCTTTACCGGTTATTAATCGAAAAGCTTTTAGGTATTTTGAACGGGTATTGTCAATAATTTCTCCCGGCAGTTCAGGTGCCGGAGGTTTTTTATCCCAATCCACTGTTTCAAGGTAGTCCCTTACATACTGCTTGTCATAACTTTTCTGTGCCCTCCCCTCTTCATAATCATCGCGGGGCCAGAACCTGGATGAATCAGGAGTTAAAATTTCATCAATGAGAATCAACTTATCATCCATAAGACCAAACTCAAACTTCGTGTCGGCTATAATAATTCCAGCTTTATATGCTTTTTCAAAAGCCTTTTGATAAATTTTAAAAGATTTTTCCTTCAGGCATCTCGTCAGTTCCTTTCCTAACTGGTTTTCTACTTCCGAAATCGATATATTTATATCATGACCTGATGAGGCTTTAGTAGAAGGAGTAAAAACAGGCTCCATAAGTTTTGATGACTCATTTAAACTTTCAGGCAGGGCATTGCCGCATATAGAACCGGTTTTTTGATAATCTTTCCAGCCGGAGCCGGATATATAACCTCTAACAATGCATTCCACTTCCAGCGCTTTGGCTTTTTTTACCAGCATAGACCTGTTCTTTATTATCGCTGACGAGTTCTGCAATTCAGAAGGGAAATCATTTATATCACAACTGATAAGATGGTTTTCAACTATATCAGAGGTCTGATCAAACCAGAAAGAGGACATCTGAGTTAGAATTTTTCCTTTATCAGGTATGCCGTTGGGCATTATCACGTCAAAAGCAGATATTCGATCCGTTGCGACCATTAGAATTTTGTCATCCAGGTCATAAACGTCCCTTACCTTTCCTTTCCGGAAAAGTTTGTACTGGTTAAGCTGGGTTTCTTGAACAGCTATTTTCATGGCAAAGAGAGATTAACACAAAAAATATATATAAGAAAGTGAGGATTGATAAATAAATTTAAATCTGACCACGGCAGGGTTTGTATTGGAATAAGCCCAGAGGGCTTGTCCTTTATCGTAGCATAGAGGGCATGATTTACTGGGCAACAACATTACATCTTGTTAGGTCAAAATAGCACGGATTTAAAAACTACATAGTGCCATTCCTGAACCTTTCCTCTTTTGCAATGCCAGAGTGTTCTTCTTTGTGTCATGCCCGAGTGTTCCTATCGGGCATCCAGAATTAAAACTCGCTCTGGATTCTTGTCTAATTTTGTCCTCGTTCTGGATTCCCGATAAATACATTCGGGAATGACATAACGGGGAACATTCAGGAATGATATCGCGGGGAGCATTAGGGAATGGCATCGCGGGGAGCACTCGGGAATGACATAACGGGCAGTATTAGGGAATGACAAGATAGGGCATAGCAAATAGTGACCTGCTCTTGATGAGCTGGTTTTTTGTTTTTAAATAAAAAATTGAATTAATTAATTCGTTATGCTTAAATATGTGTAAGAAAGAGAAAACTGTTGAAAAAAAGTCATTTCTATGAACTTTGAGAAAAGCCTGCTTAGGCAGGTTCACCATGACATTCCAAACACCAACTGTTTGAAAGATTCTAATTATAAATTTAAAAAAGCCTTTTGATAAGGAACTAAATTTTGGCATTAGCTATTGACAAAATCAAAGAGAACTATTCCTTTACCGACTGGGATACAAAGGTCCTTATGAGACTGGCGTCCATTATGGAAAAACACACCGAGGACTTTACGGATGAATTTTATAGAAAGATAAAAACGTTTAAGAATGCTTCAAAATATCTCAAAAGCGAGAAAATCATCGAAAGACATCGGGATGCCATAAAAGGATGGTTTTTAAAACTTTTCCAGGGACCTTTTGATGACGATTATCTCTATTATCTCGAAAGGATTGGCTACACCCACGTCAAAGTAGACCTTCCTTCACATTACGTCAATGTTTCCATTAACTTCATCAGAAATTTCTGCACGGATATTACCATAAATGAGGTGCCGGACTGTGAGGAGAGGTCGGATATGATCGTTTCCCTGGGCAAAATTTTGGATATGAACCTGGACATTTTAACGAGTTCTTACATCCAGGAAGAGAAAAACATCTTCTTCATATCAAAAAAAGCAGAGGGTAAACTTATCAGCTTTGCCAAGAGGTTTTCCTACGGATTGAATCTTGTTCTCCTGATAGGTCTTGTTATCCTCGGTATTACAGTTCTTGGCCTTTTCGGTTATGACTTAACCCATCTCTTCACCGGGGACATAGAGAAAGGACTTCTCGCTTCACTCGGTAGTTTATTAATGCTCTGGGTGGTGATCGAGCTTGTGGATACGGAAGTTGATCACCTTAAAGGAAGCAAGTTTTCGATCAAGATATTTGTCAGCGTCGCCATGGTGGCGATTATAAGAAAAATCCTCATAACTTCTTTGAAAAGTGATGAAGTAAATGCCCAAATTTTCCTGCTTGTTGCATTAGGTGTTCTTGGCGCTATTTTCTGGATTATTTCAAAAACCGAAAGTACTTAACCCGGCCTTCGCTGTTCGTAACATCTCAAAAAGTTGAGGAAATCACTCTTCCTGTCATTCCCGAGTGTATCTATCGGGAATCCAGTATTCAAGGTGCTCCCTGGATTCCCGCTAAAATCATACGGGAATGACAAACACATGGACCTTGCTTACCCCAACTTATTTAGAACTTATGATTAGCATGGAGATTTAGGTTGATTTGTGTGCTCAATTGCGAAAGCCGGCCTAATCGTGAGAAGCATTTTTTAATATCTCACTGTGGTTTCAAAAAAAGGCGGGTTTTAATTCGAAAGATCGTCGTAATCTGAGGTTCCCTGTTCATTGTTCCCCTCGAAGAGCTTCAAGGTGTAGAGATGATAGTACAAGCCTTTCTGTTTTAACAGATCTTTGTGCTTGCCTTCCTCAATGATTTCTCCCTCATCCATTACCAGTATTCTATCCGCATGCTGAATGGTGGACAAACGGTGGGCAATTATAAATGTAGTACGGAAAGACATAAAGTTTTCCAGGGCTTCCTGGATTAAAGATTCCGACTGGTTGTCGAGCGAAGACGTTCCCTCATCTAAAATCAAAATTCGTGGGTTTTTCAGGATTGCCCTTGCGATTGCAAGACGCTGTCGTTGTCCGCCGGAAAGTTTAATCCCCTTTTCACCAATGCTCGCATTATACCCTTCAGATAATTCCGTAATAAACTGGTGCGCGTTAGCTGCTTTTGCCGTTTCTATGAGTTCATTTTGTGTTGCTTCGAGTTTTCCATACAGAATATTTTCCCGGATCGTGCCTCCAAACAGGAAGGTTTCCTGGGGAACTAACGCAACCTGCGAAAGAAGTGATTTCAGGTTAATCTCTCTAATGTTATTGCCGTCGATTTCTATGGAACCACTAATAGGGTCGTAAAAACGATGGAGCAAATTAATCAGCGTCGTTTTCCCTGCACCGCTGGGGCCGACAATTGCAATAATCTCTCCGGGAGAACATTCGAAATTTATATTTCTCAAAACAGGAATACCGGGAGTATATTCAAAACAAACATTGTTGAATTTTACTTTTCCTTTTATATGTCTGATTTTAGGAGCATCTGGCATGTCAACAACTTCAGGCTGCTTATCGAGAAGGTCGAATACCCTTTGCATTGCGCCTAACGCTTCCTGAACCTGTGTATAGAGGCGCGCAAAAGTACCCATGGGCCCGGCAATCATTACCGCGTAAAGAATAAAGGCAATGAGTTCTCCTGGTGTAATGTTACCTTTAATAACCTGAAGTCCACCAAACCAGAGAATGGCTGTAGCAATCGAATAGGTTAAAAATATTAATACAGGGCCAAAAGTCGAGGAGAGCCTTAACCGGGATAGAGATGTCTGAAAGGTTTTTTCAACCTGGCTTGAAAACCTGCCTTTTTCATAATCCTCCCGGACAAATGATTTTACTAAACGTATGCTTGAAATAACCTCTTCGAGGATAGTTGTAACACTGCCTAATTTATCCTGAACTTTGACGGAATACTTTTTTATTCTGACCCCGTAGTACTTTGCAGCAGCTATAATCAATGGAACAAGGAGAACAATCAGACCCGTTAATTTCCAATTCATGTACAGGATAATGGTAATGCCGCCTACGAACAGGATCATCTGTCTAAAAAAAGTCATCGGAATATTCACAGCGGCACTTTGAATAATGGTGACGTCATTCGTAAACCGTGAAATTATTTCACCGGTACGTCGGTTGTCAAAGAAATTGATGGAAAGTGACTGGAGCCGCTCAAATAAACTTATTCTCAAGTCAGCGGTAACCCGCTGACCTATATACTCCATCCAGTAATTTCTGAGGAAAGCAACTATCCCAAGAACAAAAAACAGGATCAAAAGACCAATAGATATTTCTCCTAAAAGTTCGCTATTTTTATCAACAAAAACAGAATCAATAAGATGACGGACGACCCACGGCAGGGTGAGCGTAATGGCAGTATAGGTTATAACGCATGCTCCTGATAAGATGATGTAACGAAGGTAGGGTCGAAAATAAGAATAAATCTTTTGGAGATTTTTTCGCTCTGTTTTTAATTCTGATTCAGTAGATTTGGCCAACATGCCGCCTCGTTCTAATCGAATAAAAAAAAATACTTGAAAGTGTTTAGCGAGCGCTGTCGCAGCTTGCTGTGGGGCGCTTCAATTCACTAATTACACAAATTAATTAGAGCACTTTGCTAAATTCGTGGTTCCGTTCAATTATTTGAGCTGATATTAAAGTAAACTATATACTATAATATGAATCAACTTTCAATACTAAACCTAAAAATATTTTGGACCGGTTCAAACTCATATCTGATTATTCTCCCGCTGGCGACCAGCCTGCGGCCATAGATTTTCTCAGCAGAAATATTAAAAAAAATGTCCCTCATCAGGTTCTGCTGGGAGTTACCGGGTCGGGCAAGACCTTTACAATGGCCAATGTGATCGAAAAAGTTCAAAAGCCCACCCTGGTTATCGCCCAAAACAAGACCCTCGCAGCCCAGCTTTATTCGGAGTTTAAAACATTTTTCCCGGAAAACGCCGTCAGGTATTTTGTCAGTTATTATGACTATTATCAGCCGGAAGCCTATTTGCCTCATACAGATACTTATATAGAAAAGGACGCTTCTATTAATGAAGAAATAGATAAACTAAGACACGCGGCCACCTCGTCCTTATTGGAGAGACGGGACATCATTATTGTTGCTTCTGTTTCATGTATTTACGGTTTAGGTTCCCCTGAAGCTTATCATGGTTTGCTTTTGCGGTTGGAAAGAGGCCAAACCATCGACAGAGACAAAGTGCTTAGCCGACTGATTGAAATTCGCTATAAACGGAATGACATCGATTTTCAACGAGGGACATTCAGGGTGAGGGGAGATATTGTTGAAATCCTTCCTGCTTATGAAGACAAGGAGGCTGTCCGGTTGGAATTTTTCGGCGACCTTTTAGAGAATATTTATATTAGTGACCCTTTAACAGGTGATAAAATTAAAAAACTGGATTTTGTCGCTATATACCCGGGGAGTCATTATGTGACCACACAGGAAACAATTGAAAAAGCTATAAAAGAGATTAAAACCGAACTGAAGGAAACAGAAGATAATTTTTTAGCCCAAAAAAAATATGTGGAAGCACAACGTATTGAGCAGCGCACCATGTATGACCTGGAAATGATGCTTGAAATCGGATACTGCAAAGGCATCGAGAATTACTCCCGTCATATTACCGGATGTCAGCCGGGAAAACCTCCTCCTACGTTGATCGACTATTTTCCTGATAATTCTTTGATTATTATTGATGAAAGCCATGTAACCGTACCGCAACTTAACGGTATGTACAAGGGAGATCGTTCCAGGAAAGAAAGCCTGGTTAACTTCGGTTTTCGACTTCCGTCCGCTTTTGACAACCGGCCTTTACAGTTCGAGGAATTTGAAAAAATTGCCCGACAGGTGGTTTTTGTTTCCGCAACCCCGAGACCGTACGAAATGGAAAAAGCAAAAGGTTTTATTGCAGAACAAATAGTTCGACCCACCGGCCTGATTGATCCTGAGATTGAGGTACGGCCAGTGAATGGTCAGGTTGATAATCTTTTTCAAGAGATCAAATCAAGATCCGAGATAGGAGAAAAAATCCTCGTCACTACTTTAACAAAGCGTTTTGCAGAAGATTTGACGGAGCATTTAAGTGATTTAGGTTTGAAGGTGAGATACCTTCACTCGGATATTGATACCTTAGAAAGAATAGAGATAATCAGGGAACTCCGTATGGGGACATTTGATACTATTGTGGGGATCAACCTGCTTCGGGAAGGGCTCGATATCCCGGAGGTATCGCTTGTAGCCATTCTGGACGCCGATAAAGAAGGATTTTTAAGATCTACCACATCCCTCATTCAGACATCCGGAAGAGCGGCAAGGAATGTGAGCGGGAAGGTTATTATGTATGCCGATACTGTTACCGGATCCATGAAAGCCGCCATAGATGAGACCGGGCGAAGGCGTGAAAAGCAGGCAAAATTCAATAAAATTAATGGCATCACTCCTGCGTCCATTAAGAAAAATATTACTGAAATATTTGAAAGCGTTTATGAAGCGGATTACTCTACCGTTCCGCTGGTGAGGGAGGAGGAGGAAAAATATGGTTCTGATGAAGAAATGATGAAAGTTGCAGAGAGCCTGGAAAAAGAAATGAAAAAAGCGGCTCAAAAATTGGACTTCGAAAGAGCGGCTCAACTGAGAGACCGCATCAATGAATTAAAGGAGAAGGCAATAGGAATTTAGCTTCTAAATGGCCTGCTGGCTTCAATAAAGGTTACTAATTTTGCTTTATTTTCTTCAGGTAGATTTTCATATTCAACACCCGCCAGATGGTAAATTTCGCTACCGACTTTCTTGTCTTTAGACAGGCTCTTTACAATGCTTATAATATTTGTAATTTTTTCCGTGGTGGAAAGCTTAATTGAGAGGGCAATACGTTGATGAACTTGTAACTTATGTTTGCTGGCTATTAAAGCCCCACCAAGGCTGAGATCCAGCGTTGTAGCCTTATTGCGAACATTTCTCGCTTCCGGAGTAGACGCGCTCAAATCATTAAAAAGCGCGGGAAGGGAAATATCCAGTCTTGGATGTTTCCTTATCGACATCTTTTCATAGCGTGTTGGAAAGTCAAGAACAATAAGATTTATCGGCGGCTTTAATATAGACATGATGGTGGTAGAACAACTCAGGACAAAACCTTTATTAATCAACCGTATTACAACATTAGTATCAGGGGCTACTTTTAAGGCTCCACTGTTGACCGCATGACAATCGACCAATACAAATGTGCCTGATTTCCAGCCACAAATAGTCGCGTCATACTTTTCATCTCTTAATTTCATAGCAATAACCAGTCCGATTTCCAGAATCGGAGTAACTTCATCTACACGCGTAGATTCACCCATAAGTCACCATTATAGTTGTTGATATCGCAATTTTTACTTGTTCCGCCATCGTTGATTATAGCCAAAGACTGCCTAAGATGTCAATACATTGATACTTATAAAAGAAATCGGGGTTTATTCTTTTCTAAAAAAAGCAATAGCGGATGGAACCGGGCTTAAACCCCTTACATAATCTTCATAATTTTTCGTTGAAATATACATCTGTGTGGAACCGCCTCCATCCAGATTAAGAACCTCGTATCCCCCAATTTTTTTTAATTTTAAAATATGCCGGAGTATGTTCCAGCTAATTCCTCCAAACTCTGAATTTGTAGCGAAAATGATTACATTTCCTTTTTTATCTAAAGCGATCCCAGAACGATGATGAACAGCATGAATGTTTTTTAACCCAATCGTATTTGCCCCCTTACTGATCAAGCGTGGACCCACCTGCACCACGTCAGACGCATCTGTTTTGGGATCAAATCTACTGGTGTGAACAATGTAAGGCCGTCCTTGTCTCATAAAAAAAACACCGGAATAAAGACTATGAGAAGCTACTTTACTATTGATTACTTTGCCATTACACCTCAGATAAGCAAGAGGACTCCCCTGCGCATCAAAATAACTGCTGTTAATTATTGCAACGGTACCGCTTAATTTCGCTAATGTTCTAACATCTATTCTTTTTTTTCCATAATTTTTGCTGCATAAAACACGAATGTTAAATAAGGCAGGGTTGAACTTGTACAGCCTTAATTGCATCTCTATTTCTTCTGACTGATTGAACAGGTTTATTTCTTGCAAACCCATCCCTTTTTCGATGCTTTTCCATTCAGGCAATAATTCGATGGAATATTTTTGATCCTTCACGTTAGGTAAAAAAATCTTTTTATTTTGGATTTTACCGGAAGACTGTGCGGAAGTTTTCAACAATAAGGCTAAAAAAAGGAAAAGTAACAACAAAATAAAAGAAACAAATTGATTCTTCTTTTTGAAGTATATTAAAAGAGATTTAAGATGCTGTTTTTTTTGCAAAGATTTCATTCGACATTAAAAAAAAGTTTTCAATGGTAACAACTCAAAAAGCTGAGGAACATATATACATGATTGTCATTCCCTAACTCCCGGCATGTCATTCCCGAATGTTCTTATCGGGAATCCAGGTTTGAACAAATGGCAATCACCTTAACTTTGAGAACTTACTATTAATGCTGTTTTTTCATTATATTTGTATGAAAAACTATAGGCTGAAGACTGAAAGCTATTAGGAAAAACTTTAATTTACTTCAGCCTTTAGCCTTCAGTCTGATTTTTTTTCATCCTTCGTTATGGCCGAAGGTCATGGAAGTTATTGAAAATCTATTCCCAATTCTTTTATCAGGCGTGACAAATAGGTTCTCTGGATTTCCAGAACTTCCGCAGCCCGTGTACGGTTTCCTCCGAGTTGTTCAAGGGTTTTAATAACATAACTCTTTTTAAAAATATCCTGAGCGTCTTTAAGCGACTTTCCTGCTTCAACCGTTTCTGATTCTGCATCTTCTACATCTTTAGGAAGATCTCCCTTTCTAAGTTCTTTCCCATCGCCCATTATGAGAGCGCGTTCTATCGCATTTTCCAATTGGCGTATATTTCCCGGCCAATGGTAATTTTTAATAAATTCAATAGTTTCTTCGGGAACAGAAAAGTTTTCCGGCAAATTCATTTCCATCTGGTGCCGTTTAATAAAATAAAAAACCAGCTTTTCTATATCCTCTTTTCTTTCCCTTAAGGGTGGGATATTAATCTCAACCACATTTAATCTATAATAAAGATCTTCGCGAAACTTCCCTTCCGAAGTCATTTTTTTTATATTCCGATGCGTAGCGGCGATTACTCTAACATCAACTGAGACTGATCTGGTTCCGCCTACTCGCATAAAGACGCCTTCCTGTAAAACTCTTAGGAGTTTTACCTGCATCGCAATAGGCATTTCCCCTATCTCATCAAGAAAAAGAGTCCCCTTGTCTGCCGCCTCAAACAGGCCTATTTTTTGAGAATCTGCGCCTGTAAAAGCCCCTTTCTCATTACCATATAATTCTCTTTCCATAAGTGTTTCCGGCAAAGCGCCACAACTTATGGAAACAAAAGGATTTTCTTTTCGTGACCCTCTTTGATGAACCAGGCGGGCGATGAGTTCCTTCCCTGTGCCGCTTTCTCCAACTATGAGGGTGGAAACTTTAGAATTGGCTACCTTTAATGCATGGCCAATTACTTTCTTTATTGCCGCGCTGTCACCAATGATTTCGTAACGGCTTTCTAATTGTTTTTTTAAATAGCGGTTCTGCCAGCTCATAATATCCAGTTGTTTTGAATTTTCAAAAAAAGTTGAAACCAATTCTGTAAAGGAACATAGTGTTTCCATCTGCTCATCCTGAATGGGGCTTCCGTCTTTCCTGTCAAGAATTTCCACAACTCCAATAATTTTTCCGTTTACCTTCATAGGACAGCATGCGATGGATTTTACTCCGACTTGCATCATCTCACCTATTTTTCTGCTCCAACGTTTATCTTTATGCACATCTTTCACCAGAAGAGGTTCTCCTTTTTCCGCAACCCAGCCGGCTATTCCCTCCCCGACATTCAGCTCTATTTTTTTCAAACTCCTTATTTTTTCACCTGACGCCATATAAAATTGGAGTTTTTTCCCTTTCTCATCTACTAATAATAGAGAACTTGCTCTGGCATCCATGACCCGTGTAGTAATATTAATCACCATTGATACAAGCTCATCAACATTTATTAGGCTGTTGGCGATTGGTGAAACACTTCGAAGAATTTCAATTTTTGAATTAAGGTATTCCATTACTCTGATTCACCAAAATATTATTTTTTCATCATTTTAGTAAAATTATGCGGCTATTTCCAGTCAAAAGCTGTTTAGGAAAAAAACCCTCCCGTTAAGTGAAAATTGCTGTTTTGTACTTTATTTTCTTGAAATTTAGTTTGTTTTAAGTATAATGAGAGATTAAATTCAAGAAAAGGTGGTATGTTTTTTTGGGGAAGATTGATGTTTTACGAAAAAAAATCGACAAAATCGATTCAAATGTTCTAACGCTTTTGAATCAAAGAGCTAAGTTTGCGTTAGATATCGGCTTGGAAAAATCAAAAGCAGGAAAAGATAATTTTCATGTCCCACAACGCGAACAGAAAATTTTTAGCCGTTTAAAAAAAATCAATACCGGCCCTTTTCCAGATCAAGCAATCCATTCTGTTTTTAGAGAAATTTTATCTGCTACCCTTTCTCTTGAAAAACCGTTATCTATCGCATACCTGGGACCTCAAGCCACTTTTTCCCATCTCGCAGGAATTAAAGGATTTGGAGAATCAGCCCGTTATTATCCCCAAAAATGTATTGAGGATGTTTTTAAAGTAGTTGAGAAAAAAAGTGTAACCTATGGAATAGTTCCGGTTGAGAACTCTATTGAAGGGACCGTCAATAGTACTTTGGACATGCTTGTCCGAACAGATTTGAAAGTGTCTTCTGAAATATTACTGCGGGTCTCACACCACCTGCTTTCTTTAAGCAAAGATATCAAAAAAATCAAAAAAATTTATTCACATCCTCAAGCTATTGCCCAATGTAATTCCTGGCTGAGGGAAAATTTAGCCGGTGTAAAAATTCAAGAAGTATCCAGTACTGCAAGGGCATCTGAGTTAGCCGCCCGGTACCTCACTTCTGCCGCTATAGCTGGAGAAGCAGCTTCCAGAATATATAGACTTAACATTCTGGCGCGAGGAATAGAGGAAAGGACTGACAATGTTACAAGGTTTCTGGTTATCGGACATGAAATTTCACAAAAAAGCTGGAAAGATAAAACTTCATTATTGTTTGGACTAAAAGACAAACCAGGCGCACTTTTTAACGTTTTAAACCATTTTGCCAAAAATAAAATTAACATGACCCGTATTGAATCAAGGCCTTTAAAAAACAAAAAATGGGAGTATCTTTTTTTTGTTGATATTGAAGGCTATTACGAAGATGCCAGAGTAAAAAAGGCAATTAAGGAGATTGAAAAGTCTTGCCTTTTCCTGAAAACTCTCGGGTCATATCCCAAAGGGAGAGAAGCATAAAATATGGATATCTATTTTGAAAAATTAACTATTTTAGGAGTCGGATTAATTGGGGGTTCCTTTGCGCGGGTTTGCAAAAAAAATAAATTAGCCAAATCTATCTTCGGATTTGGTCGTCAGGAAACCAATTTGCGTAAAGCTGTGGAATTAGGGGTGATTGATAAATATTCTCTCGACCTTAATGAAGCTGTTGAGCAAGCTGACTTTGTCTTAATTGCTGTCCCTGTTGGTTCAATTTTACCCCTGGCAGAAAAAATGAGTTCTTTCTTGAAAAAAGGCAGCATTATTTCTGATGTTGGAAGCGTGAAAGAGAGCCTGGTTGAGAAAATTGAAAATATACTGCCAAAAGGCGTTCATTTTGTTGGCGCTCATCCTATCGCAGGGACTGAACACTCAGGGGTAGAAGCTTCGTTTGCGGAACTGTTTGAAGGGTCAAAATGTATTTTAACTCCTACAAAGCTCACGGACCATAAAACTTTGCAAAAAGTTAAAAAACTATGGGAACTCATGGGGTCTGAAATCTCTTTCATGGAACCTGTTAAACATGATGAAATCATGGCGGCAATCAGTCACCTTCCTCATGTAGCCGCATATGCCATTACCTCTTTTATATTTGATTTGCGCAATGTGTGGCCTGATATATTATCTTATTCAGCTGGAGGCTTTCGTGATTTTACGCGCATAGCTTCAAGCCATCCCGCTATGTGGTGTGATATATGTAATTATAATAGAGAAGCTTTAATAAAAGTGATTGAACAGTACGAAACATCTCTTAAGCAATTTAAGACATTGATTAAAGAAAAAAATTGGTTTCAATTAGAAAAATCAATGAGTGAAGCTAAAGCATTAAGAGATGGTTTTTATAGGAGCAGTTGACAGCGATCAGTCATCAAGGGATCAGAAAAAAATGATTTCATATTAGCTGATTTTTTAGCACCTGTTAATTGCAACAAAAGGAGGTGTTTAAACGCATTTTTTTTAGTAATTCACGTGTTTCTTTAGCTTTGTTAACAGCAAACTTGACAAATAATAAAAATAAAGGAGGTAATTTAAATTATTATGACAAAAAGTAAACAAACGTTAACGGATGAAAACAAAAAAGGTGCTGTTGTTACAGCGGTGCAGGAAGAAAACGATTTGGACGATGAATACAGCCCTGAAAAAAGAGCAGAACTTCAGTCTTTCTACGAAGGCAGCATGAAAAATTATAAGGAAGGAGAAATCATTGCCGGGATTATTGTTAGCATAACCGAAGATTCATTTTTAGTTGATATCGGGTTCAAATCTGAAGGGTTTGTAAACCGGAATGAATTTCCGGATAAGGGAGCAGAACTAAAAGTAGGCGATGAAGTGCAGGTTTTTCTTGATAAAACAGAAGACAATGACGGCCAGGTAGTCCTCTCTAAAGAAAAGGCCAACAGAATAAGACTATGGAAAAAAGTAGAACACATTTTTGAAACCGGTGAAATCGTTGAAGGAACTATTGTCTCAAAGGCTAAAGGAGGATTAACCGTTGATATAGGCTTGAAAGCCTTTCTACCGGGATCTCAGATTGACCTTAGACCGATTCGTGACATGGATAGAATCATCGGCCAAAAATTTCGGATGAAAGTTATTAAAATGGATAAAAAGAGGAACAACATTGTTCTTTCTCGCAGAGTCATTTTAGAAGAACAAAGAAACGTTGAGAAAAAAGATACTCTGGCAACTATAGAAGAAGGAAAGACTGTTCAGGGAATTGTAAAAAATATTACGGACTATGGTGTTTTTGTCGATTTGGGCGGAATAGACGGACTTCTTCATATAACAGACATGTCCTGGGGACGGGTAAATCATCCGTCAGAATTATTCTCTCTTGGAGACAAGATTAAAGTTCTAATTCTGAAATATGACAAAGAAAAGGAAAGAGTCTCCCTGGGTCATAAACAAATCACAGAAGACCCCTGGATCAACATATCAGAAAAGTATTCGGTAGAAAGCAAAATCAGGGGAAAAGTTGTTTGTATTACAGATTACGGTGCGTTTGTAGAGGTAGAGCAAGGCATTGAAGGATTAGTGCATATCTCTGAAATGTCTTGGGGCCGCCATATCCGGCATCCTTCCAAATTAGTCGCTATTGGGGATATAGTTGAGGCTGTTATTTTAAGTCTTGATAAAGATAAAAAGAGAATTTCTCTTGGAATGAAACAGATTGAACCCAACCCATGGGATGACATTGAAGAGAAATACCCTGATGGAGCGGTTGTTGAAGGGCGAGTAAGAAACGTGACAGATTTTGGCGCGTTTGTTGAGTTGGAAGAAGGGATTGACGGATTAATTCATATCTCAGATATGCACTGGACAAAAAAAATCAATCACCCCTCCGAGGTCGTTAAAAAACGGGAAACAGTCAAAGCCGTTGTTTTAAAAGTTGATCGTGATGCCCAAAGGCTCTCTCTTGGGATAAAGCAATTAACACCCGACCCATGGGGAAAACTGGCAGAAAAATATACAATTGGAACGGATGTCAAATGTAAGGTTTGTAAGGCCACCAATTATGGCGCTTTTGTAGAACTGGAAGAGAGTATCGAAGGATTAATTCATATATCTCAATTAAGCACAAAAAAAATTAGTAATGTGGAGTCGTTTATGCCGGTTGGGAAGGAGGTCACTGCCAGGGTTATTAAAATTGACACTATAGACCGTAAAATCGCTTTAAGCATTAAGGCCTTTGAGCAGAATTTAGATGCTTCCCAGATCGAAGAAAGCCAGGAATTAAATGAGATGGAAGCCTCTTCTGAAGAATCAAAAGAAGAAAGCAGTCAAAGTGAAGATAAATCCACTGAGAATGAGGAAGAAACAAATAAAAACGAAGGAAAGTAGAAAATCCCGTGCTTCCATACGGGGCATTTAAAACGTCATTATATACTTTTCCGTGTTACACTGAGCCCTTCGACGAGTTCAGGACAGGTTTTGCCGAAGTGCGACATAGGTAATATTGTGTTATCCTTCGACATGCTCAGGATGACAATTAATTGTAACCCTTTCCTCCCCGTGATCCCGCACGGGGTATCCAGGGTTGTTTTTTTATGAAAAAAAAACCAATATTAATCGGTATCTTTTTAATTAGCGCATTGGCGGGCATATTCTTTTTATTATCACTTTTTCTTGCGTCCACCCTGGGACTCAATGGGAAGATAGCAAAAAGTGATAAAATTGCTATTATAAACATCGAGAGCATCATAACTCAGTCCAAAAATACAGTGCGGCAGATTAAAAAATATGCTGATGATAAATCCATCAAAGCTATAGTATTAAGGATTGACAGCCCAGGCGGCGGTGTGGCTCCTTCACAGGAAATATATAGCGAAATACTGAATGTCAGAAAAAATGCGAACAAAATTGTAGTCACCTCCATGGGGAATCTCGCCGCATCCGGTGGTTATTATATTGCGTGCGCGTCAGACAAAATCGTGGCAAACCCCGGCACCCTTACCGGAAGTATAGGTGTTATCATGACCTTTTCCAATATAGAAGAACTGATGAAAAAAATAGGGCTAAAAACAGAGATCATAAAAAGCGGAGAATTTAAGGATATTGGTTCCCCCATGCGAGAATTTACAGAAAAAGAGAAAAAGCTTCTGCAGGGAGTTATTGATGATGTTTATGATCAATTTGTTACGGCTGTAGCCGTTGGCAGGAGCATAGGTGTTCAGAAGGTAAAGGAACTGTCCGACGGTAGAATTTTTACCGGCAGACAGGCCTTTGAAATAGGTCTGGTGGATAAACTGGGAAGCCTTGAAGAAGCTATTAAACTTGCAGCTGAATTGGTCGGAATAAAAGGTAAACCTAAAATAGTTTCTGAAAAAAAAGAGAGAAGCCTGTTGTTTAAGCTGCTGGAAAACAAAGTCTTATCCTACATGCCAAACCAGTTGCATATCATTCCCGGTCTTCAATACCTCTGGCAATATTAGCTTCTTTCAACTTGACTTTTACCATATAAGTATTTAGAATTTTAGTTTTTTTTACGAATAAAAGGTCGTAATTTTTAACGATCTTTTTCTTTTAAGGAGGGTGGCATATTATAGTGTCAAGCAGCTCCTCCGCTATGATCTTTGAAAAGCAGAATATCCCTGAAGAAGGTCTGAATGTGGAGCTTTGTGAAGACCCGTCCTGTTTTGTTTTTGAAAACTGCAATTTCAATTTTAATGATTCCGTCAGAATTAAAGGACGTCTAACTTTAGCAGGAGAATTAGTTTATTTCAGAGGTGAGGTCGCGGCTTCAATTATTTTGACTTGTGCCCGCTGCTTGAAACATTTTAACTCGTCGATTCAAACAGCCATGCAGGTAGATTTTTTACCGAAAGAGAACAAACCTGATGAAGAAGAAATAGAACTGGAAACCTCTGATCTGGATATTTATTTTTATGACAATGTAAACATTAACCTCTTTCAGCCAGTTTATGATCAACTGATAATTTCAATACCGATTAAACCTTTATGTAATGTTAACTGCAATGGTCTTTGCCCCCGTTGCGGACAGAACTTAAATGAAAAAAAATGCAAATGCCCTGATGATATCAAAGTCGATCCAAGATTGGCGCCCCTGGAAAAATTAAAACATTTAAAGGAGAAACAATAAATGCAGCCTAAACGAAGAACTTCTAAATCAAAAAGAAATATGAGGCGGTCTCATGACGCCTTAACCCCACCTACCCTTTCGGAATGCCCTCAATGCCATGAGGTGAAAATGCCACACCTTGTTTGTCCTTCCTGCGGTTATTATAAAGGCAAAGAAGTGATTAAGATCAAGGAAGAAAAATAGGGCTTAATTAACTGGAGAATCACATGGTCGTAGCTGTTGACGCAATGGGTGGGGATAATGCCCCTGCAGCTATTGTAGAAGGGGCTGTATGGGCTGCTCGTGATTATGGGATCCAGATACTCCTTGTCGGTCTGGAAAGTAAAATCAAGGAGGAACTGAGCCGCTATTCCTTGGAAGGCCTTTCAATCCAAACGAAACACGCTTCAGAATTTGTTGAAATGGGAGAGTCTCCTTCCCGCGCTTTAAGACAAAAAAAGGATTCTTCGATCCGTGTGGCAATTGATTCTGTACACTCAGGCAAAGCTGCCGCCATGGTGAGCGCCGGAAATACAGGCGCCGTTCTTGCCGTATCTACAGTGATCCTGCGGCCTTTGCCAGGAATAGACAGGCCGGCAATAGCAATACTTCTTCCCACTGCCAAAGGACCGGTAGTGCTTTTGGATGCAGGGGCAAATGTTGATTGCAAATCAGAGCTTCTCTTCCAGTTCGCAATAATGGGTCATGTTTTTGCCAGATATCAACTTAATAATTCAAGTCCCACAGTGGGCCTGTTAAGCATAGGAGAAGAAGATAGTAAAGGAAATGAAATTACTAAAGAAACATTTCAAATGCTAAAGCAAAGCCATCTGAATTTTGTCGGAAATGTGGAAGCTAAAGAGGTATATCGTGGAAATGCACAAGTAATCGTATGCGACGGCTTCACCGGCAACATAGCTTTAAAAATCAGCGAGAGTCTTGCCGAAATGATTGAAAAAAGCCTCCACAATATGTTTACTAACAATCTCAGAACAAAACTGGCTTACTTATTAATGAAACCCTATTTTCGGCTTTTTAAAAAAACCGTGGATTACTCTGAATATGGTGGCGCTCCGCTCCTGGGAATAAACGGAATATGTATTATATCCCATGGAAGTTCTTCGCCAAAAGCAATTAAAAATGCTATCAAACAAGCAGATGAGTTTATTAAAAATAAAGTGAACCAGCACATTCAAGAAGATCTGGAATTTAATTTAAAAGCTATCTCAAAACCCCTAAAAAAAGGAAAGTTCTGGAAACAGATTAAAGATTCCATATCTTTTCCGACTGACAAGGAGACATGATTCAGGCAAATATTATTGGTACAGGGTCTTACGCCCCTGACAAAATATTGACAAATTTTGATCTTGAAAAAATGGTAGACACCTCGGACGAGTGGATTAAAAGCCGTACCGGTATATCAGAAAGAAGGATTGCGAGTAAAAAAGAGGCCTGTTCAGACCTTGCTGTTAAGGCGTCAAAAAAAGCCTTAAAGCAGGCAGGGATTAAAGCCAAAGATGTTGATCTGATTTTGGTTGCAACTGCAACACCAGATATGTTATTTCCTTCTACCGCATGCATGGTCCAGTTAGGAATTGGGGCAAAAAACGCCTTTGCTTATGATTTATCGGCAGCCTGTTCCGGCTTTATTTATGGCCTGTCAATTGCCGAACAATACATCAAAAGCAAACGTTACAAAACCATCTTGCTCATAGGAAGTGAAATATTCTCCCGCATTACAGATTGGAATGATCGCTCTACCTGTGTATTATTCGGCGACGGCGCTGGTGCCGTGGTTATCCGGGCAGAAACGGTTAGAAAAAAAGAAGGAATCCTTTCAACACATCTTCATTCTGACGGGCTTTACCATGATCTCTTATTCGTTCCCGGTGGTGGCAGCCGCAAACCGATTTCGGAAAAAATTATTAATGAAAAACAGCACTTTATCAAAATGAAAGGAAATGAAACATTTAAAGTCGCTATTCGCTTTATGGTCAATGCGGCCAAAGAAGCAATAAGTTACAATGGCTATACTATAGAAGATATCAACCTCATCATTCCACATCAGGCCAACAAAAGGATTATTGACGTAGTAGCGAAAAAATTGAACGTACCTGAGGAAAAAGTGTTTGTGAATTTAATGAAATATGGAAATACATCCGCAGCTTCAATACCCTTAGCTTTAGATGAAGCAGTACGGGAAAAACGGATCAAAAAGAATGATATTATTTTGATGACTGCTTTTGGAGCCGGCTTAACCTGGGGATCCGCACTCATTAAATGGTCGCTTGACAGTTAACAATTAGCCGTTAGCAATTGCCTAATAATCAATAATCAAATTGAAGTCTCCCGAGTAGCAACTGAGGAGAATCTTCAGTGTAGAGTATTATTTTATTTTAAGTTCGCTCGCTAACCCCGCCGTAAGCAGCGGGGAATGCGCTCGCTAAACACTTTCAGGACAAAGCTTAATGAAAAAGGAAGTCGTGCTTCTTTTCCCTGGACAGGGATCACAATATGTGGGGATGGGAAAAGATTTTTATGATAACGTGCCGATTGCCCGCAAACTTTTTCAGCAGGGCAATGAACTGTTGAATTCTGATATCACATCAATATGTTTTAACGGCCCTAAGGAATCATTAAACTTGACTGAAAATACCCAACCGGCTATTTTAATTACCTCAATAATAGCCTTGAAGATTTTCATTGAAAATGGTATAGAAATTAAGGCAGCAGCAGGTCATAGTCTGGGTGAATATTCCGCGCTTGTCGCGGCAGAAGCATTAAGCTTTGCCGATGCCGTTCCTCTTGTTCATTTGAGGGGAAAATTAATGCAGGATGCTGTGCCCGCTGGGAAGGGTGCAATGGCCGCTATTATCGGACTTCAGAAGGAAGAAGTGAAAGTTTTGTGTGATGAAATCAAAGAAGGCCTTGTACAACCGGCAAATTATAATAGCCCGGAGCAAATTGTAATCGCAGGAGAAAAAGAAGCAGTAGACAAAGCAATTAACTTAGCAAAAAATACCGCAAAAAGGGTGATCCCATTACCTGTCAGCGCTCCCTCTCACAGTTCTCTTATGAATCCGGCTCAAGAAAACCTGACTAAAGAATTGAAAAAAATCCAATTTAATGATTTAAAATTTCCAGTCGTGACAAACGTGGATGCTTTGCCTGTTATTAAATCGGACGAAGCAGTCTCTGCTTTGGGACGACAGCTTACTGCACCGGTAAGATGGGAAGAAAGTATGAGATATATTGTTCAACAAGGAATCGATACGGTTATTGAGATGGGTCCAAAAAAAGTTTTATCAGGTCTTATGAAACGGATTGACAAAAATATAAAATGCTTCCACGTTGAAGATATGAAAAGCCTGGAAGAAACTCTTTCGGAATTAAAGAATTAGTCAGTGGTCATTGATGAATGGTCTTAAGAATATAATAATCTTCCCACTGACAAATGAAAGGAACAAACAATGCAGTTAAAAGGACAAACTGCAGTGGTAACAGGAGGCGCCAGAGGCATTGGCAAAGAAATCGCGCTTGCATTAGCTCGAGACGGCGCTAATATCGTTATAGCTGACTTAACAGCGAAAGAGTCGGAGGAAACAGCGGAAGAAATAAAAAAATTGAGCTGCAAAGCTCTGATCCAGAAGGTTGATGTTTCAAAAACGGCGGATGTAGAAGATATGGTTCAGAACACAATTAAAGAGTTTAAGACCCTCGATATTTTAATTAATAACGCAGGAGTTACCAGGGACACACTAATAGTTCGAATGAAGCAGGAAGACTGGGATTTTGTGCTGAAAGTGAATTTAACGGGGACGTTTAATTGCACAAAAGCAGCAGCAAAATATATGATGAAACAAAGAAAAGGCAAAATTGTAAATATTGCTTCAATTGTGGGTGTCATGGGAAACGCAGGACAGGCAAATTACTCTGCATCAAAAGCCGGAATTATTGGACTAACTAAGACCTCTGCACGAGAACTGGCCTCTCGTAACATTACAGTTAATGCCGTTGCTCCGGGCTTTATCGATACGGAAATGACGCAGTCTTTAAATGAGAATATCAAACAGGAGCTGAAAGAACATATCCCCATGGGAAAGCTGGGAAGACCAGAAGATATTGCCAATTGTGTTAAATTTCTCGTGTCTGATAGTGCTTCATATATAACCGGCCAGGTTATTCATGTAAATGGCGGAATGTTGATGCAGTAGAAAGCAAACCGAAAGACTTGCCTTTCTTATTTTGTACCGCAGGACAAGGCTTTTGTCTTGTTTTAAATAATTAGGCGACTGCAATAATAATTTTTTTAATTTCTTATAGGAGGTGAATCTAATATGAGTGAAACGAGTGTAGAGGCAAAAGTCAAAGAAATTATCATCGATCAATTAGGAGTTGATGAAAAAGAAGTTACTCCGGAGGCTTCGTTTATTGATGGTTTAGGAGCCGATTCTCTTGATACAGTCGAACTGGTCATGGCATTTGAAGAGGAGTTCGACATTGAAATCCCTGATGAAGCCGCGGAAAAGATATTAACGGTAAAGGACGCTATTAATTATGTTGAAAAGAATTCGAAAAATTAAAAGTAGTCTGTTACTCTTTGCGCCCTGCGGTATTACAATCTTGCAACATCGTGTTTTTTTTAGGCGGTGTTTTTTCTGATTCTTACAGCGCCTTATGCAAGGCTTAGGTGGTGTTTATTTATGATTTTTTTAGGCACTGTTTAGTCGCAGTTTGGTTTTTCCTTATACTGCGACTTATGCAAGGCTTAACAAAGTCTTTTTTTACTAACCGAAGTGGAAGCTCATTTGATTTCAGCAAAGCTGAGCTTAGCTCTGCCATCCATGGCCTCAACCCTTCGGGCGGCTTGCAAAAAAATCCGTCCAATTCGGCTTTTCTTCCCGAATTGTGGTTGCGGCAACTTACCGTGCTGTGATTTTGAGCTTACAAGTTGTAACTGGTATTTAATTTGAGAATTTTTTCTTTAGACCGTATTTAAAGTAAGCTTTGGAGGTCATGAACTGAAAAGGAAAGTAGTTGTTACCGGACTGGGTTTAATCACGCCCTTAGGAATAGGATTAAAAAAAAGCTGGGATGGAATAATTGCGGGGAAATCAGGGATTGGAACAATTACCCGTTTTGATACCACAAATTTTCCTATAAAAATTGCCGGTGAAGTGAAAGGTTTTGATCCATTAGACTTCATTAATAAAAAAGAAGTCAAAAAAATGGATACCTTTATTCACTATGCAGTGGCAGCCGCCGAATTTGCCTTAAATGATTCGGGACTGAAAGTGCATAACGGCAATGCAAATAAAGTAGGAGTCATCGTTGGTGCAGGCCTTTGCGGCCTTCCCGCTATCGAGCACTACCATAAACTTTATAATGAAAAGGGATTCCGGAAAATTTCCCCATTTTTTGTTCCTATGCTTATTGCGAACCTGGCCTCCGGTCAGATTTCAATAAGATACGGCGCTAAAGGTCCAAACTCCTGTGTGTCTACTGCCTGCGCGACAGGAACTCATGCCATTGGAGATGCCTACCGGATTATTGAGCGCGGGGAAGCTGATGCCATGATCGCCGGTGGTTCAGAGTCTGTAATTAGTCCTCTCGGAATAGGCGGGTTTGCCGCTATGAAAGCCCTCTCTACTCGCAATGATGAACCTGAAAAAGCCAGCCGTCCCTTTGATAAAGATAGAGACGGATTTGTAGTAGGTGAAGGCTCCGGTATCATGATTTTGGAAGAGCTGGAGACCGCTCTCAAAAGAAACGCAAAAATTTATGCGGAAGTAATAGGCTATAGTCTGAACGCGGATGCCTACCATATAACCGCTCCTTCTCCCGGGGGAGAAGGAGCAGCGAGGTGTTTAAAAATGGCGCTTGACAGTGCCGGAATAGAGCCGGAAGAAATCGACTATATCAATGCCCATGCGACATCCACTATGGCAGACAGCCTGGAAACTACAGCCATCAAAACGGTTTTTGGAAAGCATGCCTATAAACTTGCTGTCAGCTCTACCAAGTCAATGATAGGCCATCTGCTTGGTGCGGCAGGGGGAGTGGAAGGCGTTTTCGCTGTTATGGCTATAGAAACAGGAACTATACCCCCTACTATAAATTATGAAAACAAAGACCCTGAATGCGACCTGGATTATGTCCCAAATCAGGCAAGAACCGCAAAAGTTAATGTAGCCGCTTCAAATTCCTTTGGATTCGGCGGCACAAATGCTGCCATTATTTTCAAAAAATTTGAGAGATAAAAAACCAAAAACTAAATCATAATGGTACATCTCAAAAAGTTTAGGCGCTGTTTGATTTTTCCTTATACTGTTACTTATGCAAGGCTAAGTTTTTGCTTTTTACAGCGCCTTATGAAGAACTGAGGAACTTAGGACCATGATTGTCAGTCCCGCAGGCTTACCCAAGTTGTCATTCCCGCATGGGTTTAGCGGGAATCCAGGTGTGAGCAAATGACAATTACCTCAACTGATTGAGAACTTGCATAATAATTTGTGAATTCAAGTCTTCCCAGGTACTCTTCATTGGCAGAGCTAAGCTCAGCTTTGGCGAATCTGCGAAGCCACGCTTAGTGGGGCGAAGCTAAATCAGTAGTTTAAAATAAAAAAATATGATCTCAAAAGAGAGGAAAAGCAAATTAAGAATTTGCCAAAAAAAACTTGGTTACACTTTTAAAAATATCACACTCCTCAATCAAGCTCTTACGCACAAATCTTTTGTGAACGAAAATAACCGTAAGTATAAAGACAATGAGCGTCTTGAGTTTCTTGGAGATTCTGTACTGGATTTGATCATAGGAGAATACTCATTAAAAAATTTCAAGAACAGGATGGAAGGAGACCTATCAAAGATCAGGGCGGCTTTAGTTAATGAAATCAACCTTTCAAAAATTTCGCGCTCACTTAATTTAGGTGAGAATATCCAACTCGGAAAAGGGGAGTCCCTGTCCGGAGGCCACAATAAAAACTCCATTCTTGCCAATACCTTTGAAGCAATAGTAGCATCCATTTACCTTGATGGAGGATTAAAAAAAACCGCCCGAGTCATTCTGCCCTTGTTCAAATCCGACCTGCATCATCTTGCAGATACAAGCCGTTACAGGGATTACAAGAGTGAGCTCCAGGAACATTCCCAGGGGAAAAAAATCGCCATACCTGCTTATAAAGTGGAAAAAGAAATCGGGCCGGATCATGACAAAATCTTTGAAGTGACCGTTTCTATCAACGGTAAAATTGTCGGCAAAGGAAAGGGCAAAAACAAGAAAGAAGGGGAGCAGGAAGCCGCCAGAGAAGCCCTGGAAAACCTTAATGTGAAGCAATAAAAAACCTCCGCAAACCCATTCACTAACTCCATCTTATCAATTGAAGCTCCTGCGGCTAGCCGCAAGGAATCTTCAGTGGAGATTATATACATTTTAATCTTTCCTAACAATCAATCTGTAACGAAAAAGGTTTTTGAACCAATAACTTCTTTATTTTCAATGGTCGGTTTTTGAGATTTTCTACTCTCCGACAACCTGCTAACGGGTGCCCCCTTTAAATCAAGAACACTACACAAGAGTAAAATTGATAAAGAAAAGTTGATCTTTCAATATTGTTATGCTTGAATTATTAACAATGCAACTGATCATGGGGATGTCAATTGGCAAAAATTCCATTTAAAGTATCCGCGAGAACGGCAAGACTTATTGGACGTGAAAACGTTGCCCATGCAGAAGCTGCTATTATTGAGTTAGTCAAGAATTGTTATGACGCGGATGCTGATAATTGCATAATCTATTTTGATAATAAATTTATAGAAATACCCCATATCCTGTCACAAAGTGATTTTCAAAAGATCAAAAAAAATACTACAGAAAATGTTGGTTTATTAACCTCATCCTATACTTTTGATAAGAAAACGCAACTTTACCATTTAAGACCAAAAAAAAATGAGGATAAAAAAAAGATATTAAAAACTGTTTTTAATAAAATGTGCAAAATTTGCATCATCGATGATGGTGATGGCATGACGAAGAAAATTATTGAAAAACATTGGATGACAATTGGAACTGACATTAAACAAAAGGAAATCAGGACAACCAGGGGAAGGATAAGAACTGGAGCAAAAGGGATAGGGCGTTTTGCACTTGACCGTTTGGGATCAAAGTGTGATTTATTTACAAGATCTAAAAAAGATATTGGATATTTGTGGCGTGTGAACTGGCATGATTTTGAAAAAGACAACAGGACTCTTGACGATATTTCAGCTGAATTACTGGAAGATTCAGATTTAAACATAAAAAAGAATGTAATAGAAATTTTAGTTGGTGTTAAAAGTTCAGCAAGTGTTTTAAATAAAATTAAATTTCAAAAAGGGACAATTATTGAAATTTCTCAATTATCAGATGAATGGGATTCAGATTCGGTAAATAAACTCTATTCAGGCCTTGAAGTATTAATCCCACCGAAAGAAGAAAAGGTGTTTGACATTCATCTATTCAGTTCTCTTGAACCCGAAAAATATGGAAAAGTTGAGCCTGCAACGTGCGATGACTTTGACTATAAAATAAGTGCAAATATTGACGAAAATAATTTAGCTACAATTACAATTAATAGAAATGAATATAATTTATCAAAATTTACGGATGCATTTTTTAAAAGAAGTAATATGAGGAAGTCGAATTATGACAAAAAAGTTTTTAAAAAAAAATATTTTGTTATTAAAAGAACCCTCGCTGAATTGATAGCTGGTTTTAAGGACGTTGATAAAGATAAAAAGCTTGAACAAATCGGTCCATTTGATTTTACCTTGTACTTTATGAAAGTTATTACCAATAAAAAAGCCAAGGAAAAGTTTTTATATAGAGATTTTAACCAAAATAATAGAAGAAGCTGGCTATCTGGCTTCGGCGGAATAAAACTGTTTAGGGATAATTTTCGAGTCCGACCTTATGGTGAAACAGGTAGCTCATGGGAAGACTGGCTTGATCTTGGAAAACGCAAAGCACAAAGCCCAGCAGGCATAGCTAAAGAAGGAGGCGGTTTTAAAGTAAATCCTAATAATGTGACAGGAGTAATTAATATTTCAAGGTTAGCTAATATAAATTTTGAGGATAAATCTAGCAGGGAAGGTCTACAGGAAAATAGAGTATTTGATGTTTTTAAAAACCTGATTTTAGGAATAATTTCTGAGTTTGAACGAGACAGAAGTTATATTGCCCGAGAATTGAGCAAGTATTATGAAGAAACACATAAGTCAGAAAAAACGAAGGCAAAAGCCTATGATATTGCAAGGAAGATAACCAAAAAACTTCAACGAGCTGCTGATGGGTCAAAAAAAGAACCACAGACTACAGAAGAAACAATGGGAGTAGCGTTAATAGATCAGAAAGAAGAGATAGAGGAACTAAAAGAAGTGCAGAAATTACTGGCTGTTTTTGCAAGCAGTGGGATTACCATTGCCTCTTTTACCCATGAGCTCATGAGCCTGGAAAACAAGCTGGTTTCAAGGGTGGATATTATTAAAAGGCTGCTTAGCAAATATGTAACAAAAGAGCAATGTGAAAACGAACCTGAACATTTAAATCCATATATACGACTTGAATATACAAAAAAACAGGACGAAAAGTTAAAGCAATGGCTTAATTATTCTCTCAATACTATAAGAAAGGATAAACGCCTCAGGAAAAACATCAATTTACCAAACTATTTTAAAGAGTTTAAAGAGAGTTGGAAAACAATAATTGAAAACAGGGGTTGTGAGATTAATATTACTAACGACAACTTAACCGAAAACACGATCAGAGTATTTGAAATCGACCTTGACTGCATATTTAATAACCTCTTAATAAATTCGTTGGACGCATTTCAAAGAAAAGACGCTCCTTCTGATAGAGATATAATGATTAGTTTGTCGAGCAAGAATGATATTATAGTTATCACTTATGAGGATTCAGGCCCTGGCTTATCTAAAGACATTACAGAGCCTGATCATATCTTTGAACCTTTATACACAACGAAAAAGGATCCCAAAACAGGCAAGGATACCGGCACTGGTCTGGGTATGTGGTTGGTAAAGTCGATCACAGAAGAAAATGGCGGTGAAGTGCAACTGTTATTAGACAGAAAAGGGTTTTCAATGAACATAAAACTGCCAGTAAAACATCAAAGGGATAAAAATGGAAAAGTATAAAATCGCTTATATTGATGATGAGAAAGAAGAATTATTAGATTTTCAGGAATTTATTGGGAGTGATTTTGATACGATTGCGTTACAGCCTAAAGTGGATATTTATGAAATGGTTGAAGATTTGTTCCAACTGAATATCAGGGCGGTTATTGTTGACCATTTGTTATCAGTGTATAAAAAGAAAGGTGAACCCAATATCCCTTACGATGGGGTTGGCTTAATTGAAGAAATACTTTTAAAAAGAGCTCATTTCCCCTGCTTTATATTGACTCAAAAGGAGACAGAAGCCATAGAGTCATCTCAGGATGTTAACTTTGTATACTCCAAAAGGATTGTTACCGCTGATGATGAAAAAGAGAAAACAATTTTTAAGGAAAAAATTCGTACTCAAATCGAACATTATTTAAAGCGAATAGAAGACAGCGAAAAAGAAATTAAAAAGTTAATTAACAAAAGCAAAACAAAGAAATTAAATGCAAAAGAAGAAATACATATATTAGAGCTTGATCATTTTATTGAACAATCGACAAACAAAAAATCAGCATTACCTATAAAATTAAAAGACCCAGTCTATTTAAAAAAACTCGATGATTTAATAAAAACTACCAGTGAAACGCTTAGTGAAATTAAAAAGGGGAAAAAGTGACATCGTTGAGAAGAGAGAAGCCTGTGAGGACCTTCAAAAATATTTATACTGATTATCATAAATATAAGAAGCCTCTTAGGAAAGACTTTCATGAAAGATGCGGTTATTGTGATGATAGCCATTTTTACTCAGGAGGCGAAAGGGGTTTTCATATAGATCACTTTGCCCCCGGCAGCAAGTTTCCAGAATATAAATGTAAGTATAGTAATCTTGTTTACTCCTGTTCATACTGCAATATATTCAAGGGCAACGACTGGGTTTCAAGTAAACCCACTGTATCTGTTATAAAGGACAAAGGTTATATTGACCCTTGCTCAGATGACTATGAAAAACATTTATCGAGAAACGATAAAGGTCAAATTATTGCTAACACACCACTTGGTAAATATATGCATGGGAAATTGAAATTGTGGTTAATAAGACATAAATGGGTTTGGAAGATTGATAAAATTGATAGCCTTATAAAAGATATAGATAAAGAAATTAATAACTTTAGTAAAAAAAGTAAAAAACTAGAGCAGCTTCAAAATAAACAAATGGAACTTTACAAAGCCTTTTACCACGGTATAGATATTTTTCGAGAAGAAATCCAATGAAACAAAAAAAAAGCGGTTCTTATTACACTCCTCCTGAATTATCGGATTTCATGGTCGACCATGCGACAAATCCCTTTAGCCATTTTCAACATGAAATCAAGATATTAGAACCAAGTTTCGGAGAAGGCGCTTTTATTAAATCACTGCAAAAAAGAATTGCAGCAAAAAAAGACTTTTCATTTGCTTTAGATGCAGTAGAACTTGATAGAAGAGCTTTCCAAGCAGTCAGCAAAAGCATAACAAGCTGTAATTTTCCTCTAAAAATCTTCAATAAGGATTTTCTCTTTTTTTCTGATGAAGATAAAACAAAATATGATCTCGTAATAGGCAATCCCCCTTATATCGTAAAAAAATTGCTCTCTGACAAACAAGAAAGGAAGTGCAAGTCAATCCATAAATATGCAAACCTTGCTGACAAGTCAGTCAATAACATATGGACTTCTTTTCTTGCCAGCAGCGTGCTTAAACTTTCAGCAAACGGTATTCTGGCGTTTGTGTTGCCTTTTGAGTTGTTGCAAGTAAAGTTTGCGGAGGAGTTACGTGAATTATTAGTCAAAACATTCGAGCGAATTGAGATATTCACATTTTCAAAGATAATTTTTAGCAATATTGAGCAAGACACGGTTTTACTTTTTGGGTATAAAAAAAGTAAGAAAAAAGGCCTTTTCTTTTGCCAAATTGATTCCGCGAAGGATTTATATGAAGGCAAATATTGCCTAAAGAAGAGCAATTACTTGAAAGAAAAACCCATGAAATGGTCAAACCACATATTAACTGAAAACGAAATGTCTTTGCTCTTTGATATTTCTAATAATCTTAAGTTGGTAGACGATTATTGCAATTCAGCTCCAGGTATTGTAACAGCGGCTAATAAATATTTTATAGTTACCGAAAAAACTGCAAAGAAATACAAGCTAAAATCTATTTGTCGTCCTATTATACAGAAAGGTTTATTTGTAAATGGTAAAGTAGATTTTGATGAAAGAGATTTTGATGATTTAAAAAATTCAGGAAAGCCCTGCTATCTCCTCTGTTTTCCTGATAAAAATGAAGATTATTTTTCAGACTCCATTCAGCAGTACTTGCAAGAGGGATTAGAAAGTAAAATTGAAAAACGTTTTAAATGCCTAAAAAGAGATAAATGGTATAGAGTTTCATTAATAGGAGAATCTGATGCATTCTTTTTCAAAAGAAGCCATTTATACCCAAAACTGTTAGTAAATAAAACAAAAACTTTGGTCACTGATTCAGCATACAGGATTTCTGCACATGCAGGTTATGATGTTAATAGCATTGCTTATTCTTTTTATAACTCGTTGACTTTGGCATTTGCTGAACTTTATGGAAGATTTTACGGTGGTGGGGTGTTAGAGTTAACTCCAAATGAATTCAAGTCTTTACCTTTGCCATACATAAATGTGTCTAAAAGAGAATTTAGAAATTTTGAAAGTATTTTTGAAAGAAAGAAAAATATAAATAATGTGCTCAATATTGTGGACAATCATATTCTTAAAGAAACTTTAAAGCTGAACAGCAAAACAATTAAAAATATAAATAGAATAAAGAATAAGTTGATAAGCAGAAGGATTAAAGTATAAAAGGATTAAGGGCCACATCTCGATTATCCTGTTCAGTGATCAGGTATCGGGGATCAAACGCAGTAGTCGGATGTTAGGGACCAGGGGCCAGCAATCAGGGGACAGAGAACAAGAACATTATACCTTTAAATGAGGAAGCGAAAGCCGCCAGTTAAATTTACCGCACCCCAAGGGCACTTCCTTCGGGCGCAAGAGCGCTGAGGAACTTTTCGTGTCTTTCGTGAATTTTGTGGTTAAAAAGGGTTGGGCAGAGGAACAGGAGAATTGGAGGAGTGGATTTTGCTTCGCCCCGCTGAGCGTAGCTTCGCAGATTCGCCCTGTGAAGTATGCCTGCGAAGACTTGAATTCCGATAAATCTTGTCCTCGTACGCCTTAATCGGGGAACATTCGGGAATGACAAATAGAGCATAGATGCCAAAGGTGACTTTTTTTCAAAGCTTGTCTTTGGATGATGATATTTGATTCTCTTTAAAAAATATTATACTCTTAAACGCTCAGTGCAAATCTGTGTCAAATCAATTTCCTTAAGATCAAAATGAAACCCTTTATTATCCCTGTTTTTATTCCTAATTATGGTTGTCCGAATAAGTGTATTTATTGCGATCAAAATATTTCAATCGGACAACAATCTTTACCAACATCCAATGATGTAGCAGGTATTGTCGACGAACATTTAAAGACGGCTTCTTTTCGTTCAGAACCTCAACGCTATACTCAGGTTGCATTTTATGGAGGTACTTTTACAGGACTTCCTTTTGACACGCAGGAAGATTATCTCAAAACAATCGCTCCCTATTTGAAAAATAAAAAAGTTCAGAGTATTCGTTTATCAACCCGTCCTGATTATATAAACCAACAAAATCTCGATCTCTTAAAATCTTTCTCCGTAAAAACGATTGAATTGGGTGTGCAATCTATGGATGACGAAGTATTAAAGCTGTCTCAACGCGGATACACATCGCAAAAAGTGGAAGAGTCAGCGAGGCTTATAAAAGAGAATGGATTTGAATTAGGGATTCAATTAATGCCGGGCCTGCCGGGAGATACGGAAAATAAAATAATTAAAACATCTGAACAGGCATGTAAAATCAAGCCTGATTTTTTGCGAATTTATCCTACGGTGGTAATTAAAAATACCTTACTTGAAAAACTCTACCTGAAAGGAGAATATACCCCCCTCTCCCTCAAACAGGCCGTCAGTATCTGTAAAAAAATGCTCTTGCTCTTTCAATACAACCATATCCCTGTTATCAGAATGGGGCTTCAACCAACTGAAACATTATTAAAACCGGGAAGAATTGTTGCCGGGCCTTTCCATTCCGCGTTCAGGGAGCTGGTTTTATCAAGCATTCTTTATGACCGTCTTTTTGTTTCCATTAAAAAAAATTTAAAATCAGAAACTTTCACCGTTTTTGTCCACCCCTCTGAACTATCAACATTTCTTGGGAATAAAAAAGAGAATGTAGAAAAATTAAAAGAAGAATTTCCCGGCTTTGATATCCGGTTTCGACAAGACGAGGGGGTTCCAAAAAATACATTTTCCGTTGACAATAGAATACTACCCGTGATTAACTAAATAAAAGGGGACTGCATGAAAGAGCCACTAAGATATTTGCAGAATGCTAAAGATATACTTAAAAAAGCTCCGATTGAGGGCAAAAGGTATTCTGACGTTAAATTTGTAAGAGAAGCGTGTGGTACAGCATACCTTGCGATATTAAAATCAATAGATGAGTATTTATTAAATAAAGGAATGAGCCGAAAAAAACTGCCAAGGTCTGTAGATGCCTATAGAAAAGCGTTAAAAAAACATATAGCAATCCGTAATGGTAAACTACTGAGGGAGTTTGAAGACCTTTATGACGAATTACATATTGCAGGCTATTATAGAGGAAACCTTCATTCTATCGGTGTAGTGAAAGAGTCGTTAAAATCGGCAAAGTCTTTTATAGAAAAAGTTAAATAAGAAAACGCAATGACACGGTCATTGTTAATTGACCATTGATAACTGATTTATCTAATCCCTGATTCCCGGCCCCTGAATTCCTCTTTCTTGCTGTCAAAAGATCCACTAAAAACCAACAACTATTCGCTAATAACTGTTTTTCTTTCTCCTTCTTTCACTTTACCAATTATCGTTACAGGGAAACCTTGTGAATTGAGCTTACTTGCGATTGCGTTTGCTTCATTTTCACTAACTATTAAAACCAGCCCAATACCCATGTTAAAAGTTTTGAACATATCATCTTCCGGCACATTTCCATACTGCTGTAATAATTGAAAAATGGTCGGTATATTCCAGGAGTCTTTTGAAACCATTACCTGACAGTTTTCCGGGAGTACCCTGGGGATATTATCCACAAGCCCCCCACCGGTTATATGGGCTATTCCCTTAATATTAAATTCATCAAGGAGAGATAAAACCGGCCTCGTATAGTTTATATGGGGTGTCAAAAGCGCTTCCCCAAGAGTACATTCAAGTTCTTCCATATATTGATCTACTTTAAGCTTTTTTATATTGAAAAGTACATTTCTGGCCAGAGAAAATCCATTGGTGTGGAGCCCACTGGAAGCCAACCCCAGCACAGCATCACCCGGAGAAATTTTTGAACCGTCAACAATTTTATCTTTTTCCACTACTCCGGCGACCGCACCGACAAGGTCATACTCGCCTTCCTTATAAACTCCCGGCAGTTCGGCTAATTCTCCACCCATTAAAGGGAGATCCGCCTCCCTGCAACCCTCGCAAATTCCATCAACAACCTCTTGAATATGATTCGGATCTAATTTATCCACTGCAATATAATCTAAAAAAGTAATAGGCTTGGCCCCCTGACACAACACATCGTTGCAGCTATGGGCAACCATATCTATACCAATAGTTTTGTGAAAATTTGCCATGTTAGCAACAACAAGTTTGGTGCCAACACTGTCGATACTTTGTACAAGCACAGGTTTTTTGTAAGTTTTAATAATCTCTGAGAGATCGTACATTGCTCCAAAAGTACCGACCCCTGTGAGAACGGAAGAGTTAAAAGTAGAGTGGATATTTTTCTTTACCCTTTTAATACTTTCATTGCCGGCATCAATATCTACACCGGAATCTTTATATGTTGTACTTTTACTCATAGTTTTTTTATCCCTGCTCGCCCCAGGTTGTACGTGGAGATAAATTGCAAGTTGGTTCCTAAGCGAGCCCTGAGGAACGAATGGGTTCAACTTGGGAGCAACGAAGGTTTTGATAATTGATTATGATATAATATCCCGTCATGAAAATAAACATTCTTATTGTTGATAATGACGCATTAATAATAAAAGTTCTTGCTGATTTTTTATCTAAAGACAGCAGGTTCAATGTGTTAACCGCTTTGAACGGCAAAGCGGCTCTTGAAATTGTTCAAAAACACAAAGTCGAACTGGTTATTTCCGATCTGAAAATGCCGGAAATGAACGGCATTGAATTATTGTCAACCCTTCGCAAAGATTTACCGGAGATAAAAGCCATTATATTAACCGGTCATAGCGATATTGATTCTTATATTGAGACTATGGAATTAGGCGCCTTTGAATATCTGAATAAACCGGTTGACCTGCATTTGCTAAAGGAAGTAATTGATAAATTGTTGTAATTTTTTTTTGAATCGTAGCACATTTATAATAAAGCGGGAATATGGAGTGCATTAGCCTGGCTCCTGATCCCTGACTACTTTAACCTTTAATAACACCTATTGGTTTGAGTTTGGCTACTTTCTTTGATATCCCTGCATGATGAACCACGTTCACAACTTCAGTAACATCTTTATAAGCTTCCGGCATCTCTTCCTTTAAGGTAGCCCTTCCAGTCGCTTTCACAAAAATGCCTTTGTCTTCCAGCTCACGTTCTATAGCTCTTCCTTTGGCCTTTTTTTTCGCCGCGTGGCGGCTGAGGCAACGTCCGGCTCCATGACATGTGCTACCAAAACTTTCTTCCATTGCCTTTTCCGTGCCAACCAGTACGTAAGAATTTCTTCCCATATCACCCGGGATAATCACCGGCTGCCCTATTTTTTTATACGCTCCTGGTAATTCCTCATGTCCGGGAGGAAAAGCCCTTGTCGCTCCTTTTCTGTGAACGGCTAATTTCATCTTTTTTCCTTCAACCGTATGTTCTTCAACTTTTATAATATTATGAGCCACATCATAAACCAGGGATATCCCCAGGTCGCGCGGGCTTATTTTTAGTGTTTCTAAAAAAGTCTGAACAGCCAAGCCCATCAAGCACTGGCGATTGGCCCAGGCAAAATTCGCGGCTGCTTTCATTGCCCCCTGATAGTCTTCCCCTTCTTTTGAATTAAAAGGAGCGCAGGCCAACTGACGGTCAGGTAGCTTAATGCCATAACGGTGCATGGCTTTATTCATTACCTCCAGGTAATCGGTACAAACTTGATGTCCAAATCCACGGGAACCGGAATGGATCATCACTGTCACCTGGTTTTCCTCTAATCCCATTGCTACTGCGGCCTCTCTATCGAATATTTCTTCAACCACCTGAATTTCCAGAAAGTGGTTCCCTGACCCTAACGTCCCTATCTGTTTTTGGCCTCTTTCAAAAGCACGCCGGCTGACTTTTCCGGGATCAGCACCTTTTAGACAACCGTTTGCTTCAGTGAAATCCAAATTTTCCTCTTCTCCGTAGCCCTGTTTCACTGCCCATTCTGCGCCTTTAACTGCCACCTGTTCTTCATCGCGCGGGCTCAAACGGATTTTCCCCCTTGAACCAACACCGGTCGGTATTTTATAAAAGAGGTTTTGAATCAGGGGTTTCAGCCATTTTGTTATATCCTTTTCGTACAGGTTGCTTCGTAGCAATCGAACACCGCAGTTAATGTCATAGCCTGTCCCGCCTGGAGAAACGATCCCATCCTTTAAACTTGTCGCCACTACACCGCCGATAGGTAAACCGTACCCAAAATGGATATCCGGCATTGCCATAGATGCTTTAACGATTCCAGGTAAAGTTGCCCCGTTGGCAACCTGGATAGCAGAATTATCTTTTTTGATCGATTCGATAAGTTTCTTGTCGGCAAAAATTTTTCCGGGAACCCGCATCCCTTCCACGCTTCCTTTTGGGATTTCCCATCTATATTCATCCAATTGTTTAAATTCAATAACCATAATAAGTCAGGTGTCAGGGGGCAGTTGCCAGTAAAATACTTCACTCCGTAACCTTAGACAACAGGCTGTGTTGAAATGTCATTCTGAGGCATTAGCCGAAGAATCTTAATTTTATAACGTACCACAGTCATTAGATTCTTAGCAGAGCCTGCTGAAGCATTTTCTTAAATAATATTTATTTGAACAACATCCTTTCAAGAATCAAAATAAATTCCAACTCCCCAATAGTCTTCTTTTTCAAGATAAAACTGTCCGAATTCATTATTCCCGTTAAAGTAATGAATTCCCAATCGGATGGCTTTGCGAGTTTGCTTTCGAGAGGGCTTCCACTGAGTTCCAAACTGTACTGAATTATTCCATATGCCACCGGCCTCATCTTTAAATTTTAAATCATAAGCTCCATAAAGCCTTATTGGGTGAGAAAGAAAATCTTTCGAGGATGAAAAAATTTCGCCGCCACCCTGAAAGAAAATGGGGTTTACATGAGGAAAAGTATGAACCACAGCGCCTCCCCCTCCGTAAAACCTTATATAATCATTATAATCATAAGAGAGAATGAGACGAAAATATTCTCGGCTATATTTAAACCAGTCTCTTTCATTGGTAAGGGAATCTCCCAGGTGGGCGCTGGCATGGGTAAATTCCAGTCGTTGAGAAAACTTCTTTTTAGAGTGGCTTATAGAAGTGCCATACTGCCAGTCGTTCGCTCTCATGGGAAAAGCTCTTCCGCCGTAATCCAGCATGGCATAAGCAGCGCCATGTACCCCCCAGCTTATTCGTTCCTTGCTGGAAAGTTTCCATTGAAATAGGTCAATAGACTGACCAATGGTGCCTACGTACCGATTCTTGTTTATTAAGGTAAAAAAACCTGTTTGCGGTTCACGAAGATCCGCAATAAGAGGAGCAAACAAACTGCGGGAAGGTAAAAAAATCCAGCTTTTCTCTGCCGAAAAAGAAGGCCCCGGCATGAGTAAAAATACAACAATTAATCCGCAAATCACAACAAAATTTTTTTTTAATACTATTTTCATTTATTTATGTGCAGCTCAGGGATTTCGGCGGGTGTCGGGGATCGTCCGTCAACGGTCAAAAAAAATAACTGTGCCAGCTCCAGTTCGCTGATCCCTGACTGCTGGCCGCCGAAAACTGAAATTTAATTAGTGGTTAGTTTATTTTGGTTTATAGTTTGCCGCGTTGTCATGTAAGTCATTTTCTGCCGGTTCCTTTCAATTGGAAAAGCCCATCCAAAAAACCTGTTTTTACTTCTTTTATTTTTAGGATGTCAAAGTGTTTTCCGAATACCCTGCGCAGTTCAGCTTTAGTTAAAAATCGATCATAATGGTTTTTGTGCACTACGTAACCACGTTTGTATAGCTTACCATTAGCGTGTTTGAATTTTCTGGAAAAACAGGAAAGGATCAGGTACCCTCCTGGTATGAGCATAGATTGAAGCATGTCAAGATAGACGGCGGTATCCTTTCGTCTGATGTGGTGGAATACACCAAAATCAATGAGAACATCAAATGAACAAGGTTTTAAGGGAATGCAAAAGACATCCCCTCTCACGTAAAGGAGTTCTCGTCTTCTTTTTCCCATTGCCTGTTGAATCGCTTGTTCCTGGTACTCCAGTCCTAAAACTTTAAAACCCTCCCCGCTCAGGAAAATAGAGTGCCTCCCCTCCCCTGATCCAATATCCAAGGCCTGCTTAAGTTTCAGTTTTGGTTTAATCTTTTTAATCGTTCTTACAAGCTCGGAACTGGGCGACCCGTCACCTGTCCACTGTACGTCGCCTTTTTCATATGCTTTTTGGAAAAACTTATGCTGGTTTTTATAGTGTTTTTGTTTAACAAGACTGGACATATTCTTAATCCTCATTGTGCTAATTCAAGCACAAACTTTTTCAGAAGTCAATTAACCACAAAAACGGAGAGATCTGCAAGTTAAGGGCAACATAATGTTCGCAAGATTGCCTAATAAACTGTGATGGTGAGCTTCTCGATCTATTTGCGTTCTCTGTGTCTTTGCGGTTAATATTAAGCTAAAAAGTAAAGAACCCCGTGCTTCCGCACGGGGCATTAAAAACCTAAATCCATT
>CAYMVZ010000006.1:0-49344 GCA_964394335.1 uncultured Nitrospinota bacterium | reverse complement strand
CAAATGGATTTAGGTTTTTAATGCCCCGTGCGGAAGCACGGGGTTCTTTACTCATCTGCCATTCGACGAGGGAACTTAAGCTTTTAACACCTTTCAGCAGCCATTTATGGCACGATTCTTCATCTTTTACAAGTTCCGCCATTTTATAGCAAGCCCCCGCATGTCCTTCATAAACTCTCTCCATGTCTTCCTCTGCCTCTTGAAGCCTTCCGAACAATTCACTTGCATCACGAATTTTTTTCATATCAGAGCTAGCGGCAGATGCGATTGCCTTTCCAAGGAGCGCTTCACAATTATTTCTGGATTGCTCCAGAACCTCCTCAAACAAACTGATTGCCTTATTAATGTTTTCTTCCTTTTCCTCTTCGCTGCCTACAATTTGATTGAGGTATGTGTATGCCCTGTTGATCAGTTTGCGTAAGTGACGATCAAGGGGAGACATTTTGGCTAATTCATCATCTTCTATAATTTCGATGACTTTTTCTATAACCAGATTAGCTGTTTTCGAATCATCCAGATTTCCAATAACAATGCCTTTTAGTCCGTACTTGGATGCGGCTCGAATCGTCAATGCCCTTATTTCCGGTGTTTTTCCAAATTGTATTTCTATAGATGTTTCGGAATCGGCTAATACAAGGAAAGGCAGTAAAGCATCCGGTTTAATAGTGAGTTGCTTAACAGAGTGAAGCAAGCTGGCAATGTAGGCAGGGTTACCGATATTTTTATGATGGTATGTCATAATGCAAATGCAATAACGTTTTCTGCGCTCTTCCCGGGCGTTTTCTCCAACCTCATACATGAGTTCTTCTTTGTTCTTCATGAAAGCAAATTTTTTAACACCCAAGGATGTAATAAAAGCGAGAAGGGCATTTCGTATATTAATTTCTGATATAAAAAAAAGAACCTTGTTCTTCTTATAGGGTTCAAACTTTAATCGAAGTTTTTGACTTATAGTTTTCTCAGGCATATGTTTATTTCCTAATTACTAATAAGACTGTAACTATCTTTTCTCAAGATACCCCTCACCAGAAGACTGTGCAATGTTTTTTAACTTTGTAAACTGTTGAAAGTGTTTAGCGAGTGCATTCGCCATAACTTGTAGAGCTAAGCTCAGCTTTGCCGCAGAGAGCTTCAATATTTAGCAAACAAAACCTTTAAATGCTTTGCCTTAATGGTTTTTGAAAGTCGCTTCCGGAAGGTAATTGAAAGGCCCTCAGCTCAAACTCAGGGAGAGCGGCAAAAAGATGATCCATAATATCGGACTGGATTCCTTCGTATCTGATCCAATCCTGATCATTACTGAAAACATAGATTTCCATTGGTAATCCATTTTGTGTGGGCTGGAGTTGACGAATGAGGAAAGTCATATCCTTTTGGATTTTGGGATGGTTCTGCAGGTAAGACTGGATGTAAGCCCTGAATGTCCCGACATTGGTCATGTTTCGACTGCTAATGGCATCGGTCGGATCAATTTTCAAATCCCGGTTAAAATCTCCAATTTCTTTTTTCTTCTTTCGAATATATTCTGTGAGGAGTTGCATTTTTTCAAAGCGGTCAAGCATTTGCGGAGTGCAGAACTTAATGCTATTGATGTCAATATATATGGCTCGCTTGATACGTCTTCCCCCAGATTCTTTCATACCCCGCCAGTTTTTGAAAGAATCGGATACAAGTGCATAACTCGGAATGGTAGTAATTGTTTTATCCCAGTTCCTGACCTTCACTGTATGGAGCGACACGTCGGTGACGTTCCCGTCGGCCCCGTATTTTGGCATTTCAATCCAATCACCGACACGAACCATATCATTAAAGGAAAGTTGAAGACTCGCGATAAAGCCCAGCACGGTGTCTTTAAATACAAACATAAGAATGGCGGTCATTGCTCCCAGACCGCTCAAGAGACCCCATGGAGAGCGATTCATCAGCGTGGCTAAAATGAAGATTCCGATGAGGAAAAATAAAGCGATTTTTAGCACCTGGACGTAACCTTTAATCGGTTTTTCCCTCGAGATGTCAAAGCTATTGTAAATATCCACAACAGCGTTTAAAAAGGAGTTAAAGGCAAAAAGACCTATAGCTATCATGCATGTGAGTGAAATTCTTTCAATCCAACTCTCTGCTGCGTTAAAGACGGGGGCAAAGAGATAAACAACCAGGAAGGGAAAAAAATGGGTTAAGTGATCAAATACTTTATATTTTATTAAGGCATCATCCCATTTGTTCTGAGATTTTTGAATTACGAACAGCAGACTATTAAAAATAATTTTTTTTGCGAGTAGATTTGAAAAAATTGCTAAAAGAAGAACGATAAGAATTGTTGTCAACCAACTTAGAAGGAGAGAGAGAAAGCCTGGAACTCCTACGTTTTTAAGTGACTCTTGAACAAGCTCTAACATTTTTTATTTTGTGGGAAAAAAGGTGATTTTGGATTTTAAACTTTAGATTATAGATTTTGCATCTAAAATCTGAGATCTGAAATTTGCAGTCTTAAATAATTTATTAAGATTTTCCCAGTACTTTCAGTTTTGTGTTAATAAGTTCTTTATGTGAGAGACGGAGAAGTTTCCCCAGTTTGTGAACGAGGTAGTCCTCATGTTTGTCGAGTTTTCCGTCGGCATATACAATTTTCCAGATCATTTCGACAATATTGATTTTTTCATCACGGGAATAGTTTTCATTAACAAGGTTTGTGAACTGCCACAGATCAATGCTTCCGTCCAGCTCCTTTTGTGATGTCTTCATAAGTTCCGCTATGTATTCGTCGGACAACTGAAATTTCTCTTTTAACATTGATATGATATTTTCCTGTTCCTCCTTGCTGAATTCTCCGTCAATATTTGCCATTTCGAGGAACAGGGCGCATGTTGCCATCCTGACATCATGAGCGTCTCCTTTGTTTTCCTTGTCAGGTTCAGCGGATGCGCTTTTCCCAAAAAATTTTTTTGCAAGATTAATCATGAGTCAATTGTAAATTAACGATTATCAATTATCAATTAATAATGTAGAATTAATTAATCTCTCTATTCCCACTAAGCGTGACCTCGTACTCCTGTCAATAAAGAAGAATTATTAAAGCGGTTTGAACTTAGCAGTAAAATGTCTTAAGAACCTGGCCTGCTCCACGATTTTGAATCCTTTAAGCTTCTCGCGGTTTTTCCATACCCGCTTGCATGCCTCTAATACATAATCAATATGGCTTTGAGTGTAAACTCTTCGCGGAATGGCCAGTCTTACCAGTTCCATTGGGGCGGGTGTTTCTTCTCTGGTTTTTTTATCTACTTTTCCAAACATGAGGGAGCCGATTTCAACTCCTCTTATTCCACCCGCGAGATAAAGTTCCGCGACTAATGCCTGGCCGGGATACTGTGAAGGAGGTATATGAGGAAGCGCTGCTTTTGCGTCAATATAAATTGCATGTGCGCCTGGAGGCTGCACGATGGGGAATCCTGTCTCGTTCAGATGATCTCCAAGATACCTGGTTTCTGCAATTCTGTAAATAAGGTAATCTTCTTTTAAAACTTCATTCAGTCCAATAGCGATTGCATCCATATCCCTGCCTGCCATACCTCCGTATGTGGGGAAGCCTTCTGTTAATATCAGCAAGTCTCTTTCCCTCTGTGCAAGGAGATCATCATTGGTACAGAGGAATCCGCCGATATTGGCTAATCCATCTTTCTTGGCGCTCATGGTACAGCCGTCGGCATAAGTCATCATTTCTTTTGCAATTTCTTTTACAGGTATGTCCTGATACCCGTCTTCCCTCAATTTAATAAGGTAGGCGTTTTCCGCAAATCTGCAGGCGTCAAAATAGAGGGGTATGCTGTATTTTGAGAGGACCTTCTTAACTTCCCGGATATTTTCCATAGAGACAGGCTGGCCGCCGCCGGAATTATTTGTGATAGTAATCATGCAAAGCGGAATTTTCTTTTTTCCAACGCGCTTAATTAATGCTTTTAGCTTTTCAATATCCATATTTCCCTTGAATGGATATAGATTTTGGGGATCTAATCCTTCTTTAATAAGGAGATCTTCAGCAACTGCTCCCTGGAATTCTACGTTTGCGCGGGTCGTGTCAAAATGACTGTTATTTGGAACGACGTCTCCACGTTTACACATAACAGAGAAGAGAATCCTTTCAGCGGCTCGGCCCTGATGAGTTGGGATGACGTGCTTAAACCCGAAAATATCTTTAACGGTTTCTTCAAAACGCTCATAACTCTGGCTGCCGGCATAAGACTCGTCTCCTCGCATAATACCGCTCCATTGTTCCGAACTCATGGCGCTTGTTCCACTATCCGTGAGCAAATCAATTATCACATCCCGGGCCTTTACAGAAAATATATTGTAGAAGGCATTTTGAAGAATTTTTTCCCGCTCTGCTCTGAAGGTCATCCGGATCGGTTCAACAGATTTTATCTTGAAAGGTTCTATGATCGTGCGGAATGTCGTACCTGCTTTATTTAACTGATGGATTTCTTTTTCCATGGCAGTATTCCCCTCTTACGAAAATTTAGATTCCCGTGGTAAAGACAGAAAGCGCAGGGTGACAAATATCAATGTTATGCTAAGCCCTTCAACGAGTTCAGAACAAGTTCTGATGAAGCATGTTTTTCACATTATTTGTTTAAGCATTTAAAACCTGGCCCTGAGGTCGAGGTCAAATATTTTGGCTATGCCCTATCTTGCAATTACTGAATGTTTACACGCTGTCATGCCCGAGTGTTTGTATCGGGCATCCAGAATAAAAACTCAGCCTGGATTCCCGACAACTGCATTCGGGAATGACATGCTGGGATGTTGAGAATTCCCAACTTGATCGGGAATCGGGCGAATTATTTTTTTCTTAATCAATATGATAAAATGCATTTGTTCAATTGTATAGGAAATTTATAATTGGACGAAGACAAATAAGAATTTTTTGGATTTTAAACGTGAAAAAATTTACCAGTGGCTATTTTCTTGGAATCACTGCAAGTGTTGTGATCGCATTCCTGTTCACTCCATCAGTCTGTGATTCTCAACCGAAGTCAGATGTTCGATCCAGAGTCAATGAAATAAGTAAAGAAATTTCCGAAATTCGTGGCATTAAGTTTAAACAACCAGTAAAAGTAAGAAACCAATCTCTTAATGATTTTGGAAAGTATCTGGATGAAGCCATAGAAAAGCAGATGCCTGAAAACCGGTTCAAGTATTATGGCAAGATCGTTAAAAAACTTGGTTTGTATAGAGGACCGGAGATTAAGGATTTTACTTTGATGACTAAAGCAGTTATGCAAAGCCAGGTGGCAGCCTATTATGATCCAGAATCAGAAGCATTTTATGTGGTCATGCAGGATTTGCCCGAACATATGTTAGGAGGACTCTACGCGCATGAATTGTACCATGGATTGCAGGATCAACATTTCAATCTCGATAAATATATTCTTTCACCGTCTGGTGGAGAGTTGAACGATGATGAAGTGCTTGCCCGGCAGGCAGTTGTAGAAGGGGAGGCTACTTATATCATGACATTATGGAGTATGCAAAAAATGTTAGGGATGATTCCTGACCGTGAGATCTTGAAAATGTCGATTTATTTGCAGGCACAGATGAATACGGATGTGATGATTAAAATGTTGAAGAGCGGGTCAACAGCACAATTTCAAGAAACAGAATTGGCGAATGTTCTTAAAACTATAGAGGAAATACCAGCCTTCATTATCGAAACTTTAATGGGCGCTTATCAAAAAGGGATGCGTTTTGTTTTTGATATACAAAAGTATGGCTGGGAAAAAGTCAGCCGTCTATATATTGATGCGCCGGTTTCCACGGAACAGATACTTTATCCGGAAAAATGGCTGAAAGGGGAAAAGCCTTTTAAATACGAATGGCTGTCTTTTGAAAATGAAGCAGTATTTCAGGACTGGGAGGTTATGGATGTCAATACAATAGGTGAAATTCAATGGCGAATTATCTTTTCAGAACACAAAATGGGTGATGCAGCAAAAGAGGCATCGGCAGGTTGGGACGGCGACATCTATGCGATTCTTAAAAAGAAAAATAGCGATGAATTACTTCTGCTCTTCTATACCAGTTGGGATACGATCGAGGATGCAAATGAGTTTGCTGGAAATTACGAAAATCTCTTGGAAATCAAGTACATAAATGATAATATTCAAGTAAAGGTTAAAGTGATTGGCAAGGATGTTCTAATAATTGAAGGCGGCGATGAAGATTTCGCTTCTGGTATTCTTGATTTTATGTCGAGGATCAGGAAGGTGAAATAAGTTTCGCGCACTACAAACCGTTTGCCATTATCTTAATGCCTCCTTCCGTTATGAATGGAGTTTAAAATGCTGGAAACTAAGCTGGAAGTTAAACAAAGAAGACGGGATGATGTAAATCTCGAAATAAAAGAACTGGATAGAGTTGCTATCTGCGTTAAATCTCATAAACTCCTTAAGCAGCTTCTAAAAGAGAACCCCAAGTTAGGTGAAATTATGAGAAATGCTCACAATAAAATTGAAGCTCTTGTTGGCGTAAAAAACTGGGTTATGGAAATTCTGGAAAAAAGTCCCGAGGCGTTAAAATATTATCAAAACGTACGTGATGGACGAAAAACCTTTGAAACTCTGAAATGGAGAGACTATGCTGCTATAAGACTCCTTGATTACATTGAAAATGCCGGCAGAGAGTTTAGGGACTTAAATCTGAGAGGGGAAGTTGCGGTTACTAATCCAATAAAATTAATATGGCTGGCTGTAACCTATGGAACCGGTGGTGCAAAACCCCATTTTTTTGAAGATATGCTTCAACTTTTTCGACAATTGAGCGGAGTGAATGAGCTTAAACTCCCTGATTTAAAAAAGGTTGAATCCTGGATGAAACGTTTTCCTTCTGGTTTTGATCCACGGATTGTTGAGTTAAGAGAAGAAAATAAAGAAAGAATATTAAGAACAATTATCAAGCTGATTGATAAAGGGGAAATCAAGAGTAGCAAGTTTCAATTTGAGCCGGGTATCTCGAAAGAGCAGAAATACTTGGAAGCATTGAAATGGTGGGACGACCATGTTTTTCATCTCAATTTTGCCGTACGTTCACCCGACTTTCTTAATGAGCTGCTTGGAAATTCCCTTGATCCTGATACTATGAAAATACTATACCGTGCTGAAAAGGCAGGTATTCCTTTTTTTGTCAACCCTTATTATTTATCTCTCCTCCATGTCCGGGTACCTTACTTTGCTATTGGAGCGGATCTCGCAATCAGGGATTACATCATTTACAGTAACCATCTTGTTGAAGAATTTGGCCATATCGTTGCCTGGGAAAAAGAAGACTTGGTAGAAGTGGGTAAACCCAATGCCGCTGGCTGGCTCTTACCCACGCGGAACAATGTGCATCGACGATACCCGGAAGTCGCAATTTTAATTCCGGATACGGTTGGACGAGCATGTGGGGGACTTTGCGCTTCATGCCAGCGCTTGTATGATTTTCAAAGCGGCCATCTCAATTTTAGTCTGGACAAACTGAAACCCAAGACAACCTGGTCAAAGAAATTAGAAGTGCTTATGCAATATTTTGAACAGGATTCACAGCTCCGGGATATTCTGATTACTGGGGGCGATGCTTTAATGAGTTCTGATAAATCGCTAAAAAAAATTCTGGATGCCATTTATGAAATGGCATTGAGAAAAAAAGAAGCAAATAAAAACAGAAAAAATGGTGAAAAGTATGCCGAATTGCTTAGAGTTCGATTGGGAACGCGTTTACCGGTATATATTCCTCAAAGAATAACAAATAACCTTATAAATATATTGACAGAATTTAAGGCTAAAGCTTTAGAGATAGGCGTAAAGCAGTTTGTTGTCCAAACCCATTTTGAATCGCCCATGGAAGTAACCCCTGAAGCGAGAGATGCTGTAAAAAGGCTTATCTCTGCAGGATGGACTATTACAAATCAACATGTAATGACAACATCTTCTTCTCGCAGGGGACATTCGGCAAAATTGAGACAGGTGCTAAATGAAATCGGTATCCTTAGCTATTATTGTTTTTCTGTAAAAGGTTATATGGAGAATTATCATAATTTTGCCACAAATGCGCGCGCTATCCAGGAACAAATGGAGGAAAAAGTTTTTGGCAGGATCCCGGAAAAAAATCATGAGACTATCCGACAATTGTCGGATGATGCAGAAAAGATGGTTGATAATATAGCGGATTTGCTGAAATCTGCTGATTTGCCTTTTTTGGCAACGGACCGGAATGTATTAAACTTGCCCGGTGTTGGTAAAAGCCTGACATTCAGGGTGATTGGAATTACGCGTTATGGAAGGAGAATCCTGGAATTTGACCATGATTCGACAAGGGTTCACAGTCCCATTATTCTCAAAATGGGTAAAATGGTAATAATTGAGTCAAAATCAATAAGTGAGTATTTGAAGCATCTTGAAGACATCGGTGAAAATATGTCAGAGTATGAGAGTATCTGGGGTTATTCACTTGGTGAAACTGAAAACCGCTTATCCCTTTACGAATATCCTCAATATGATTTTAAAGTAACTAAGAAAATGACCAACCTTGATGTAGGGTAAAAACTCGTGCGGAAGCAAAGGGTTGTTTACAAAAAATACATCATTAATTATTTCACTACTCAGACGTTTTTTTGTTAGTAGGCGATCCCGACTCATCTTTTATCTCTTTACCATTCTTTAATTCACAATATTAAAAATATTTACAGTACAAAATCAAGTTTCTACTTTAATTTACCGATATGCAAAAAGATGGATTTGAGAAAAGTTTAATTTTTTAACTTTTTTTCTTGACAGACAAATAAATTATGATATAATTACGCATACTTAAGTTAACTATACTTTATTTATAGTTATATTATGCCAAAAAGAAATTGTAACTCAAGAGATGTAAAAGAGAAGATGATGTTTGATCTTATTTATCAGGGCATGTCAGATAAAGATATCGCTGCCAAATACAGCATCTCTGAGAGCAAACTGCGTACACTTAAAAATAGCAAAATTTGGAAGTCAAACGAACGGAAAATGTGGGATAAGATGATCTCTGCGCTTATCTTCAGGCGCAATATTAAGGCTATGACTGGATAATCATTAAAAATGTTTAACTATAGCTTACCTCCTATCTTGCTGCAGGAACCTTCAATCAACCATAAAACCATAAAAACCTTAAGTCCATAGCTTAACCTTTGGTTTCATATAATTGCAATCCACTATATCTAGATTATTTTGGGAGGATATTGGTGAACTGATATTCTTCCACGTATTTCCCATACGCGGCTTCAAAGCTTGTTTCTGACCACTGCTCGATTGTTAGGATATATTCTTCCGACTTGTCTTCATAGTCCCATGAAATAAATTCATCATAAGAATCTTTTCCCCCTTTATGAAATCTGCCGCCGCTGCAATCTTCAAGGTGGTATTTTTTGCTCTGAAAAGTGATTTCGTTAGGCGAGTCTTCATGTTCTTTGATATAAGCCGGTATTTCCTTTCCAACCTCGGAGATTGGGATTTTTTTAGTTAGGGTCCATTCCACCTCATCATCTTCTTCCCTTTCGAGGTAGAGAACTTCGTCTTCTGAGGTAAGTTCCCACTCGTCACTAAATTCTCCTTCTCCCCATTCGCATTTATTATGTGCCGTTACACTCCATGTTTTCATATCGTAATCCAGAAGATATCCGGTCTTAAGGTTAGACAGTACCAGGTCTTTCAGGGGATCAATTTCTTCTTCTTTTTTCTTGCCAAAAATCTTATTCCAGACCATTCTACTATATTCCCATTTTGGATTTCAAAGCTGCTAAGGAATCGCTTGCTGCGCTGGTTTTTCCACTGCCAAGCGCCGCAGTCAATTCATCGTCAATACTTTTATCTGCAGAAGCCAGTTCGCCATAGGATTGCGCTAAAGATTCATCCTCTTCCACTTTGGCTTTCATTTTTTCCAGCATGGATATAGTCCCGGAAGAGTCCACTTTTGCCATCTGTTCATTAAGTTTACGAGTTGCCGCGGCTGTTTTTGCCCTTGCTCTAAGAGTTATGAGATCATTCTCATAAGTAGTAACCGTTGACTTGAGTTTATTCACGTTTGCTTGTAGTTGCGCGCACATTTTTCCATGCTGTTCCAGTTCTTTCATCAGGCGGACAGCCTTTTGACTGCAATCCTCTTTTTTCTTTAGCGCCTCAGTGGCCAGTCTTTCAGCGTCAGCATTATCCATTTCCCCTTTTTGCATTTTCTGAAGCAGGAGCATTGCCTTGCGCTCGTAATCAGCCGCCAGTCTTTTATTATCCTCCACCTCTTTTTTCATTCGGATAGTAATGCCTTTGACCTCCGCGAGGCTTTTCATGGTACCCTGTAAATCTTTTTTAAGATCTCGGATCCCCTGTTCAGTCATTTTGATAGGGTCTTCAAATTTATTTACAATGTCGTGTGCGTGGGATTGTCCCACCTTAAAAAGTCTTTGAAAAATACTTGCCATTATTCAACCTCCTTTTAAATTATTTCATTATAAAATCTTCTTTTTTTTAGGCGCTGTTAGTTTTATTTTTATACAGCGCCTTATGCGAAGCTCGGAATTTTTTGTTAGTCCACAGGGCGGTAGCCTTTTTGATTTCGGCAAAGCCCCGCTGAGCGTGGCAAAGCTGAGCTTAGCTCTGCCTTCCTTGGCCTCAACCCTTCGGGCGGCATTCCTTCGGAATCCGTCCAATTCGACTTTCCATGCCGAATTGTGGTTGCGGCCTAGGATTTACTAAATGAGATCAGCTCATTGGCATTTTCCGCCAGAGCCAGACTTAAAGAATTTATCGATCCTTCCAGTTCGTTCTTATCAAGATTTTCAAGCTGTAACGTATCCCTGAAGATAACATTCTTACCATCTTCATCGAGTACAAACGCCCCATGAACTACCGTTCGATTAATTTGGAGAAGGCGTTTGAAAAAATCATTTGCCTTTCCTGGAACTTTCATAATAATTTGTTCAATAACTAAAATCGGTTCTTCACAGTCAATGATGAGATTATTAATACCTTTTTCCTCATCGTCGATAACCACCAGTTTTTCTTTGGTGCTTTCACTGGAAATTGAAAAACCCAGTTCTTGCAAATAATTTTTTACCTTTTCCAGGTTCTCAGACATTGAAGCCCTCCTTTCTTAAAAAATATAAATACTTTAATGTGTTACCCTCTTCTTACGCGCTTTTTTATTTCATTATATGCTGTGGTTAGTCCTTGAGTTAATCTGGTTGCTGTCTGTTGCTTCTTAGCATCTCTTGAATGAAGGTCAGGATGATATTTTTTTAACATTCGCTTCCAGGCTTTTTTTACAGTCGGTAGATCCGATCCATAGGGAATTTCTAAATTTGCGTAATATCGTGCCAGATCATCATCTACATTCTCAAGGATTTTTGAATTTTGTTTTTCGTACCCTCCATCATCCAACTCAAAAGTATTTACTGTATCATACCTTTCACCACGTCCAAATTTTATATTAGACCTTATAATGCGATAGACACGGTTTAATATTTCCATATTTACCGAACTGCTAAATTTGGCCGTTCGTTTGCGACTATGACCAGTTGATCCTCAGGTTGAATAACATAATCTTTTGGAGGATTTGAAATAAATTTTTTATTGTCAGGCGATTCAACTGCAAGAACAATGGAATTATGTTCTTTTTTTAAAAATGTTAATACCTCAACAAATGGTCTTCCCACAAGATTTTGCGGAGGTTTCATTTTGTACAGTTCACAGCCAAACCTGTTAGTAACAAGCTCTGAAATTATTTGGGTTATGCCGTGATCCAGAGCCGCCTGTACCAGGAGGTTGCTGCTCAGCTTCCCGATTACAATGATCTCATTTGCTCCCGCCCTTTTACAATGATCAGTGTTTTTTGTATCTTCAATCTCCGCGCAAATGTAAATGTCAGTATTTAATGTTCGAATTGACAGGATATTTAATATGGTCCTCGCGTCTCTGGAGCATGCGTCCACGTTATTGTTTGCCAGAACCATTACCACGCTTGCTTCCTTCAGATTAGCCTTTCCTAAAGTTTCATCGTTGACTTCTCCGCGGACAAAAAACATCTTATCGTCTTCCGTCGGCTTTTCCGGGATGTCCGCAATAAGAACAATCGGTTTGTTCTGGACTTTTGCGTCAGCGCGCAGTTCTTCAACAATCTCTTTAGCCTTCAAGCTCCATTCGCAGATAATAAAATGTTCGTTCACTTTCACGGCCTTTGTTCCTTTTCCTTCTTTAATTTTTCCCTCCACAAAGATGCTGGCAATGGTGGCGGTAAACATTCCAAGCATACCGATCCCAAACACCATGACGATAATCCCGACAATTCTCCCGCCAAGCGTGGAAGGGGCAATATCGCCATAGCCGACAGTTGTGATCGTAACAAAACTCCACCAGAACGCGTCAAGAATGGAAGATGTTTTTTCAAAATAGCTAAGTCCAAAAGCCCCTATGAAAAGGATAATAAGTGTTAAAAGCAATAACCGCGTTATTTTATTTTTCGCAATGGAATTGAGGAATTTTTTAAGATGAAATAATACATGTATCATCAGAAATCAATACTATGACATACTCCCCGACGCAGAGCATCGGGATATTTAAAACAACTTTATCTTATTTTTTCGACGTAGAACGTCGGGGAATTAAACCCACTGTGTGGGATTAAAAATTAAAATACCTGAGCAGCAGAGAGAATGTCAAGCCGGCAAGGATCATAATTACAAACGTGGAAAAGAGAAACAGCCAGAATACAGCCTTAATTTTTTCATCGACTTTTTTTTCAATTTCAATAACTTTCTTGTCAATTCTCTGGTCTAATATTTCCATCTGGTCTGAAAAAACCTTCTCGGCCTTGCTTTCCGCTTCGTCAAGAAATTCACTCTTTTTTTTATTTACAAACTCTTCCACTTTTTGAGGAGCTTTTGTGATTGTTCCGACTGATTTCTCTCCTGCTGTTTTTGCAGCACCCTGAACGTATTCTTTACCGACGTCTAACAAAACTTTCTTGGCAATGGGAAGAGCCCTGGCTATAGCTTCCTTTTTAATGAGGCCTTTTAAAAATACTCCGATCATAAAGATTTCCTTTTTTCAGGAAGTTTTTTTCACAACCTTAATCCCGGGCTGTCCGGAAATTATCATCGTGGACTTGTTCCTGGATGTGCCGCGCACTTTCAAAGTGTGTGGCTCATTATCGCATACTGCGAGGTTAAAATAAAAAACTTTCTTTAAAATGGATTGGAATACTTGCCCCGTATAGCTTTACACATGGAAGGAGTGTCGGTGAAACTGAAAAGTGTTTAGCGAGCGCATACCCCGCAACTTGCTGCTGGGTATGCGAGCGAACTTAAAATAAAATAATGCTCTACACTGAAGATCCCTCGCAGCTTTGCTGCGGGGAATCTTCAATAATGGATCAATGGGGGTTATAGATTATAGCTTCTCAAATTTGGAATCTGAAATCTAAAATTATTTAATGTGCTCCTTCAATATTTCTGAATTCTGAATCCTTGAGTCATTTGGGGCCAGTTCCGCTGCTTTTTTGAAATGCCCTGCAGCCTCTTTATGTCTATTCTTCTTGTGATGAACTAAGGCAAGGTTAAAATGTGCTACTGCGAGGTTAGGGTCTGTCTTTACAGCATCCTCGAAAAATTCTCCTGATTCTGTCCAGTGTTTTTCGGTAAAGTGTCTGATCCCTTCGTTATTAATTTCCGCTGCTTTATTATTTTCAGCTCCGGCAGCCTTCAACGCTAAAGTTCTGTAGGGTTTTTTTGCTAGCGAAGGAGAGGGGGCTAATGCAAAGGAAAACAGGAAAAATCCGGTAGATAGTATAAAAAAGACATATTTTTTCATAACAAACCTCCTTACTTAATAGATAAGAAATAAAGAAAAAAGTTTCAATTAAACCTACACTATAAAAGCCATAAAAGTCAATTTTTTTAATGAAAGTGTTTAGCGAGCGCATTCCCTGTTGCTTGCTGCGGGGTCAGCGAGCGACACCCCCCTTAATCCCCCCTAACAAGGGGGGACTCAGGGGGGTGTAAATACTCTACATTGATTTCGACCATCCATGGCCTCAACCCTTCAGGTGGCTTTTTAAAAGCCATCCAATTTTACCATCATGGTAAAATTGTGAAGATTCCCCGTAGCTTGTGCTACGGGGAGCTTCAAATTTTCGGGGGTGTGTAAAGCCAACTGTTGACAGCTTTTTAAAATCCCTGTCCCCTGATCCCGGGCACCTGATCCCTATATAGAACTTAGTTCCAAAGATTCGCTCACAATTGGAAAGGTGGAATAATGGAACGTTGGAATCATGGGGTTTGGAAAACTGGGACATTGGGTTTTTTGTTCTTCCACTATTCCATCATTCCATTTTTCCCTGAATGGGGTAGGATGTTTGAGCCTCAAATAGCACCTTTGTTTTCAAAAGGTCGTAGAATTTCCGAGTCGTTATATTAGTACTTTTCTTTCCTGTATCCCTCAATTACCCAGGCAATGCCCCATGCCACAGCTACCGGTATAATACCAATATAGATAAAATGGAGAACATTGTTCTTCCAGGGCTCCAAGTAAACCCCTGTAAAAATCGTCCAGAAAATCGAAGCAAGAATTGCGAGCCGTTTCCATCCGCCCATTTTTTCTTTAAATGAAAAGACCGGTTTCATCACTGGTCTCCTATGAGATTTTCTGGCCATGAAAAAAAGAGCTATCGTAATGACAACTACTAAAACTATTTCGTTTATTCCGGGCATATTTTTTTTACAATATAGGCTGATATTACAGAGTGGCAGGACCACATCCAAATAGGCTACCGCCCGATGCCCAACAAAAACTTTGCTAAGCCTTGTAAAAGAATTTACACCTTTTCACATTATATGTAAATAGCCTTCAGAGGGTCAAATCTTTAACATTGACAAATTGTTTCGTATCCTTAGTGCGCTTCTTGGCAAAGAAGGGATTAAATCGGAAAACCGGGGTCACATCTCCATCTTTATCTTTTTTACTCCATATATTTTTTTACAAATAACCTGAAGTAAATTATAATTGAAACTATGAGACTTTTACGCATAGCGCTGGAAGCGGTAAGGGGATTGAAGAGCAATAAGGTTAATTTAGTGCTCATGATGCTTGGGATTATTATCGGCATTGCATCCCTTACTGTTATTGTATCAATCGGTGAAGGCGCGAAAACCCAGATATTATCCAGAATATCGCAGTTTGGGTTCGGTTCTGAAGCTGTTTATATTGGTTCAGGCGCGGGAAAGGTCTTTAGTCACCGCAGAAAAAGAGCCCACACCCTGACACTTCAAGATGCTGAAATCCTTGCTGAACTGGATAATGTTAAACTGATTGCTCCGTACCAGGGAAAACGTTTGAGGACAATCTATAAAAAGGAATCCAGCAACACAAGAATAAACGGTATTACCCCGGAATGGTTTACTGCAAGAACATGGAATGTTACCGATGGTGACTACATTACGGATGAAGATGTCATGGGCATGAGAAAAGTATGCGTGATAGGCGCCACACCGATGAAAAAGCTTTTTAAAGGTGAAGACCCAATTGGAAAGTTTGTTCGTATTAACAGGGTCTTTTTTAAGGTAATAGGCATAATGGAAGAAAAAGGGGTCACGGAAAGCGGGTATGATCCTGATGACCGTATCGTCATCCCTCTTACAACATCAGCACGGCGGCTGTTTCAGCAGGTTCATTTAAACAGTATACGCCTTCAGCTTCATGATGCTCATCAGGCAAAGGATACTATCGAACAGGTTCGCTCCATATTGAGAGAGCGGCATCATCTCGGTACCACGGCAGAAGATGATTTCAGAATAATCACTCCTGAAGTGCTGGTTGAGTGGATTACAAAATCTAAAAAGACTCTTACTGTTATGCTTGGAATGATTTCAACAATCTCTCTGCTGGTAAGCGGCATTGTGATTATGAATATTATGCTGGTTTCCGTGAATGAGCGGATAAAAGAAATCGGGATCAAGCGATCATTTGGAGCTAAAAAGAGTGATATCCTCATGCAGTTTCTTTTGGAATCAACTTTTGTTGCTTTGTCAGGCGGCATGATGGGTCTTGTGTTGGGAGGAGTGATCAATTTCTTTATATCGACTTTTTCCAAACTAAAGGCAACCATGAGCTGGGAGTCTTTTGCGCTGGCGTTTATTTTTTCCGTGTTAGTGGGGATTCTTTTTGGTCTTCAGCCGGCTCGAAAAGCAACACTTATGAACCCTGTGCAGGCGTTGAGATGAGAAATGCAGGGGACAGAGACCAGGTGTCGGGGATCAGGAGAGAATAAAATAAACATGAAATCGCAATGACACAGCGGAGCTAAGCTCAGCTTTGTCATTGCAGTCCAATAAATATAAAGCTGAATGCTGACTGCTGAAAGCTGATCGCTATTACACTATGAAATTTTCTGTTGTATTAAAAATAGCATTACAAAGTTTACGAACCCATAAACTGCGCACTACCCTTGCCTTATTAGGAATCGTCATCGGGATAGCCGCGGTCATCGTTATGACAGCAGTAGGGGAGGGGGCTAAGCAGAAAACTCTGGATGAAATTGAAAAGATGGGGAAAAATCTTATTATTGTCAATGCCGGTGAAATAAAAATGCGGCACGGAGTGCCCCGAATAAAAGGCAATGTAACCACTTTAAAAACCAAAGATTCAAGAAAGATCGCTGAAAACTCTTCTTATATCAGCAGAGCCGCTCCCGGTCATTTTTTGCCGCTGGAAATCAAATACGGGAATGGTATTCTCCGATCGAATATTATGGGAACCACGCCTGATTTTCTTGAGATAAGGAATTTTGACATTTTATATGGTGAGTTTTTTACCTGGTCAGATGTGAAAAGCTACAGGCGGGTGGCGGTCATTGGAGAAAGTGTAGCTAAAGACCTTTTTGTTGATAACGATCCTTTAGACCAGGTTATCCGGATCAGGAAAATTCCATTTAAAGTAATTGGAATTACAAAGGGTAAAGGGATGGAAGTGGATGGCCGGGATGAAGATAACCAGGTATTTATACCCATTTCAACTGCTCTGCGCAGATTATTTAACCAGACTTTTATCAGCACTATTTACGCCCAGGCAACAGAAAAAGATGATATTGAGGAAGCTGTACAAGAGGTAAAGGATATACTCCGCTTAGAGCATAAACTGCCGTCTTATAAAGATGATGACTTTACGATTAGGAATCAACTGGAACTGATCAAAACCAAGGAAGATACTGCCCGAATATTTACGATGCTGATTGCCGGTGTGGCAGCTATTTCTCTGCTGGTAGCGGGGATTGGGATTCTCGCGGTTATGATGATTTCCGTCAGAGAAAGAACATTGGAAATAGGCATCAGGCGGGCAGTTGGCGCAAAAAAGAGAGATGTCCTCACGCAGTTTATTGTGGAATCCCTTATTTTAAGCCTGAATGGTGGAATAGTGGGGATTGCCCTGGGAATGATTATATCTTACGCGGTCTCCTTAACCACCAAATGGGATCTTATAGTTCCGAATAATATTATTATTATTTCCTTTTTTGTCGCTCTTTTTATTGGAATGTTTTTTGGAGTGTATCCTGCCAGAAAAGCTGCTGCATTAAACCCTATTGATGCATTGAAATGTGAGTAGATCAGGAGCTAGGGGGGGATTCACCGTATAAAAGCGCTGCTTGCCCACCGATAATCATATACGGAAGACGATGTTTCTTGAGACAAGTGCCTATCCTTGAAAGGATTTCTTCAAACATGAATTTAAGGTTTTCGCAACCCTGATGTCAACCTCCAGCCCTTGAGATGGGTCTTTAGACGGCAGTACACCAAGCATTACAGCTTCCTTCCACATGCCGGTAAATATCGTAATGGACTTGTTATAGGGAAGTTTACCCTCATTTCGGAGAAAATCTTCCTTAAAATTTTTTAATAATTGATCGTTTTTAATCATTATTTTATGTCTTTTTAATCAATGCAATTATAGCTTTACCCTGCTCACAAAACAAGCAAAACCTTGACAGCTAAACCTTTTAATCCAAGTCCTAAATCGGACTTTGAGTTGAACCTGCTTAGCGGATGAAATAGCTCTTTGCTTTCAGCGATCAGCAGTTCATCGCAAAACATGCTGTGAAAAGGTTTTAGCGCTCGGCTATCAGCTATCAGCTTTTAAAAACCTCACAGCCTCTTCCGCAACCTTGTAGGAGGTCGTAATGCAATCGCTTATGCCTATGCCGTTATAGGCGCTCCCTGTAAGGTATAAACCCGGGTGCTTTGCAGTTAGCTCTTCGATTTTTTTTATCCTGTCAATATGCCCTATAACATACTGGGGCATTGCCTTTTCCCATCGGTAAATTTTTGTGAAAATCGGTTTAGCTTTTATGTTCACAATATCTTTAAGCTCCGATTGCACCATTTCAGTCATTTCCTTATTCTCCAGAAAAACAAGATCTTCATTCTTTGCTCCTCCTACAAAACATCGCAAAAGGACCTTCCCTTCAGGAGCCCGGTAGGAAAATTTGTTGGATGTATATGTGGCAGCCATGATTTTTCGGTTTGAAATCCCGGGAACGATAAACCCAAAACCTTTTTTCATATGGTTCACATCAGAAGCTGAATAAGCTAATGATACAGTAGCTGTTGAGACATAAGGAATTTCCAGCAATTTGTCAGCAAGGTGTGTATCAACCCCTCTCACTAACGTTGCGGTAACATAAGATGGCGTCGCTATTATTACAGAATCGTAAAATTTGATATCACCGGCTTTCAATGACGCCTCATAGCCACAGGGTTTTTTTATAACGGCAAGTGCTTCATTATCAGTTAGTTTAGTTGTACTTCTTAGAGTATTTTGGATGTTATCAGTCAGTTCCTGAAGTCCTTTTTTTAGAGTCATGAACATCGTATATTTTGCTGTCCTTCCTTTCATCATAGATACCATCTCTTTCCTTCTGGAGAGCATACCTCGGATGAGACTGCCATATTTCTGTTCAAGGTCAACAAAGCGCGGAAAGCTTGCGTTAATACTCATGGTTTCCGGGTTTCCCGCATGAATTCCCGCAACCAGAGGTTCAGCAATTTTATCAAGGAGTTCTTTTCCCAGCCTTCGAGTGACAAACTGGGAAAGGGATTCTTCGGCAGAATTTGTTCGTTTTGGTATAAAAGGCTCTAAGGCCATTCTCATTTTTCCGGGAAAAGAGATTAGGGAGCTCAGCAATATTGGCATGATCATGGTCGGAATCATAAGAATTACCCCTTCCGGCAGGTCATGGAGTTTATTGTTCCAATAAACATAGGTTCCTTTTTTTTCCTCCCTTGTTTTAAGAAGTTCTTCTTGAAGACCAAGTTTTTCACAAAGTTTCAGAGAGGCTGGTTTTTCTGAAAAAACACAATCTGGCCCGCCTTCCACAATAAAATCATCCACCTGCTCAGTGAGGATATTTCCTCCTATCCTGCCTTGTTTTTCGATCAGGTCGATTTCAATCGACATACCTTTGTCAGCGGCTTCTTTTTCGAGGACGTAGGCAGCGGAAAGACCGGCAATGCCACCCCCAATAAGGGCTATTTTTTTTACTTTTTTTTGATTGCTCATATCTTTAAGTTTTTACCGTTAAGATCACGGCGCGACGGAGCCGCAAAGAAAATTACAACCCCCTATATCCCCTTTTTTAAGAGGGAATTTGTGGAGATAATTCCCCTCTAACATGTCCCTCCGGTACGGGGTGTGTTAAAAAACTTTGCTAAAAAAACGAAATGTTACCAGTTAGAAATACAAAATACATATAGAAAAAACTTCTGCGAACTCAGCGATCTCTGTGGTTCAATGTTTCTACAACAATTTCAGAAAGGGCTTCAATGAATTTAGGCGAATCGTTTAGGGATTTCGTTCGTTGAAAATTCAAACCGAGAGATTCTGTTTTTTGCCGGTAAACTATATCAATATCATATAATGTTTCAACATGGTCTGAGACGAAGACGATAGGTACAATCAGCACATTTTTATATCCCTCAGTCGGCAGGTTTTCAATGATGGTATCCACTGTTGGCTCCAGCCATTCGCCGGGAGCAAGCCCTTTGCTCTGATACCCGAGTTTCCAGTCCAGCTCTCCTGTAACAGATGAAACCCCCTTTATTGTTTCGTTTATTTGGTTTACATAAGGGTCATCGTTATCCATAACTTTGAGAGGGAGGGAGTGAGCGCTGAAGATGACCGCTGTCTTTTGTCCGTTTTCCTTGAATGGTATCATTGCTTCAGATATCTTTTCCGCCACTGCTTCATGGAATCGACGGTTCATGTGCCATTGAGACACAAATCTTAAATCCGGTTTTTCTTTCAAACCGTCAAGGCCGTTAGAAACATCTTTCTCATAGGCGTTCGCAGAATAATTTGATCTTTGCGGTGTCATGCATATTGCGATAATTTTTTTACAACCGGCATCTGTTATTTCAGAAAGAGTTTCTTTTATAAAAGGATGCCAGTGTCGCATACCGGTATAAACACCAAAAGTATCTTCAGATTTTTTTTCAAGTTGTTTTTGCAATGCCTGCGCCTGTTTGCGCGTTATTTCGGTTATTGGTGATTTTCCTCCTATTTCACAATACCTTTTCTTTATGGAGTTCATCATTCCCGGGGACGGTGCACGGCCACTCATAACATTTTTTAAAAACGGTAAGATGGCTTCAGGCGTGTCTGGTCCTCCAAAAGCAAGAAGCAAGATGGCGGTGTCTTTCATAATAGTAATAGACAATTAGCAATGATCAATGAACAGTGATTATATCAAAACAGATCCTGTGGGAAGGGCACTAGTTGGTCGGAAGTCTAAATATATTGACAAATTTTTATGATTTTTAGCTATCAGCTATAGTTGTTTTGCTGACTGCTGACAGCTGAGTGCTCATTTCCCACTGAAATTATGAACCATATCCACAAGAGCGATTACATTATCGACCGGGGTTTCAGGAAGAATTCCATGACCGAGATTGAAGATATGACCGGGGCGTCCACCTGCTCTTTTAAGAATATCTTTGACTCTCTTTTCTATCTCTGTAGGATTTGAAAGGAGAACTACAGGATCCAAATTGCCCTGCACCGCGCTGTCAAAACCAATTTTTTCCCATCCTTCATCAAGATTAATCCTCCAATCCAGTCCGAGAACATCTCCCCCGGCTTCCTTCATTGACGGCAGCAGTGTGGTTGTATTTGTGCCAAAATGAATTATTGGAACATTCCCTTCTTTTTTTATGCCATCGATAATCTTTTTTGAATGCGGGAGAACGTATTGTCGATAATCCTTTACAGAAAGGCAGCCGACCCAGCTATCAAAAAGCTGTACTGTCTCTGCGCCGGCTTTAATCTGAGCCAAAAGATAGTTGATTATTACATCTGAAATTTTATCCATAAGCCTGTTCCATATTTTCGGCTCGTTATACATCATTTTTTTTGCGTGAATATAGTTCCTTGAGCTGCCCCCCTCGATGATGTAGCTGGCCAGGGTAAAAGGAGCCCCGGAAAAGCCTATTAAAGGAACTTTACCGTTTAACTCCTTTTTTACAATTCGGATTGCTTCGGGCAGAAACGAAAGCTCTTCTTCCGTATTAATAGATCGTAAAGCATCTACATCGCTTGAAGAACGGATAGGATTGTTTATCACAGGCCCTTCATTTTTTGCGAATTCCAGTTTGATTCCCATCGGCTCCAGGGGAAGCAGGATGTCCGCGAATATTATGGCCGCGTCCACTCCAATACGCTTTATGGGTTGCAAAGTAACTTCCGCAGCCAGGTCAGGAGTTTTGCACATGGTTAGAAAATCTACTTTTGACCTTATCTTTCTGTACTCCTCCATGTAGCGACCGGCCTGACGCATAAGCCAAACAGGAGTATAATCGGTTTTTTCCTTTCGGCAGGCTTTTAGAAATTGATCATTTCGCATTAATATTCCTATGAAACCAAAGAGTTAAACATTCTTAGACAGGATAGCAGAATAAACATGATAAAAAAAACGCAATGACACTGTCATTGCATTTAATGAGCTATCCATATCTAAGGATAAGCTGAGTATAAACTAATTTAGCGGTTTAAAGAGAGACAGTCAAGTTTTAATACAATGATTACTATATTGCTGTCAATGGTTTTTTGGTAAGTTTATCCTGCTAACATGAAATAATTGATATTGAAAATTAATTTTGATAATCTTAATAAAGATATAAAAAATAGAAAAAATTCTTCTGATTAAGCTATTTTTTGATTATTTATTTGAATAAATCTTCAGGTTATGCAAGAATAAAGCTTTTTTTAAAACCTTAGTCTGAATTCTATTAAATTTACTAAATGGAGAAAATGAAAACCGAAATAGAAGTCGTTAAATTACCACTTACCAATAAATTGGGTTTTTATGAAATCAGGATGGAAAGCATCGGTGGGTTTGGGGCCAACCTGGCTGGAAAAATCCTGGGCGAAGCAGGAATTCTTCTTATGGGTTATAACGGATCGAATTTTTCAAGCTATGGATCTGAAAAAAAAGGATCGCCTGTTAAATCTTTCGTCCGATTTTGTAAACCTGATACTGAGGTAAGAACTAACAGTCCTGTTACTGAACCTCACATGCTGGCAATTTTCCATGAAGAAATGGTCAAAAGCATTCCGGTAACTCAAGGGGTGGGAGTAAACACTACTGTTGTCATGGCCACGTCTAAAACACCTGATGAAGCAAGGGATTTTCTGAAATTGCAAGGTGGTACAATGCATTGCGTGGACGCAATGAAAATAGCCGTAGAAGAAAAAACCAGAGTTAATACCGCTCTTCTTGGAGCAATGTGCAAAGCATCAGGATTTATTAATCCTGACGCTATTAAAGAAATGATATCGAGGAACCTGGGAAAAAAATATGCATTCTTAATTGATGCTAACCTGAAAACCTTTGACAGAGGTTTCGCGGAAGGCGTTTCAAAACATTTCGACGACGATGGAAAGTACCCTCATGTTCATTTTAAAAGAAAGGGGCAGGATTTAGGATATTTGAACCAGACTATAGGTGGAACACTTATAAGTCCCGCGACAACTGTTCATAAAGATTTGTCATCCAGCAGAATGGGATGGATTCCTGTTCTGAACCTAAGCAAATGCACCTCCTGTGGTGAATGCGACATCACCTGCCCTGATTACTCTTTTGTATGGGGAAACGGAACGGACAAGAAAGGCAAAGAAGTTCGCCTCCTCAAGCGTATTAATTACCATCACTGCAAAGGCTGTTTAAGGTGCGTTGATATTTGCAAATTCGACGCCCTCGAATCCCGCAAAGAATACGAAGTAGACCCAACTATAATGGAAAAAGGTTTTATGAAAAAATAACTCAGGTGCCAGGGATCAAAAACAAATTAGTTTTTCTGGCAACTGAACCCTGAACACTGATAGAGGAGAATTTCATGGTAGTAGAAACTGAAGAGGCTAAAGAAACTAAAAGTACTGGAAAGCAAAAAGTGGACTTTAAAAGTGGCAACGAAATGGCGGCGCTGGCTGCGAACCATATTAATTATCATGTGATGGGATATTACCCCATAACTCCGTCCACAGAAATAGCTGAGTACCTGGATGAAATGTCCGCTAACGGTGAACACGATATTTCTTTAATCCCGGCCGACGGAGAACATGGCGCCGCGGGTATCTGCTATGGAGCTACAACAGCTGGCGGCAGGGTCTTTAATGCAACTTCTGCCAACGGTCTGCTGTATGCTATAGAACAATTACCGGTTCAGTCCGGCACCCGCTTCCCCATGGTTTTAAATTTAGTCTGCCGCTCTGTTTCAGGACCATTGGATATACGCGGAGATCACAGCGATGTAATGTCCACATTAAATCTCGGCTGGATTATCCTTCTCGCGAAAGACCCGCAGGAAGTTTATGACATGAATATCCTCGCGGTAAAAATCGGTGAACTGGAAGATGTGCGACTGCCGGTTATTGTAGCCTTCGATGGATTTTTTACTTCTCACCAGAAACGGAGAGTAAATTATTTTGAAAACAGGGATGTAGTCCAGGATTTTATCGGAAAGCTCGAATCGCCTTTTACCTCTGTTGACGTCAAAAACCCGGTGACAATAGGTCCTTACATGAATGACCCGGACCAGATAAACAACAAAAAACAACTCAGCATGGCTATGGACGCAGCTTACAGCAAAATGCAGGGTACATTTGACGAGTACGAAAAAATCAGCGGCAGGGGTTATAAGTTTTTGCAAACTTATAAAACCGAAGACGCCGACGCCGTGATATTTATCCTTAACTCAGCAGCAGATACGGTAATGGAAGTTGTGGATAAGTTGCGAGAGAAAGGCAAAAAAGTCGGATTGGCCTATCCTTATGCTATTCGTCCTTTTCCCGCAAATGAAATAAGAGCGGCTTTTAAAAACACTAAAGCCATTCTCGTGGCCGACAGAGCGGATTCTTTCGGAGGCTGGGGCGGCAACATGACCGTTGAAGTAAAAGCGGCGTTAAAAGATGATCCGGATAATAAAACACTCTTCATCAGTAGAATTTATGGACTTGGAGGAAAGGAGTTCTTTCCTGAAGACGCTGAAGAAATGTTTGAATTAGCCCTTGACGCAGCTGAGACCGGCAAGGTTAGCGTACCCTATGATTATATAGGAGCGGAACCGGGAAACCCCTCTTACGAACCGGTAAAAGGAAGGTCGGCAATAGGTCTCGAAGAATCAAGTCCTGGGATTATAAAAGTTACTAAAAATGAAAAAACAGGGATGTTAGATGTTAAGGGAGTTAAACAAAGAGAACTTACCGCGATGCCGCAAAGGATCGCTCCTGGTCATGGGGCATGCCCGGGCTGCGGCATTTTTCCAAGCATAGGGACTTTTCTTAAAGGCGTGGAAGGATTTGTCGTTATGCTCTGGCATACCGGCTGCGGAATGGTTGTTACCACCGGTTACCCGAACACTTCTTTTAATGTGACTTATATTCATAATCTGTTTCAAAATGGAGCTGCCACCTTATCCGGCGTCGTGGAAATGTATAAAGAACGGCAGCGAAGAGGTGAAATCGCGAAGGATCAGGATATAACTTTTGTTATGGTAACCGGTGACGGTGGACTTGATATTGGACTGGGACCGGCGTTAGGGACGGCATTTAGAAATCATAATATGATTATTCTCGAGTATGATAACGAAGGATATATGAATACAGGAAATCAGCAATCCTTTACAACGCCACTCGGGCACGCGACCTCCACATCAAATGTCGGTTCTGTCGGCAAAGGGAAAAAATTTCATCATAAAGACTCGGCGCAGTTATTTGCCTCCTGCCATATCCCTTACGTTTTTACCGCTGTGGAAACAAATTACAAAGATCTGATTAAAAAAGCGGCAAAAGCAGCATGGTATGCGAAGCATGAAGGATTGGTTTTCGGAAAGTTGTTTTCAGATTGCCCTCTGAACTGGAGACACCCGGACAATAATGGCCAGGAAGTTGTTCAGGCGGCTGTGGATTGTAATTTTTTTCCACTTTATGAAGTAGAGAATGGAATTACAACTCTTAATTATGATCCTGAAGCCAAAGGAAAGAAGATTTCTGCCGCTGACTGGCTGAAATTCATGGGAAAGACAAAACATTTACTGAAGCCAAAGTTTGAAAGTGTCCTTAAAGAATTTGAAATCGAAGTAGAAAGACGCTGGAAACGAATTAAAGCTATGAGCGAGAATCCGAATCTTTAAAAGATGATTACACTGATTTAATGTGATTACACAGATTAAAGTAATCAGTGTAATCCTTTACTAATCAAAGCAATCATTTTTTTAGTATGTCCATATTAAAAGTTGCCCGGTTAGGACATCCTGTTCTCAGAAAAACCGCTGATAAAGTTGATATCGAAAAAATTGCTTCTAAAGAAATACAGCGTTTCATTGATGATATGATTGATACGATGCGGGAATATGATGGTGTCGGTCTTGCCGCCCCTCAGGTTCATCAATCGCTTCAAATATCTGTCATAGAATCCGAAAAAAATCCGCGATATCCGGGAGCCCCTGATATGCCGCTCACCATTCTTATAAACCCTGAAATTACCCATATGTCTGAAAAGACGGCTGAGGGTTGGGAATCCTGCCTTAGTGTTGAAGATTTCAGAGGAAAAGTTTCCCGATCCACAGCCCTAAATGTTTCGGCTTATGACAGGGAAGGAGAAGAAATAACTTTAGAGGCGAGTGGTTTTCTTGCCATAGTTTTGCAGCACGAAATAGATCATCTCAATGGAATCGTTTATTTAGACAGGATGAAAGACTTCAAAACTCTCTCCCACATGAATGAGTTTCAAAAGTACTGGGCGGAGAAAGAATAGGTTTGCTGACTATAAGAATAAGGTTACGGGCTGCAAATTTAACTCGCGCCACTTTTGACCCATCACTCAGAGTATGTAATCGTTAATCGAAAAACTTTGCTTGAGGCTCAGAGCCGCAGGCTCTCTAAATCAATTCCTTTCCCTTATTTTTTCTTTATGCAGGTCTGGCTAAAAGTCTTTCCATGTTCAGGAAATGTTAAAGTTAGCTGTTCCCCTTTAAGGGTAAGGACGCCTGAATTTTTCTTACCTGCAAATGACCAGGGACAACTGCTTTCAGTAGTAACAACAGTAAAATTATTGCCAGAAACGGAAAAAACTGCTTTTTCTTCACAAAGGCCGGGAACGGACTGGGAAATTGTATCTTCAGTGATAGTGTAGATTACCCCTTTTGTAGAAATATCTTTTCCGTTTTCAGTAACAACCAGCCAGGTGCCAACCCACGAATCGTGCAAATTGATACAGCTTATGGCAAAAATAGTCAGGATTGCTGCTTTTTTAAATCTCATATTAAACTATAAAGCGAGTATGAATATATTACGTTTATTTATCATGAATTAATAGAGAAACCCACAATGAGATTATTGAAAAGATAAAGCTAAAAACATTGAAAAATTATTTGTCACTTGATAAATCATCTATATATGATACTCTAAAAATGTGGTCATTGCTTTAAGTGGGAAGCTATTGTTATGAATGATGAAAATTCCCTTCTAAAAAATGTGAAAATAAAATTAAATGAACTGAACCAAAAGTATGAAGAACTATTGAAAACTCAGGAGTTAAAGGACGAACTTGTTGTTATGCTGGTACATGATTTTAAAAGTCCTTTGGCGAGCTTGATGGAAAACCTTAAGGCCGGTTACCGTGAAATTGACGATTTATTAAAGCAAATCTCTGGTAAAGCAAAAGCACCAGGTCCTTTTAACCCTGAAGAATATACTTCATCGCTGTCGAAACAGCTAAATTACATCACGACTGCAAATTCAGACGCGCAATTGCTGTGGAGAAGAGTAACGAATCTTCTTGATATCAAAAAGATGGAAGAAAGCCAGATGCATCTGGAGTTGTCCGAATTCCACGTTAATGGCTTGATAGATGAAGCTATATCCGACCTGGAGATGATGGCAGATTTACATAAAGTGAGCGTGACCGTAAATAAGCTAAAGAAAGATTTAGAAGTCTACTCGGATTACGATCTGATTTTGAGAGTGCTGACAAACCTTGTTTCCAATGCGATCAAGCATTCGGGAGAGGAAATGGAGGGAAAAAGCAAAGTAACATTAACCGTTAAAGATGAGGGCTATTCTTTACAGTTTGAAGTCTTGGACTCAGGGCATGGAGTGCCAGAAGGATTTCAAAAACTTCTTTTTGAAAAGTACACCCAAATGAAAAGGGTCAAAGGGAGCACCGGGTTGGGATTGACCTTTTCAAAATTAGCAGTAGAAACTTTACAGGGTCAAATTGCATCAAAAAATATCAAGGATCATGGCGCATTATTTTACTTTTCTATTCCAAAGAGACATAAACAAAAAGACTCGATGGAAGATAAGGCTGATTTAGAACAATGGGAATTTAATTAGTATGGCGATAAGCGATCCCACAAAAATGAAAGAAATATCAGATATTGTTAAAGATATGAAAGTTTTGGTAGGAGATGATCTTCCTACAATGCGCAATATCCTGGTTAATACGTTGCGCTCCATGGGGTTTACTAAAATTGATGCGGCAAGTAACGGCAAGATCATGTTGACGAACCTTGAAACTAAAAAGTATGATTTAATTCTTTGTGACTGGAACATGCCACCCTTTATGGATGGTGTGGAAGTTCTTGAAACCCTCAAGGAAAATGGCAAGTTAGATGATTTAATTTTTATTATGATTACCGCGGAGCGGTTGGCTCATAATGTTATTCGAGCGGCTGAAGCTATCCTGGATGCCTATATTGTAAAACCGATTCGTACGGAAACTGTGGAAAAAATCTTAACAAGAGTATTGTTAAAAAAAAATATTTTAAAAAATGGGAAAAAATTATTAGACACCAGGGGAGTGAGCGAAGCTGTAGAGTATTATGAAAATGAGTTAAAAGAAATACAGAGTAGGGATAAGGATTCCAAGCCTCCTTTATGGTTGCATAAAGCAATAGCTGAAACTTATGAACGGGCCGGAGAGCTTAAAAAGGCGTTTGCAAAACAGTTGGATATTTTAAAAATTAATCCTGAAAGTGCATGGACCTATGAAGCAATGGGGCAGATTTATAAAAAAGGCAAAAATACTGAGAAAGCCATAGAAGCTTTTCAGAAGGCGTTGAGCTGTAATAAACATTTTATGAAGGCTTCCGACAGCCTTGCGGCTATATTTTTAGAAAACAACCAGACAAATGAAGCTTTAGCCGTTATCGAGAAAGCATCTGAATTTGGAACAGATAACGTAAAGAGGCAAATTTTATTAGAACAAATATATGTAAAAAAAGAGGATTATGGAAGAGCAGCAGAAGTGGCAAGACACATTATAGACCTTCAGCCGCGAATAAATGTGACCGAAAATTATACGCGGTTGGCGAGAGATTTGCTGCTTGAGGATAAAAATTTAGGGCTTGCTTATGATGCGTTAACGACAGCAATTCAAAAACGAGATCCAATTACAACAACTTCTGATGGACTTCGGAAAGCCTACCTTATGAAGGGAGAAGTTTGCCTTCGCTTTGAAGACACGGAAAGACAGGATGAGGCTGCAAAGGGATTTAGATATATCCTGAATGTTCAAAAGAAAGATAAGGACGATACAGTCAGCCGGACAGAAATGATGTCAAAAATAGTAAATATTTATAAACGTTCTGGAAAGGAAAAGGAAGGAGCTGAGGTTCTCAAAAAAATAGATACCGAATATAAAAATAAGATAACTCAATAGTTACATCTGATTGTTATGAAACGCGTTAAAATCCCCGGTACAAGCCCACCTCTTTTGCATATTCTATAACTGTCTTGTATTCATCAGGAGTAATCCTTCTATTGATATCAGGATACTTGAAGGCTTGAAAGGCCGGATGATATTGTTCCATGATGTTGACATATGTATGCTGAGAAACTTCTTCTGCAATAAATTTCAATATATTTTTTGATCCAGCAGTATCCTCCGGCATGACCAGGTGTCTTACCAATAACCCCTTTACTCCAATGCCATTGTCATCCAATTCAAAATCCCCCACCTGACGGTACATTTCCTTTAAAACCGATTTAGCATTTTCAAAATAATTGCGAGCTGAAGTAAGATGTTTGGCCTTTTCAATATCTCCAAATTTCACATCAGGCATATAAATATCGATAATACCATCCAAAAGTTTTATCACTTCCAGTGAGTCGTATCCGCTGCAGTTCCAAACTAGTGGAACATTTAAACCCATCTCAACGGCAATCGAAAGAGCCTGGATAATTTGAGCGGCGTAGTGTGTAGGTGTAACAAAATTAATATTCAAACATCCAATACCCTGAAGGTACAGCATCAGTTCGGCTAAACGTTCCGGCGCAACTTCATTTCCGTTGTTCGAATGGCTGATATCATGATTCTGACAAAATTCACAGCGTAGATTGCAATTAGCAAAAAAAATGGTTCCCGAACCTCTCCTGCCAACCAGGGGAGGCTCCTCGCCAAAATGTGGAAATGCACTGGAAACACAAGCTGTATCAGCGGCCTGACAAATTCCCTTCTCTCCACTCAGGCGATTTACACGGCATTCATGGGGACAAAGAGTACAGCTATTCAGGATGCTAAGAAGTTTGTCTTTTCTTTCTTTTAGCAGACCGTTTTGATGATTGTCTATATAGGAAGGGGCGCATGCTTGCATAGAACGATTTGAATAAATTTTTTTATTATCTTTTGTCAATTTAACACATATACTTATAGTAGGCAATATCCATTAGCTGCGTTTTAATCGGGCTCAAAATATGAAAAAGGTATTTATTGCACTATTATCGTTGTCCGCTTTTTTCGTATTAGGTTACATTGTAATCGCAAAAGGAAGTAATTCACATGAAGATCTAAGCATTGCTGAGCTATTCCATAAAGAGACTTCTATTACATGGTTGGGAGTTTTAGGAGATATCTTTCGCTCCAAACCCAAAGAGCCTCCACAATATAAAACCTACCCTTATGCAAAAGTAATCAAATTGCCAAAACCGGAATACAAGGGGATGGTTTTAGAAGAGGCTATAAAAAAAAGGCGTTCTCAAAGGAACTATTCCAATAAAACCATCACTCTTAACCAGTTGTCCCAATTGGTCTTTGCCGCTCAGGGTGCAACAGGAAAGAGTTATGGCACACTCCTTCGTACCGCGCCGTCTGCCGGAGCCCTATATCCATTTGAAGTTTACCTTGTAGTAAACGCGGTTGATGATCTGCCAAGAGGTATGTATCATTATTCAGTTCAGAAACATGCGTTGGAACTGGTCAAAAGCGGTGATTTTAGAAGCAGCATAACAAAAGCAGGATTGGATCAGGATATGTTAGGTGATTCCAGCGTGGCCTTTGTTTTAACTTCTGTATTTGACCGTCTGCGTCATAAATATGGGGAAAGAGGTTACCGTTATGCGTATATGGAGGCCGGGCACATCAGTCAGAATATATATCTTCAGGCAACATCTTTAGGATTAGGATCTGTTGCTATCGGAGCATTTTTAGATGAGGAGATCAATAAACTTATTGGGATTGATGGTCATAACGAAGCGGCAATTTATATTCATGCCGTGGGCGCCTTATGAAGCGTGAAGATTTTAACTTTACTATAAGCATTCTTCTCATATTCTCAATCATTATCACAGGGTCTCTTGGCTATATTCAGTCCGAACTGGAACTCAGAAAGTTTTATCCCCACCGATACTTTGCTTACGCGACTCTGTGTTTAGCTGCCGTTCATCTTTATTTCAATTTTGGAAAAGCCTGGAAATACTTTCGAAAAAAATTAAAAAGAAAGTAACAATATAAAGTGATGTGAAAAAACTGTTTTTCAATAGCCGGTCTGTTTTAAATTTTTGCTTTAATTTCCCTTGCGATTTTTTCTGTTATATAGGGTATTTCTTTAATTTCATTCACTGATGCCTCCTTTATTTTTTCCACACCACCAAAATGTTTTATTAACTGATTTTTCCTTTTTCCGCCAATACCCGCAATATCCTCCAGAATAGAGTGGAGTCCACCTTTTTTCCTCAGCTTTCTATGATAGGTAACAGCAAAGCGATGCGCCTCGTCTCTTATCCTTTGAATTAAAAATTTGACAGGTGAATCAACAGGGAAAGCAACCGGGTCTTTATTCTGTAAAAACTTCTTTTTTGAACTTGCCGCTGTATGCTTTAAGGTATAAATTTCGTCCGTTCCAAGCTTACTCCGGTCTCTTCCTTTGGCGATTGCTATAACATCTATTTTTTTGAGCAGACTCAAATCCTTAAGTACTTTAGCTGCCGTGTTCAGATGACCTTTCCCACCGTCAATAATCACCAAATCTGGAAGTTTTTTTTTCTCATCCAGCAAGCGGGCATAATGGCGGAGAACAATTTGAGATATCATACCGTAATCATCAACACCCTTAATTTCACGAATTTTAAAACGGCGATATCCTTTTTTAAAGGGTTCTCCATTAACAAACAGCACCGAAGCCCCTACAGCCATTGAACCTGAAATATTGGATATATCAAATGCTTCAATCCGTTCCGGAATATTGCGAAGTTCCAATAACTCTTTCAGATCTTCCAGAATTGTCCGTCCATGTTCTTCTTTCCGGAATGCAAAGCGCGCATTTTCTTCAGCCATTTTCACAAGATTTTTCTTTCGTCCTTTCACAGGGATCTGTATAAGGACTTTGTTCTTTTTTTTTGCAGATAGCCATTGGGAAATAATCTCCCTTTCCTCGATATCCATAGACAAAAGAATTTCCTGAGGTAGCAATGGTTCCTCAGCATAGTATTGCTTTATAAAAGAAGAGATAAGTTCATCATTATTTATCCCGTCTAATTTAGCCAATTTATAGCTTTTATCTCCTGACATTTTACCGTTTCTGATCATAAGGATTTGGACGCTGGCAATATTTCCTTCCCGGTAAAAAACAATTACATCCTGGTTTTCCAGGTTTGTTGAGATGATTTTTTGTTTTTTGATGACGCTTTCAACCGATTCAATCTGGTCTCTTAGTTTGGCTGCGTCTTCAAACCGGAGTTCAGCAGAAGCTTTCTGCATCCGCTCATTTAAATATTTCACTAAAGCGTCGTTTCGCCCCTTGAGAAAAAGAATTACGTCCTGAACGATTTTATTGTAATTTTCCTTCGTAATTTTTGCAGCGCAAGGTGCTGTACATCTTCCCATTTGGAAATTAAGACAGGGCCTACGCTTAAAACTACCATCCAGAGCATCACGACTCTCTCGAAAGGGAAAGATTTTATGGATAAGTCTTATCGTTTCTCTGACTTCTTTAACCATGACATAAGGACCGAAATATGCAGCAAAATCTTTCTTGACCTTACGTACGATAGATAAGTAGGGAAAGTCTGTGTTGGTGGCAAGGCGTATATATGGGTAATGTTTGTCATCTTTCAATAGTACGTTGTAACGGGGCTGGTGCTTTTTAATAAAGTTGCTTTCCAGAATCAGGGCCTCAATCTCACTGGATGTAGTAATGAAATCAATATCTGCTACCCTTTTCATCATAACTCTGGTTCGCGGGAGGAGAGAGTCAGATTTTTGAAAATAGGAATTAACACGGCTTTTAAGGATTTTAGCTTTTCCGATATACAGGATTTTATTGTTCTTATCCTTCATCAGGTATATTCCCGGAGCGCCGGGTATTTTATTTGAAATTCTATCTTTCAGCAGCATAGGTTTTTTTCCGATAATTATGCAGATTATTGAAAGTGTTTAGCAAGCGCATTTTTTGCAGCAGGGAGAACAATTAGAATGATTTGAGTTTATTTAGATATGAATTTGCTAATTGAAAAGTGGTGACTGTGGAGTGCTTAAGTACGTATATTGATTTTCCTGCCGGTCTGAGTTTCAGCGATTGCCTGAGCCCTTACTTTTTGACTGTTTTCCTGGCGGGCAATAACACGGACTTGTCTTTCTGCCTTCTCATCTGATTGACTGTTAGTTAGCCGTGATGAAGAAATATCTCTGCCTGACGGCGCAGCAGAAACGCTATTCTCAGCCATTTTTTTTACCTTTGTATATAACCCCTAAGATATATTATAAAACCATTTTGAAAATTTTCAAGGCAATATCGTTAAAAATTTCGTGTGTATTGGATAACGCTGTTTTTCGTGTGATGACGCCTTAATGGCTAAATTTAATATGAATATCTATTTATTCGTGAATTTCATCTCTAAGATCTTTTACGATCTTTCCTGTGCTTCCATCATCTTTAATTTCAACGAGTTCTATTCTTCCGTCTTTTCTTTCCACATAAAAAGAATTTTCCTCATTTAAATTTGGAAAATATTTGCCTGATATATCTTCATACAACGTTACTTTATATAATAGATTCCCTTCAGTAAACCCTTTGCCATCAAAAATTCGAAGAAGGCCGTCTTTTTCGTAAATACCATGTTTTCCTTTTTCGTCTTTGTAGCCAACAAAAAATCTACCACTTTCTTTATGATATATATCTGCGTTCATACGATAAAGTTTACTACCCACTTCTTCAAATAACTCGTTCTTTTTTACCCTGAAAGTCTTGCCTGCATCGGATAATGTCCATTCTGAAGTTATTCTATCAGGAGAATGGGTTAATAAAACTTTGTCCTTATTTAGATGAGCATTTTCCAGCTTTTCATAGTCAGTATGGACAATGCTATTTTTCACAGATAAATCGTGCACAACAATTGCGTCATTGAAAGCATTTATTGCCTGCTGGTAACGCTCCTCACTCCAGGTTCGTTCTATATAATCATTGATATCTCCATAAAGAACAGAAGCAGATTCAAACTCATTTTTTGGCATGTTAAATCGCTGTTTTCTTTTTTCTGTATAGAGCTGCCTCCACAGTTCTTTATCGTTTGCAGTGTCGGAACTGAATGTCAGGGTCTCTTTATCAGTTTTAATTTTAAGCCCTATCCCGGGAATTCCGTGCCATACAGGAGCCTTGAGTGCCTCAATTTCAAAACCTTCTTTGTCTCTAAAAATGTTTTTATTCTCCTCATAAAAAATATTAGAAGCGAAAGAATAGAAACTTTCCGGTTCAATCCATTCTCCATACTCTGGATCTTTAAAAAGCATTCTCCTTTTTCCTGTTTTTTGATTTATTAAAATTTTTGCCACATCAGGCCCAGTTACATTCCCATCTCTGTCAGTAATTGAGAGCCGCGATTTTCCTCCTCCTTCGTCTAATGAAACTATTTGGTATTTCTCGCGGGGACCTAATATTTGATGATCAATGAAATCATCATAGGGTATATCTACGATTTGTTTTCCACACTTTGATAGAGTGCCGGAGAGGGAAGGGGCAGACGCTTTTTTGAGATCTTCATTGATTAGTTCCGTTGTGATTAGAGGTACCTTCCCGGTGAAATCGGGTGCATACCTGTGAAAGAGAGCGAGATCGCTGAACCACCTCTTATGGTCATCATGACAGTGCGTAACAATCAATCCCACTATCTTTTTAAGGCCATGACCGCCAATTAAATGAAATATGGGAGCTCCGCAATCTATCAGATAACTGTTCTGTCCAACATTTACCTGATATCCAATACTCTTTCCGATCCTTGAAAAAGGTCCAAAATCACCTAATATTTTGAGGGTAATACCCTCACTCATATTTTAAGCCCCCTTAGTAAGAAGCCCTAATTCAAGCATAAATACACTTTAAGGTCAATTTTTTATTTTAAATCAAATGGTTGCGGCGCGTCGTAGCTTAATGTATACAATGTTAAAAAGTGTTTATAATGTATAATAATATCAATGCAGAAAAAAATTTTTTGATGCTTAACCTTTAAACTATTAGACTGTAAAAACTTGTTTCTTGAGCAAGTTTTTTTCGTTCACCAGGGCGGAAACCTTATTTGATTATCGGCAAAGCCCGCTGAGCGTGGCAAAGCTGAGCTTAGCTCTGCCATCCCTGGCCTCAACCCTTTGGGCGGCTTTCCATCGGAAACCGTTCAATTAGCTCCGCCCCGCTGAGCGTGGCTCCGCAGATTCGCCCAAAGGAGAGTAGCTGCGAAGACTTGAATTCGGTTTTCCTTACCGAAAGTGTTTAGCGAGTGCATTCTCAGCAGCGTGCTGCGGGAATAGTGAGTAACACCCCCCTTAATCCCCCCTCGAGGGGGGACTAAGGGGGGTGTTACTCTACATTGAAGCTTCCCTGTAGCTTGCTATGGGGAGCTTCAATTATGGTTGCGGCGGCTTGCCGCTTTATAATTAATTATGGCGCTTGATAAGATAGTTATAAAAGGAGCAAGAGAACACAATTTAAAAAACCTGGACATTACTATTCCCCGGGACAGGCTTGTAGTTATTACGGGTCTAAGCGGTTCGGGCAAGTCTTCCCTTGCCTTTGATATTCTATATGCAGAAGGTCAGAGGAGATATGTGGAATCACTCTCTGCGTACGCTCGTCAATTTCTGGAGCAGATGGATAAACCTGATGTCGATTATATTGAAGGGTTATCCCCTGCCATTTCCATCGAACAAAAAACTACCAGTAAGAACCCCCGTTCTACAGTCGGTACAGTAACTGAAATTTATGATTACCTGAGGCTTCTTTTTTCCAGAATAGGAAAAATACATTGTTATAACTGTGGCAAGGAAATATCTTCCCAAACTGTTCAACAGATTGTCGACCAGGTAGCGGCTCTACCTTCAAGAACGAAAATACAAGTATTATCACCAATTGTGCGTGGTCGAAAAGGGGAGTATAGGAAAGAATTTGCTGATCTAAAAAATAAAGGTTTTGTTCGTGTAAGAGTAGATGGGGCCACTAAAGAGCTGGATGAAAAAATTATTTTAGATAAACATAAAAAACATGACATTGAGGTAGTTATTGACCGGCTTATTATAAAAGATGGCCTCGAACAAAGATTGGCGGATTCCGTTGAATTGGCATTAAAGCTGTCTGAGGGATTTATATTTATCCAGGTAGTAAATGGGGAAGAGATGATGTTCAGTGAGCATTTTGCCTGTATTGATTGCGGAATCAGTTACCCGGAGCTTACACCACGAATGTTTTCCTTTAACAATCCGCATGGAGCATGTCGTGAATGTGATGGTTTGGGAAATAAAAGAACTATTGACCCGGATCTTGTAGTTCCGAATGATAAATTATCTCTCAGGGCAGGCGCTATAAAACCCTGGGAGAAAAAAAGTTCTATTTATTTTCATCAAATGCTTGATACGATCGCGAAGCATTATAAATTTAAGCTTTCTACCCCTTTTAAAAACTTGAAAGAAAGTGAACAGCATCTCCTGCTTTATGGTTCGGGAAAGGAGAATATTAAGTTTTATTATGAAAAAGAAAATAGCCGCTATGATTATTATCGCCCTTTCGAAGGCCTTATTCCGAGACTGGAAAGAAGGTACAAAGAAACAGACTCTCATTATGTTAGAGAAGAGATTGAACAGTATATGAGTGTCCATACCTGTCCTGGGTGTAATGGTGCCCGACTGAGAAAAGAAGGTTTGGCAATTACAATTGCGGGGAAAAGAATTATTGATGTTACTAAATTATCTATTCGTGAAGCACTTAAATTTTTTAATTCATTAAAACTTTCTTCGAGAGATTTTGCTATAGCCAGACGAATCATAAAAGAGATAAAGGAGCGGCTTGGTTTTCTGGTTGATGTGGGGCTGGATTATTTGACGTTGGATAGACCATCCGCAACTTTATCGGGAGGAGAGGGACAGAGGATTAGATTGGCGACACAGATAGGTTCCAGCCTGATGGGAGTTCTTTACATATTAGACGAACCGAGCATTGGTTTGCATCAAAGGGATAATCGGAGACTTCTGGATACTTTGCTGCGTCTAAAGAATATGGGGAACACTGTTATAGTAGTGGAACATGACCGCGATACTATTCTTTCGGCGGATCATGTGATAGATCTGGGACCCGGAGCAGGAATCCATGGTGGTAATATAGTTGCGGAAGGTACGCCAAAAAAGATTTTGACAAATAGAAAATCCATCACCGGAAGATATCTTTCCGGGATACTCTCTATTCCTGTGCCTGAAAAAAGGAGAAATGGAAACGGCTCTTATCTTCGTATATTAAAAGCCGAACAAAACAACCTGAAGCAAATTAATGTGGATATTCCACTGGGATGTTTTACTTGCGTTACAGGAGTTTCCGGTTCCGGTAAAAGTACCCTTTTAATTGATATTCTTTATAAAGCGCTTGCAAGGCATATTTATAATTCCTCAGAAAAACCTGGGAAATTCGATAAAATTATTGGAAGCGGTTCTATAGATAAGGTTATCGATATAGACCAGTCGCCGATTGGCAGAACGCCGCGTTCCAACCCTGCGACTTATACAGGGGTTTTTACCTTAATACGGGATATTTTTTCACAGGTTCCTGAAGCTCGCAGACGTGGATACAAACCGGGTAGATTCAGTTTCAATGTGAAAGGTGGGCGTTGCGAGGCGTGCAGCGGAGAAGGGACAATCAAAATTGAAATGCATTTTTTGCCGGATATTTATGTTACTTGTGATATTTGCAAAGGAAAGCGTTTTAACAGGGAAACTTTAGAAGTTCATTACAAAGATAAAAATATTTCGGATATCCTAAATATGACTGTTGATGAAGCGATGCAGTTTTTTGAGCATATTCCTCACATAAAAAGCAAACTTTTAACTATGAGCGAAGTTGGTCTTGGTTATATCGAACTTGGACAGGCGGCTACCACTCTTTCAGGTGGCGAAGCCCAGCGTGTAAAGCTGGCAAAAGAATTGAGCAAAAGGAGCACAGGACAAACTTTTTATATTCTGGATGAACCGACAACCGGACTTCATTTTGCGGATATACAAAATCTTTTAAATGTCCTCAATAAGCTGACCAATTCCGGGAATACGGTTGTGGTTATCGAGCATAACCTGGATGTTATTAAAACAGCCGACTATATCATTGACCTGGGACCGGAAGGAGGAGATGCGGGCGGAGAAGTGGTTGCTTCGGGTTCGCCGGAAATGATAGTTAAAGCAAAAAGATCTTATACCGGTAAATTTCTGAAAGAAGTTTTATGAATGCAAAACGTTTTGCGATTATATCTGACCTTCATTCAAATCTTGAAGCTGTCACCGCTGTCTTAGAGGATATAAAAAACCAGGGAGTCGAAGAACTTTATTGTTTGGGAGACGTTATAGGATATGGCCCAAATCCAAACGAAGTACTCAGTTTATCTGAAAAATTTATATTTACCATAATTGGAAATCATGAGGAGGCAGTTTTATCTGGTAAAGGATTGGAAGATTTTAATCCTATAGCGGCTCAAGCTGTTTTATGGACACGGGATCAAATATTTCATCCCTCCGTCTCCCAAGAATTGTCAGCCCAGAATAAGCAATACCTGAAAAAAATGAAAAAAATGGTAAAAAATGGATTTTTCCTCTTTGCACATGGTTCAGCGACAGGTAATATGGAATATATCAAGAGTTATCAAGACACATTGGAGACCTTTAAATATATGGCGCAAAACAAAATAAAAGTCTGTTTTATAGGCCATACACACAGGCCTGGTATTTTCAGTGAAGGAAATTTTACTATGATACCTTCTGACACTAAAAATTTTTATACTATGGAAGAAAATAAAAAAATGATTGTTAATGTGGGCAGTGTTGGCCAGTCCAGAGACTATAATTCTAAGGCATGTTATGTCATTGTGGATGACAACCGGTTTTATTATCGCCGCGTGGAATATGACGTGGACAAAACAATAAAAAAAATATACGGAATTTCCCGACTGGATAATTATTTAGGTGATAGATTGAAAAGTAAAGATATAAACTACAAATTACACATGTTTTACTAATAACGATCTTTTTGTTCTTTATCGGCCGTAATGCCGTAATAGCGGTACCCTAAAGGCAGAATTGTTATTTCCAGTTCAGTAATGTCATTCCTATTCAGTTGCCTGTCATTCCAGACTTGATCGGGAATATATTTTTGTAGCAGGAGTCATGCTTTAATAGGATTTATTTATGAAAAGAGTATTAGTCCTTGTTGCTCCAGGGTTTGAGGAGATTGAAACTATTACTGTCATTGATATTTTACGTAGGGCTAACATTGAAGTAGTGTCAGCCGGGATAGAACCGGGAGAAATAACAGGCTCAAGAAAAATCAAAATAGTCCCTGATGTACAACTAAACAAAGTTGTGAATGATGAAAACTTTGATATGATTGTACTCCCCGGAGGGATGCCGGGAACAACAAATTTAAAGAAAGACGAGAGTGTTAAAAAAATAATTCAACGAATGTATAAACAGGGCAAATATACATCTGCTATTTGTGCTGCTCCTACAGTACTATCAGCTATTGGATTAACAGCTGGGAAAAATATTACCAGCCATCCTTCTGTAAAAAATGAGTTGCAGAATGAATCATACAAAGAAGATAGGGTGGTAGTGGATGGGCAAATAATTACAAGCAGAAGTCCAGGTACTGCTATGGAATTTGCTATGAAGCTTGTTGAAATTTTGGTTGGTAAAGAAATGGTGGAAGAAATTAATAAGGGGGTTATGGCCAGGTTGTAGATATTGTCTCTTAGCGCTGTGTAACCGTAGTCGATTTTGAAGTGTCTAAAGTGAGATAGAGTAATAGAACTTAAAGCTTCTGGCGAACAGGAAAAAGCGAACAAACTGAAATTTAAAGTGCCTTAAGTTATGGAAAAAATCTCATCAGTCATGCGGGAAAATTATTAACATGTCATGCTGAGCCTGCCGACGCATAATTTTGTAATTCACTTATTTTTTTGCTATCAATAGATACTCAGGAAAGGTGAAATTGTTTTTTGGAGAAGATGGTTTTTGGAGCATCAGATTAAATCTAAGCGCACCTATGCGGTTATATCGGCAGTTGAAATCTCTGTTATATATCTCTATGCCTTCTGCCTAGTATGGCTTATTGCACCGGCTAAAAATATCTGGTTGGTGATAGGCACAGCAATATGTGCGGTAATATTTGCATTGGTCAGCCATCGTTTACATGGTGAAAACATGGCTTCAATTGGTCTTCGGTTTGATAATGTAAGCTTATCAATAAAATACCATGCACTTTTCACAATTATTTGTCTAATTATTGCTGGTACCTGGGGCTTTATGGCTGGTTCCTTGGGATGGAATAGAGGAGCCATCATGAAGTTCTTTGAATATTTTTTTTGGGCCGCCTTTCAACAATTTTTCTTTCTGAGCTTTTTCTCTTTACGACTAAAACATCTGCTGCGATCACGATATGGGGTGGCTCTGGTTAATGCTGTATTATTCAGTTCGATTCATGCGCCTAATCTCTTTTTAATGTCAGCAACTTTTATTTCCGGCTATTTTTGGACTTATGTTTTTTATCGTTACCCCAATCTTCTTTTGACTTCACTCAGTCATGCTATTCTGGCTGTAGCATTGTTACGGGGTTTACCGGAAGCAGTAAATCACGGAATGCGTATCGGGCCAATGTACTATCATTAATCAGAAGCAGGGGCACAATCTAAATTATTATACCGCGGAGATCGCAAGCGTTGCGTAGAAATATTATTAATTTTAACATTGAATATAAAAGGAGATGAGTTTAAAAATGGTTTCTCCCTTAATGCATCAAGCGCCAGAGTTTTCCATCGTTCTTCCAGTATATAACGAGGAAGATAATCTCAAGACTCTCGCTGAAGGTATTGTAAATGCCATGAATTCTCTTACGAAATCCTATGAAGTTATCCTTGTGGATGATGGTAGTACTGATGGAAGTAAAGAAGTTTTAAAAAAATTATGTGACCAATATCCCACTTTTCGTTGTTTAGTATTTCAGGAGAATTGCGGTCAAACCGCTGCCTTTGATGCCGGCTTTAGAAACGCGAAAGGGAAAGTAATAATTACAATGGATGCTGATTTGCAGTATGATCCCGGGGACATCCCATCATTATTAAAGAAATTTGACGAGTATGATGCGGTCTGTGGTTATAGGGCTAATCGAGCGGATACATGGGTAAAGCGAATTTCCTCAATAATTGCCAATTATGTTCGCAACAAATTGAGCGATGAAAGCATTCGTGATGTGGGATGCTCTTTGAAGGCGTTTAAAAAAGAATGTCTGGATAACATAAAGTTGTTTGAAGGCATGCATCGCTTTTTTCCGACATTGATTAAAATGGAAGGCTATAAAGTTATTGAGGTCCCTGTAAATCATTTCCCAAGAAAATACGGATATTCAAAATACAGCATTCACAATCGTATCTTCAAATCTTTTCGAGATCTCCTGGCTGTTAGATGGATGAAAAGTAGATATTTGAATTATAAAATCATAAAACAGTTTACTCGTGAAGATTAATATTAAATCAATTCCAACATTTCTTATCTTAATTTCAATTATCTATTTCTTGCCCGGTTTATTCTCTCCGCGGGATTTCTGGATAGAGGACGAAGCCAGATACGCGGAAATTGTTCGCGAGATGATGATAGAGCATGAATGGTTTATTCCTCACTTAAACGGGCATTACTATCCTGACAAGCCTCCTCTTTATTTTTGGCTGGTTATTTTCTCCTCATTTCTTTTTGGCACAATATCGCCCTTTACTTTTTTACTTGTTACTTTTTTCAGCGCATTAGGGTGCATTGCAAGCATATACTACCTGGGTAAATATCTTTTTGACAGCATGTCAGGATTTTTCGCTTCGATAGTTTTAACCTCAACTTTTCTATTCATCATCTCCGGCCAAATTGCCCGTATGGATATGTTGTTTGTTCTATTCATTACGTTATCCATTTTTTCTTTTTATCATGCCTTCCATACCAAAAATATGAATTATTATATCGTTTTTTATTTTTTGTGCTTTCTGACTATCTTAAGCAAAGGGCCTCTTGGTTTTGTATTTACATTTCTTCCTGCAGTCTTTTTTCTAATTTACAAAAAAGAATATCAAGAACTAAAGGAATTTGTTCTCAACAAGGGTTTTATTCTTCTGTTATTATTATTGGCCGGTTGGGTTTTATCATTAATTCTTGGTGGACATTATGACTATATAAAAATTATTATGGTAGAACAACTACTTGGTCGCGCGGTTAATTCCTTTATCCATAAAGAGCCGTTCTATTACTATATCCTGGTTTTCCCTTTTGTTTTTTACCCCTGGATTCCCTTTCTTCCAAGAGCGCTGTTTCATCTTCATTCCACTGAGAAAGACGCTTTCGCACTTTTGTTGATATGGTTTATCTCAGGATTTGTTGTTATTTCGATGATTAGCGGGAAATTATTTATTTACCTGTTGCCGCTGTTTCCACCCATGGCCCTGGTTATCGGGAAATTTTTTGGCGATTTTTTTCAGAAACAGAGTCAATATAAATATGATCTTCTGATTGAGGGAATTGCCTCCTGTGTTCTATTTGCTCTAATGCTGATTCTCTTTCCAGTAGTATTGAAAATTTATTTTCCCCAAGAAATTAGTTTCTTCCTGCCCTTGTTGGTGGCTTTAGTGCCTGTGTTTGTCCTTGCCCTTGTTTTCACCTTAAAGAGAAACGTAAAATTCTATATTGCTCTTTCTTTTATTGGAATGTTTCTCTTTTCATTTTTTTTATTCGGCTATGCGGGTTCACATATAAATAAACATTTTTCTTCCAGAGTACTTAGCGAAAAAATAACAAAACTGTCGCAGAAAGGTTTTATGGCTACAAGTTATAATGTTACGCGGGGAATCTTTAATTTTTATGCTAACAGTTACATTAAAGAATTAACCTTTGATGAATTGCAGAACCTGTTAAACTCTAACAAGAAACTTCAGTGTGTACTGAAAGAGCATGAGCTGAAAAGATTAAATAAGCCAATTTCTGAGATAGTTAAAGTAGTTGGCGAATACGATTTATCATTTGAAAAGTATCTTTTAATTACAAATTGATGGGAGGATAAAATGAATTATTTCTGGCTAACATTAGGTTTTTTTGCGCAATTTCTTTTCTCCATGAGGTTTTTAGTTCAGTGGATAGCCTCAGAAAAACAAAAGAAAAGTGTTGTACCTATTTATTTCTGGTATCTCAGTATCGGGGGAAGCACTCTTCTTTTATTCTATGCAATTCATAGAAAAGACCCTGTATTTATTTTAGGGCAGAGCATGGGGTTGTTAATTTACTTTAGAAACTTAATGCTGATTCACTCAAAGAAACAAGATCCGTATATTTCTTGAAATATCTTTTGCTTTAATATATTTACGATTCGAGTAACATACGGTACGGCAAAGTCAAAAACAAATTGAGGTGATCCTGTCAACCTCAGTAAGGTTTCATATTTAATAGTTCCACAGTATGAAGTGCAGGACGATTATAACCCGCACGGTTTAAGACATCCATAATCTGCATCTGGCATGCTGGACAGCCAGTGGCAACAACATCAGCGCCCGTTTTCTTAATGCTGTCCGCTTTTATCTTTCCTATTTCAAGAGAAAGATCATAATGTTTTAAATTGAAGCCTCCGGCTCCCCCACAGCACGCATCCGGATTTTCCATTTCAACAAAATCAACCCAGGAGAGCGACTTCAATATTTCTCTCGGTTCCAAATATGTATTTAGTCCCCGTTTTAAATGACAGGGATCATGGTAAGTAACTCTGATTTTCTTCCCGGAACTTATTGTTTTTTGAAATTGTTTAATAGTTGCTGAATAATCTTTGTCTTCATTAGCCACTTCATTTTGAAGGTCTTCTGTCTTGCACTTATTAACAACTAAAAACTTATGGACATCGATTACTTTTTTTGCAAAAGCGGAATAATCACCATTAACATTTAAGAGAATTTCATATACGGACTTTAAAACTTCTCCGCACGTAGCACAATTGATAATGATATAATCCGGATTTAACTCTGATAATATCCTGAAGTTTTCTTGGGCCAGCTTTAATGCTGTTTTGTGATCTCCCATATAATAGGCCGGTGCACCGCAGCATCCAACATCTTTTGGAATAATAGTTTCAATATTATTCGCCTTCAATATGCTGATTATTTTCTGGCCCGTCTCCTGAAAAACAAAATCGGTCATGCAACCGGTAAAAAAGACTACACGCATTTTAGGGTTTTCAACTTTGACTATTTCAGGAAATTCATCTTTCAGGTTCCGCTTTCCAAATTGAGGTAAAGTTTTCTTTATTCCATTTTTTACGAAAGGCAGGAATTCCTTGAGCCAGCCATCCACTGGAATTCGGCTATAAAAAAGATTGCCTGCCATTCCCACTAGTTTAAATAATGGATATAAAGACCTTTCATTATTGCCAAGGTATTTGAAAACCATTTTTGAAATGAAGTCCGAGCCATTCTTTTCAAAATATTCTCCCTTCGCGGCGTTAATTATTTTAACCGGGTCTATGCCACGAGGACAGTTTGTTACACAGGTTAAGCAGTTTGTGCATTTGGAGATGCGATCCGCAATTCCGCTGGAAAACTTGAGGTCTCCTTCTGCCACAGCTTCAAGCAAAGCAAGCCTACCCCTTGCCACCATCGATTCGTCACCGGTAGCTACATAAGTAGGGCACTCTGGCTGGCATATGCCGCATTTTACACATTGTGAAGCTTCATCCAGGTAATTGCTTACTGCAGAATTCATAGGTTATATTTTAACATGCTTTACGCAAAGATGGGATAAAAGATATTGATTTTTCTGCTTGAAAAAGAACCTATGATTGATGTATTTTAATTCCTTGCAACTAAGCGGCTTGGCATAATGAATTTCATTGGCAAAAAAAGGAGGAACTATACAATGTCTATTGACGGTTATATTGACTACAAAAGACGAGAATTTTGTCATGATACTAAATGCTCCATTCAGCTCGATTTGAACGCGCAGGAAGAAGGTTCTGGAGAGTATGAAAGAATCAGGTCTATCTGCAAAAATGACTGTAAATACACAACCTACCAATTTCATCATTGGTTGATTGACAAAGGATACCTCATTGTCAGAGCTGCGGAATAGATATTACATTAACCGTAGAGTATGCTGAGAGCTCAAATATAAAATTTCTCTGCGCACTCTGCGGTTAATAGTAGTTTTTTATTAATTTAATTCGGAGGGTAAAGCATGGATTGGGGAATGAAAAACCGATTGTCGAGGTTAATTCAGCCGGATGGAAAATGTTTCTTTTTGCCGATTGATCATGGATATTTCCAGGGGCCGACCTCTTGTTTGGAGAAACCAGGGGAAACCATAAAACCTCTTTTGAGATACTGTGACGCTCTTTTCGTGACAAGAGGGGTAGTGCGGTCCGCAATTGAGCCTGCAATAAAGAAACCTATAATTCTAAGGGTTTCAGGTGGGACAAGCATGGTGGGAAAAAATCTTGCCAATGAAGTCATAACCACTGCTATTGACGATGTTATTCGTATAAATGCTACGGCGGTTGGGATATCTATTTTTGTGGGTAGCGATTATGAGAAACAGACCCTTAATAATCTTTCAAGTCTTGTCAACGAATGTGAAAAATACGGAATTCCGGTTATGGCTGTAACTGCTGTAGGTAAAGAGCTTGAAAAACGTGGGGCAAGATATCTTGCCCTGGCTTGCCGAATTGCCGCGGAATTGGGAGCAAAAGTGGTTAAAACATATTGGTGCGCTGATGACTTTGAAAAAGTAACAGGCGGATGCCCAGTTCCGGTTGTGATGGCAGGAGGACCTAAATGTGAAACAGATAAAGAAGTCCTCGAATTTGTCCATGATGGAATGCAGAAAGGGGCGATAGGGCTAAACCTCGGGAGAAATGTCTGGCAAAACCCTAATGCCGTGCCGATGATGAGAGCACTCCATGCAATAATTCACAAAAATGCGTCTGTCGAAGAAGCATTTGATCTTTTTAATACAATAAAGAACAAAAAATAAGATTCTAATCTGCAAATATTTATCCGCGCAAATCTGTTTAATCAGCGTTATCTGCGTTCTATTTATTAGTTGCGGCCGAAGGCCGCACAGTATCTTTCGTACTCTATAAATTCCTTTTTGAAAACTTTTATGAAAAAACCTCTTTTTATTATAGCGGGAACAAACAGCGGGTGTGGTAAAACCACAGTTACTTTAGGTATTATCCAATCGCTTGTAAAAAAGAATTTAAAAACCGCTGCATTTAAAATTGGGCCGGACTATATAGACCCCAGTTATCATAAAGCCATTACAGCTAAACCTGGCTGCAATTTAGACTCATGGATGATGAGGAAGGAAACTATCTGTTATTTAATTAACAAAAATATGGAACTGTCAGACATAGGTGTTATAGAAGGGGTTATGGGTCTTTATGATGGCATATCAGGTAATGAATACCCAAAGGGGAGTTCAGCGCACATAGCGGAAATTTTGCAAATTCCAATAATCCTTGTAGTAAACGCGAAAGGATTAGCCCACTCAATTGTTCCCATTATTAATGGATTTAAAATACATGGTAAAAAGATTAAATTTCTTGGTGTTATCCTGAACCACATTGGAAGCGATAGCCATTACAAGATGCTTAAGCAATTAATAGAAAATGACTGCAAGTTGCCATGCTTTGGCTTTATAAAAAAACTCGGTTTCAAACTCCCTGAACGGCATTTGGGACTTGTTCCCTTTCAGGAATTAGACAGCAGTAACCTTATCCTGGATGAAATCACTGAAAATATAGATATCGATTTAATACTTAAAGAATCAGCCGAAAACTCTATAGTCCTTAAAACTTCACCTAAAAAGGAAAATAAGAGATATGACCTGACGCTGGCAGTTGCAAGAGATGATGTATTTAGTTTTTATTACGAAGATAATCTGGATGTCTTAAAAGAGCAGGGAGTACAATTGAAATTTTTCAGTCCTGTTGAAGATAAATCCTTGCCTGAAAATATAGATGGAATTTATTTTGGGGGAGGATTTCCGGAAATATTCGCAAAAAATCTTTTGTCAAATAAAACTATCATGGATAATATCAGAGAGAAATTCAAAGAAGACATTCCTATTTACGCGGAATGCGGTGGGTTAATATATGTTTTCGAAACTTTGATTGATCATGATAATAACAAATGTAAAATGGTTGGATTGATAAAAGGTACTGTAAAAATGGAACACAAAAAACAGGCCCTGGGATATTATGAAGCAAAATTAAATAATTCAGACTTGCCTCTGTTACGCGGACATCAATTCCATTACTCTCGTGTTATCGATATGGATGATCCGGAAGTTCTTCCCTTGTATCAAACAAAAAAACCTTCTCAAAAGAACTGGAACGCGGAAGGATACAGAAAGCAAAACTTAATAGCAAGTTATTTACACCTTCATTTCAGAGATCAAATGGAATTTGTTCATTATTTTTTAAAGAAATGTAAATGATTTAACGCAGAGGTCGCAAAGATCGCTGAGGAAAACATTTTTTTAGACAGGATGAACAGGATAGACTGGATTTAGAAAATGCGTGCATTATATTTTGATAAAAAGCTTTCCCATCGTACTGACTATCCGGTGCCGAAACAAAAATGCAACGAAGCTTTAATCCGGATAAGGATGGCTGGTATTTGTAATACCGATCTTGAAATTATCAATGGGTATATGGATTTTAAAGGTGTGCCAGGTCATGAATTTGTGGGGATTGTTGAAAAAAGTGAAGAAAAGAAATGGGAAGGGAAGAGAGTGGCGGGGGAGATCAATATAGGATGCGGCGTTTGCTCTTATTGCCTGAGTCGGATGAAAAATCACTGTCCCAACCGGTCGGTCCTTGGCATTCTGAAAAAAGATGGCGCTTTTGCCGATTATATTACTCTTCCAGTCAGGAATCTTCATGCAATCCCTGATTCGGTTTCAGATGAAGAAGCTGTCTTTATCGAACCTATTGCCGCGGCATTTGAAATATCTCACCAGGTAAATATAAAACCCGGCGATAAAATTTGCGTCCTTGGAGATGGGAAATTAGGCATTCTTGCCGGTCAGGTGCTTTCTTTAACTGGATGTAATCTAACTGTGATTGGCCACCATGAGGAAAAACTTTCCATTTTGAGTGAAATAGGGATTCATACAAGTCTACATGAAGATATAAATGGCAAATTTGATGTAGTAGTGGACTGCACCGGCTCCCAATCCGGCCTCAAAAAATCCCTGGTTCTTGCAAAGCCAAAAGGGAAAATTATTCTCAAAACTACTTTGGCAAAGAGAGAGCCAGTAGACTTGAACGAACTGGTAATTAATGAAATAGATTTGATTGGATCACGATGCGGTCCCTTTGCTCCTGCTATCAGAGCACTTCAAAAAAAACTAATAGACACCAGACCTTTAATCAGCAAAACTTACTTTTTGGATGAAGGGATAGAAGCGTTCAAATACGCCTCTCAAAAAGGAGTTTTGAAGGTTATTTTAAAGACAGAATAAGTCCTCTTTTAGCCACGAATTGCACTAAGGTCTTACCCCTTTGGAATCATTTAGAGCCCTTCGCTTGTCATTCTGAGCGAAGCGAAGAATCTCCTCCTCTGGCTCAGAATAAACCCATAGAGAAATCCAACTTGTAAATGCTACCACTAAAGTTAACCACATAAATTTCAAAATCTTCACCTGTACCGAAAGAACTTATGGGGAATTTGGTATTGATTAACAATTTCTTTCTCTTTACTGTTAAGTTCTGGTATTGTAACCCCCATATCCTTCCGCTTCCAAAGTCTCCGTATAGATAAGCGCCGCATAAATCCGGAATTTTAGAACCTCTATATACAAAACCACCAATAACGCTTATACCTTTATCTCTTGTGTATTCAGCTATGGGAAGGGTGAGACCAGTGGTATCACACTTGGAACTTATCCCAGGGGTGCAGATTGATCCCTCCATAATATTCCAGCCATAGTTTTTACCAGCTTCAATAACAT